>JAXFXA010000031.1:0-26728 GCA_034091885.1 Corynebacterium sp.
CAGTCGCAGCGCAAGGACATCTACGCCGATGTATTGCAGCGTCTCATTGACGCCGGTGAAGCGTATGAGGCCTTTTCCACCGCTGAAGAGGTTGAGGAGCGCCACAAGGCCGCCGGCCGTGACCCGAAGCTGGGCTACGACAACTATGACCGCAACCTCACCGAGGAGCAGAAGGAAGCCTTCCGTGCAGAGGGGCGCAAGCCGGTGATTCGCCTGCGTATGCCGGACGAGGACATTGTCTTCGATGACCTCGTTCGCGGTCGTATCGAGTTCAAGGCCGGCCTGGTTCCGGACTTCGTTATTGCCCGCTCCAACGGTGAACCGCTCTACACCCTGGTTAACCCGGTCGATGACGCTCTGATGGAGATCACTCACGTCCTGCGTGGTGAGGACCTGCTGCCATCGACCCCGCGCCAGATCGCTCTCTACGAGTCGCTGAAGCGCATCGGTGTCGCCAAGTTCACCCCGGAGTTCGGTCACCTACCGTTCGTTATGGGCGAGGGTAATAAGAAGCTGTCCAAGCGTGACCCGCAGTCAAATCTATTTAACCACCGCGATAACGGCATTATCCCTGAAGGAATGCTCAACTACCTGTCGCTTCTTGGTTGGTCGTTGTCTGCTGACCAAGACATTTTTAGCATGGAAGAGCTGGTGGCCAACTTTGATATCAAGGATGTGCTGGGTAACCCTGCGCGCTTTGATCAAAAGAAGTTGGAGGCTATCAATGCCGATCACATCCGCTTGCTCGCGCCCGAGGAGTTCGCCTTCCGGTTGCGCAACTACCTCACCGAGTACACAGATTTCCCCGCTGACTACGACGGCGCCAAGTTTGCTGTCGCCGCAGACTTGGTGCAAACACGCATCAAGATGCTTGCCGATGCCTACGACCTTCTTAAATTCCTCTCCATCCCTGACGAGGAATTGGCCCTAGATGAGAAGTCTGCAAAGAAGAACTTGAAAGAGGATGCAATCCAGCCTCTTGAAGTTGGAATTGCTGCCCTCGAGTCCGTCGATGAGTGGACCACCGCCAATATCGAGGCCGTACTGTCCAAGGCACTCATTGAGGATCTGGAGCTCAAGCCTCGCAAGGCCTACGGTGCCCTGCGTGTGGCCATCTCCGGTGCTGCAATCTCCCCACCGCTATTTGAGTCGATGGAGCTTCTGGGTAAGGAATCCACACTTTACCGTCTGCGTGCCGCCCGTGAGCAGACCCCATTTCAGGCTGCCGATGCAAACTAGGTTGGCGCCTCGAAACGACTAACAACGATGTTATTCACACCAATTTTCTCCGGCTAGTTTTGACGGGAAAATAGCCAATATCCTGCCGATTTGGCAAGGTGTGAATAACTCGTTATAGTTATTAAACGTTGCACAGCGCGCAAACAAGCACTAAAGCGAAGTTAGTACGCTACGAGCAGCAATGGCCTATGGTGTAATTGGCAACACTACGGTTTCTGGTACCGTCATTCTAGGTTCGAGTCCTGGTAGGCCAGCGGTGAATACTGCTAGAAGTAGTTTCACGTCCTATAAGCCCCGTTCGTCTAGCGGCCTAGGACGCCGGCCTCTCACGCCGGTAACACGGGTTCAAATCCCGTACGGGGTACAAATTAAGAATCTCCGCAAGCCTTGTATATAGCAATGCTTGCGGAGATTTTTACATATATGCCCGAATGATGCAAGGAGCATTCAACCGAGTTGGTGCGCATAGATTTCCGTTCTCAGAATTGGGCTAAATACCTACGCGTTCGATAACAAAATTCTCAGTTGGGCCATTTTCAAATTCCAGCGTGTGGCAAAGTAGAGCTGCGAAGTTCCTGCACTTAATTGTTGAGAGCATATAAAGTGTTGTTATTGGGTGGTTTGCACAGCTTTCCCTATCATGCATTCTGATACAGACTAGGAGTCCCATCTTGCAAGGCAAAGGACGATCTCACTTATTCTCCACGCGCTTGGTTCTTTTAGCGTGTGTGACCGGCGTATCCCTAGCTTTAACTGGTTGTTCGTTCACTTCCACGAACTCTTCTACTGACATTGCCTCGAATTCTTCGCAAGGGAAGGCAAAAAGTGGGAGCGAGGAGAAGTACCCTCACGCGGCCTATGTAAACAGCCTCAGCGGAGTTTCAGATGATGAGAAGGAGCAGATCATAGCCAGCGTACCTCTAGAGAAGCGGGATCTGTTAGGAAGTGCATTGAGCTGGGCTACAAGTGGAAACTACTATAGTTACAGTGGCTTCGAGAGCACTTTCCGTGAGGCTCGCACAGCTCCGGAAAGGGATCAGTTCCTGCCTAGCTATGAACAAGATTCTCCTTCAGGTCCAAAGGATACTGATATGGTTCTAAGCGTTATCAAAGATAATGTTGATTTCCGTTACTACGCCCTCGGTATGGCTAAGTTCATCACGGACCGCGTTGGCACCCCGTACCGCACGAGAGTTCAAGACTCCAATGGATATTCCAACGAATTCGAAAGTGTTGCACTCAACGAGCCTCAGGTTGAGGAATGGATCAATGAGTTGCACATGACGAAGAAGGAATCGGAAGCAGTGCTTAAGGGCTTGGAGCACTTCTTTGCCAAGTATGACCTCACTTGGCAAGATTACGCCAATAATTTTGCTGAAGCCTACTACGACGGAAACCGTAGTGATTTTTCCGTTGACAAATTGCGAGCTGAGATGAAATCTCAACAGTATTCGGGCAAGGAAATTGATAAGGCTATTAAGTATCTAGAAGAAACAGTTAAGTAGCCTCGTGCAAAACAGGTGATGAAACTCCTTGCATCGCCAAGCAGCACTCTGCACAACTGAAACCGAAAGAGCTGGCTGTTGTCTTCCTAGCTTTAGTTGCAGGTATGTGGACTAATTACACCCGTAAAGTGCACAAGCATTGCGTCGCAGCACGGAGGCTTTGTCGTGTTCGGTGATGTCGGCGGTGCGGATGTAATCGAAGGCACGCACGTATTTGTTTTGTTGGAAATAGGGGAAGTCGCTTCCGCTGAGAACCTGGGTGGAGCCATAGGTGTCAAGAGCGGCGCGCAGGGCGGGTTCGTGAAAGTTGGCGGCATCAAAGTACATCGACTGCAAGGACGCTTGGGGTGAGGCAGGGAATGCGTCCCAATCGGTGAAGTTGTCCTCTAAACGCTGAGCCATAAAAGCGAGGTCCCCACCTAAGTGGGCAACATGGAATGTGATGTTGGGGTAGCGGACATTGATTCCGGCTTTCAACAGTTGCAAAACGGCAGTGGCGTCTTCCACGGGAGCGCCGTTTACCCAGTGGAGATCAAAGTCGGTGATTGCCGGCGCGCACAATCCTTGACCAGTGGGATGGATATTGACCACGGCGCCTATCTCGTTGAGCGCTTCCCACACAGGATCGAACTCTACCGTGAAATTGGATTTACCACCGGGCAAGAAAGTGTTGATGGTAAAACCGACAAAATCTTGGCGGCGAACGCGGTCGATTTCAGCGAGTGCGGCATCGATATGCGGTAGTGGCAGGGCGGCATAGGCCAAGAAACGGTGGGGGTAGTCAGTGCAAATACTCAAGTAGTGCTCGTTGATCATCTCTGCCAACGTGCGCGCTTGGTGTGCGTCTGCAACAGCTGGTGCCTGGGGGCTAACGGAGATTACTTGAGTGGCCACCCCGGCCTTGTCAGCCCACTCCAACCGATACTTGATGTCCTCAGCAGTAGAATCCGCTCGCATCCCGCGTGCAATGTCAGTTTGTCGCGCGCTGACGCCTGCATCCTCCAGCGCATCTAAGTAGAACGCTGGATAAAAGTGTGCGTGGGTATCAATCGCTCCTGCCGGAATCTGCCTATCTGGACGTGGTTTAACCACTGAAGTGCCAGACGAGATGCTCATATGTCCTCCCCGTGAATGGGATACTTAGAAAACAGTAGTGTCCACTCTAGGGGAGGATGAAAAACTACGCCCAGTTCTTCCTCGGGGAGGAACCACCAATGCCTGCGTTGAAGGTATTGGTGGGATCTAGTTGCTTGAAGTGCTCTACCATCTCTGCGGGCATGTGATAGAGGCGGCCGAAGTTGTGCTCGGCGGGGAGTTTGGCGCCGCGCTGTTCGAGCCAAGCTTGGATCTCATCGTGTAGCTTGTTGGCGTCTACGCCCTTCTTGGCCACGTATTCGAGGTGGAGGACGTGGCAGAAGAAGTGACCGCAGTAAGCGGAGATTTCTATTTGGTCGGCCATCTCCTTTGGCAGTTCCACGAGCCAATCCCAGTCATTGCGGGGGAGTGCAACGTCAATGGGAATAAGCCCGCCCACACGCTTGCGCTTGATAGCGGTGTAACGGGTGGAGGCACTTGCGGCGCCAAAGCGGTGCAGGCTGGCGCTTTGCTGTTCATCTTCGGTGCAGATGAAGAAGTCGCCGTTGTGGTCGGCCTCAGCAAAGAACTCGGTGAGCATTTTCTCACTGGTATCAACTTGGTCGTGGCTGACAGTGAGCAACAAATGGTGTTCAAAGCGGTCGCGGTAGTCCCTCATGCGCTTAGGCAGGTGATTAGGCAGAAGGCCGAAAATGAATTGGGAGACGGAATCGGCAAAGGTCGGACCAAAGCCGGGGACTTTAGAAAACAGACCATTGACCCACAACTTGAAAGCAAACATACGGGTTTGCACACCAGAGCTCATGTGCTTGAGGAGCAGAAAGGTGTCCTTGCCGTATTTAGCGGCGAGGTCAAAGGAACTGCGCCCCATGTACTCACCGGAGATGGGGATAGGCATATTAGCGCCTAAGAATAGGCGGCGGATTTCTTCCAGCTCGCGCGCGCTATTGGTGCCAATGTAGAACATTTGAGGGTTCTTCTCCAGCGGGAAGGAACGAGTCCGCACAGCAAAGACCATGATTTTGCCCGCGCAACCAGCAGACTCAAACAAAAAGTCGGGGTTGGCGTTATACCGCGCAGGAGTAGGCTCCATCTGCCGCAACTGCACGGCGTATTCGGTCTCGGCGGAATCGGCAGGCGCCAGGGTGACATCGGTAGGCGACCAACTGCCGCGCTGGAGGCGGGTGAGGGCGGTGATGGGGTCATCGCCAAGCGAAATGCCTAAATGATTGACCAGCTCAACTTTGCCCTGTTCATTGACTCGGGCAAAGATGGCCTCGCGAGTAAAGGCTGGGCCCTTGCGAATTTGGCTACCGCCAGAGTTGTTAGCAATGCCGCCAATAACTGAAGCTCCAATTGAGGTTGAACCAATAACCGAATGCGGCTCACGGTCATGTTCAGCCAGCGCGTCAGTAAGCTCAATCAAGGTCGTTCCGGGCAAGGAGATAGCCTCCCGCGCATCATTAATAAGGTGAACACCCTTAATCTGCAGAGTAGAGATCAAAACAATAGGACGGTCATACTCCTGGAAACCTGGACCCGAACCGCCAGTGACACCAGTATTGGTTGCTTGCGGGATCACAATAAAGTTGTTATCCACGCATACCTGCAGCAATTCCCACATCTGTACCAAAGTGGTCGGCCGCACCACGGCGAGCAAAGGTCCGCCGCCAAAGCGATACCCCTTACTAAAAGCAGCAGTGGCACGCAAGGACGTTAAAACATTGTCCGCGCCCACGATGTCTTTAAACTCAGCAATTGCCGGATGATCAGATGTAGCAGGTAGGGAAAAGCTCATAATGATTCTTTCTATATATTGGCCATAGCCTCATTGCGGCGGCCTCATTGCGGCAACCTTATTGCGGCAACCTTATTGCGGCGTGGAACTCGTTCCATCTTGGGACTGCAGCAGCGAGCTTGTCAACAATAAAAGTCTCGGGCTCACGAGTGCGAGTATATTTACTCAAGTATTTATGTAGGGGAGCAGACCCAGAGGGAGAAGACCTTAGTGCCAACACGACTGCAAGACGGCATCAACCGCGTCAAAGACAATTGGACTTACGTCCTCCAAGTTGGTCTGGCAGCCGGATTGTCCTACTGGGTGGGTCTGCTCATCGGCCACGAGCACCCCTTCTTTGCCCCAATGAGTGTCGTCATTGTTTTATCCACCGCGGGCGGCGAGCGCTTCCGCAAATCACTTGAGCTAGTTGTCGGCGTTTCTGTCGGCGTGGGCTTGGGCGACCTCATAGTGGCCAGCATCGGCAGCGGCCCTTGGCAAATTGCCTTCGGCGTGATGTGTGCCGTGACCGCAGGCATGCTTCTTGACCGCGGCGTACTCGTGGCCAACCAAGCAGCATTCGCTTCAATCTTGGTAGCCACCATCTTGCCGCCCAGCACCTCCGGCGGTTTCGAACGCATGACAGACGCCTTCATTGGCGGCATCGTAGGTCTAATCGTATTAGGATTTTTCCCCATTCTGCCGCTGCGCGCCGGGCAACGCGAGGTGGCGAAAATGCTGCGCATTACCTCCACCATCTTGGCCGAGGTTGCCCGAGAGCTTCCCGATCATGACACTGCAGGCATTGCCGAATCCTTGCACAAGGCCCGTGGAACCCAAACCGGGATAAATAAGATGATTGCCGCGGCCCAAGAGAGCAAAGAAGCAATATCCGTGTCTCCTTTGATGTGGCGCAGCCGCACCCGCCTTGGCGCGCTCCTGCGCATTCTCGACCCTGTCGACAATGCCATCCGCAACACTCGCGTCTTGGCCCGCCGCGCCCTCGCCCTCGTTGAGGATAACGGCGAGGTATCTGCCGCACAGCTAGCAGTCATCGCCAAGCTCAGCGCTATCACCTGCGCGCTTGCCGATGCCCTCCAGCACCCACACCCCGCCCCCGGCGAGCTAGATGACCTAGCCGAACAACTACACGTCCTAGCACATCAAGCCCACCCAAACATCGCCGCTGGCCGGCCTTTATCCGCCCACGCCATCTTGGCCCAGTCACGTTCCATCATCGTCGACCTTCTCGAAATCTGCGGCCACAGCCGTGACGAAGCCCTCGACGTGATGCGCTCTGCTTCCTAGTCCGACACTGCGTGGAGTGTTTTCGAATCACTTGAGCCGTCTAAGCTTTATCCGAATGTCGAATCTAGCTTGCTATAAACAAATGGAAAACCGCCGTGACCTAGTTTATGGTCACGGCGGTTTAAAACTCTAAACTAGAAACTCTGCGCATACAGCCAGCGTGAGCTGATTAGTCCAGATAATTTTCGCTGGTTATTTCACCAGAACAGGGCTGAGCATTGCAATACCGTTTGTAGCAATCTCTTTTCCAGTTTTGTCAAATCCGTGGAAGAAAATCCGCACGTAACTTGAATTATCAAGCGGTATATTTACGTTTGCTTCTCGGCCGCGGAGAACGCTGAAATCATAGTCTTTTCTGGAGCCAGTTTTATTAAAGACCGAAACAGAAATTTTACCGTGAGCAAGCGCTGGATTTACTCCATCCTGGAGACCAAGCTTTGTGTTTAAGGATCGGTATTCTCCGTTTAGACCTTCCACGTACAATGTAGTTAGTCGGTTGATGCCGCTGTCATTAGTGTTGTTTGCGACAACTGAGTGAGCATACTGCCGGTTGTTAACTTGAATGGTGGTATCCAAGGTTACATAATTTTGCGTGAAGGAACTTGCTTCCTGAAGCGGAATCCGAACGCCAGGGATCGTCGGATTTGTCACTACTGGGGTGTTGTTTGAAGGAGGCAGAGTCGTGCCGCCATCATTGGCAGAGCTGCCGGCGCCGCCGGCTAGGCCTGCGATAAGCGTGATGATGGCAACAACAGAGCCCAAAATTTGCGGGGCTAGACGTGCAAGCTCAGTAATTTGGCGCGCGTTAAAACTAGGCATGGTTTCTCCAAGAATCGGAAAGATAGGGATACGCTTCGAGGAAACTCCCAATATGGGGAGGTTTCGAGGCGCGTTAGATAGTGAATGGTGTAAAGCTCTTCCAATGGTTAAGGCTCGAACTGCGGAAGAGCTTTGCAACCTTCGCTCAAACTTTATTACAAAAACCAGTCACGACACTTGATAATTAAGCGCATATTGCAGTCTAGGGGGTATACAAGGCGGCCTAGATGTCAAGGAACTGTCAAGCAAAAAGACGATGATTACATAACAACTGTTACTTATAAGCGTGCGAACTACGGTGGCTAACTCAAAGTTGTTTAGCTTAGGCTTAAGCTGAACAACGTCCGGATAGCATGCTCAGGACAGTCAGTGGGGGTAAAAATTTAGATGCACTGGGGTAGGAATAGTGCAAATTCTTACGGATTTTTCAGCGACCTTTTAAGATGTGAGGAATTACATTGAGACTCCATCACGAAAGGGATTGATTAGTGAGTGCTGAATCAGTAGAGGTGGCCAAGAAACCACCAGCAGGTATTGGCGCCATGGCAGGTGCCATGTTCTTGATGGCGACGTCAGCCATCGGTCCAGGCTTTTTGACTCAAACATCTGTATTCACAGTGCAGATGGGTGCGGCTTTCGCATTTGCAATCTTCTTGTCCATCGTTGTGGACATCGCTATTCAGTTGAACGTGTGGCGTGTGCTGGCAGTGGCTGGAATGCGTGCAAATGAGTTGGGCAACACAGTGCTCCCCGGACTGGGTTGGGTTATGGCTGTATTCGTATTCATCGGCGGACTGGTGTTTAACATCGGTAATATCGCCGGCTCAGGCTTGGGTCTGAACGCCATGCTGGGCATGGATGCACGATGGGGTGGTGTATTAGCTGCTGCTATTGCAATATTTGTGTTCTTGTCCAAGCGCGCAGGTATTGCATTGGACCGTTTGGTCATTGTTCTCGGTGCCGTCATGATTTTGCTCATGTTGTACGTGGCAATTGTCTCGCAGCCACCGGTAGGTGACGCTTTGCGTAACACATTCCTGCCGGAGCAAGTTGACTTCTTCGTGATTACCACATTGATCGGTGGAACGGTGGGCGGATACATCACCTTTGCCGGTGCACACCGCTTAATTGACTCGGGTCTTACCGGCCCAGAACACATTAAAAACATCACCACTACGTCTGTATGGTCGGTTCTTATCACCGGCATTATGCGCGTATTGCTGTTCCTGGCCATCTTGGGCGTTGTTGCCTCAGGCGTAGCGTTGTCCAAAGACAACACAGCAGCAGATGCGTTCTTCCACGCCGCAGGCGAAATTGGTTTGCGTGCCTTCGGTGTCGTGTTGTTTGCTGCCGGTTTGTCCTCTGTTATTGGTGCGGCATATACCTCGATTACCTTCGTTACCACTCGTGAGACTTCCGACACTGTGCGCAACGTTGGCGTTATCGCGTTTATCAGCGTATGCACCATCGCGTTCTTCATCTTGGAGAAGGCACCGCAGGAGCTGCTCATTTTCGCTGGTGCATTTAACGGCCTTATTTTGCCTATCGGTTTCGCCCTAGTTATCTGGGTGGCATGGCGTCGTCGTGACCTCCTCGGCGGCTACGAGTACCCAAAGTGGTTGCTGTCCGTGGGTGTTTTGGCCTGGTTAATCACGATTTTCATCGGATTCCGTTCGTTGGCAGGTATTGCCGCACTCTGGTCATAAATCTGCGGTAATCGGTTAAGGGGTTGTGGCTGCGCCTGTGGATGCAGCCACAACCCCTTATTTTGCGCAGGTCTGGCTGATGGTGGCTATGACGGCATTTGCTTCTACTCGCTCGCCAGGGTTGGCCTTAAACGTAATCGTGCCTGTACAAGGTGCCTTGATGTTTGATTCCATCTTCATGGCTTCAACGGCGGCAATAACATCGCCCTCTGAGACTTCGGCGCCATCATCGACTTTCCAGCTGACTAAGTTGGCGGCAAATTTCGCACGAACAGCCCCAGAAGCTGCGTCATCATTGCCCTCTTCTGCCGTGGACGCGGACCCAGAAACTGATGCACCAGCACTACCGGAGCCGAGGAGGGACACTGGGAAACCAATGTTAACCAGCTTGCCATCTATCTCCACTGCAACGGCGGTGCGCTCGTCGTAGATAGATTCAATATCGACGGATTCTACTGCTGCACTTGGAGAGTAGTTGTGGTCTACCCAGTCGGTGTAGACGCCGATGTCTTCTGTAGCAAGCTCTGTCCGTTCAACCATATCGCGGTGGAACGGTAGCACAGTGCGAACACCAGTGATGGTAAATTCCTGCAGGGCTCGGCGTGCGCGTCGCAGCGCAATCTCCCTGGTAGGACCCCACACAATAAGCTTGGCGATGAGCGAGTCATAGTACGGAGGAATTACCGAGCCTGACCGAACCGCAGAGTCCACGCGGATGCCAGGACCTGTTGGTGGCTCAAATTTGGTGATAGTGCCAGGGCAAGGGGCAAATCCATTGAGAATGTCCTCGGAGTTGATACGAAATTCAAAGGCATGTCCATTAGATCGCGGGTCTTCGTCGATGCTGAGCCTTTCGCCTGCGGCGACGCGGAACTGTTCGGCAATGATGTCTACTCCCGTAACCGCTTCAGTCACGGGGTGCTCCACCTGCACGCGAGTGTTGACTTCGAGGAAGGAAACCGTTCCATCTTCAGAGACAATGTATTCAACGGTGCCCGCACCGGTATAGCCCACCTTCGCACAAATGGCCCGAGAGCCTTCGATAATGTGGGAGCATTGCGCATCGTTAAGCGCTGGTGCTGGTGCTTCCTCGATCAATTTCTGAAAGCGGCGCTGAGTAGAGCAATCCCTAGTGCCCAAAACGCGAACGTTACCGTGGGTATCCGCGATGACTTGAGCCTCTACGTGGCGCGGATTGCGTAAGAATTTCTCCACATAACACTCCGCGCGTCCGAATGCTTCCTTGGCTTCGCGGCCAGCTGAATTGAAGGCTTCTTCAATATCGTCGGCATTGTCGACAACTTTGAGACCGCGGCCGCCGCCACCAAATGCAGCCTTGATGGCGATGGGCAAACCGTGTTCTTCGGCGAAAGCCTTGGCTTCTTCCCAATCAGAAATTGGCTGGGAGGTTCCAGGCGCCAGCGGTGCGCCAGCTTCCTCAGCAGCCTTGCGGGCTGCAATCTTATCGCCGAGCAACTCAATAGATTCCGGTGTGGGACCGATCCAGATAAGCCCGGCGTCTACGACTGCGCGGGCAAAATCTGCATTCTCTGATAAAAAGCCATAGCCGGGGTGGATAGCATCAGCACCTGCGCGATGCGCGATATCCAAAACGGCAGCGACATTCATGTAAGACTCACCAGCGGTATTACCTGATAGCGCGTAGGCTTCGTCCGCTACCTGGGTGTGAAAGGCCCCGGCATCTGCCTCGGAATACACCGCGATTGAACGAATTCCTAGGTCACGGGCAGTGCGGGCGATGCGCACTGCTATCTCACCGCGGTTGGCAATAAGAACGGAAGAAATTGTCATAGTATTTACCCTTTGAGCGTAAGTGATAGAGATTTATTGGCTGGTAGAAAACTCGGTGAACTTCACAGTTGCACCCGGTGGAAGTTGTGCTGCAATGTCAACGTCTTCATCAATCACGGTGGCGATGACTGGATAGCCACCGGTCACTGCGTGATCTCGCAAGAACACAACAGGGGAGCCGCTCGGTGGGATCTGGATGGAACCGGGCACCATGCCTTCCGATGCCAACTCGCCCTCCCGAACCCTGTCCAATACTGTGTCATTGGGGTGTTGCAAGCGCAGCCCGACGCGGTTCGAGTCTGCTGTGACGACCCACTGCGTTGATAGAAACTCAGCAATAGCTTCCTTACTAAACCAGTCAGCACGTGGACCCAAAACACAACGCACCTCACCGTGAGTTTCACCCGAATTTGTGTCTTTGTCAGCGTCTTCGGCTGTGCTGTGAGGTCCCACAACGCGCAACGGATTGCTTAACGTCGGCACGGTGACTCCAGGAGTGCTGAATTTCTCTGGGACCGCAAAAAGAGTGTCACCGGCTTGCAATGGTGCAGGACCCAGCCCAGAGAGAATATCCGTGGAAGCTGAATCCAATTCTGTATATGCGGCGAACCCGCCGCGGATGGCTACATAAGTGCGCAGACCGCGCGTTGCTGCCGCGACTTTCAATTCGGCGCCCGCTGGAACTAACAAAGGTGTTGCCAAGCTCGCGGGAATCGTCTTTCCGTGCGCAGAGGTTATGGTGACGGTAGCTAGTGCACCGGTTACGCTGACCACGATGTCACTTAGTGCTTTGAGATGGAGGCCCCCGATGTTTTCTAATTCCGTGGCGTGCGCCGCATTGCCGACAGCGCGATTTGCGGTGCGCGCCGCGGCGCGGTCGGCGGCGCCAGAAAGTGATACGCCAAGGTCACCTAAACCTGGGCGGCCGAGGTCTTCATACAGGGTGAGTTGGCCGGCATCGATAAGCTCTGCTTTGGGTAGACGCGTAAGCATAAGCGAGTGGGCGTCAGCGGATTGCGGCGGGGTAGCAAAGTCGGTGACGCGGCGGTAGCGCACCTTATCCCCAGGCTGCAATAACGCCGGTGGCTTTGCTTGCGAATCCCACATCGCAGAGGCCGTGCGTCCAATAAGCTGCCAACCGCCTGGCGATGTCCGCGGGTAGACCGCAGAAAAATTCCCCGCCAATGCGACCGCGCCCATGGGGACTGCCGTGCGTGGGGAAGGGCGCCGCGGAAAGTCCTTACCTTCCGATGCATCACTAGGGACACAATAGGTAAAGCCCGGCGCGAATCCGCCGAATGCAGCAGTCCATTCAGTCGAGGTGTGCCAGTCAATCAATGCCTCTGGACTTAAGTCCACTGCCTCTGCAGCAGCGGCTAAGTCCTCACCGTCATAGACCACGTCTATCTCCACCGTGCGGGAGTCACCGGCCACACGCTTTTCCACCGTGAAATCTTTCAGGAATTCGCGCGCCGCCTTGGCTTGCGAGGGCGCTGCAAACTTCAACAGCAATGTTGTAGCGGCT
This sequence comes from Corynebacterium sp., assembly GCA_034091885.1. GTDB lineage: Bacteria > Actinomycetota > Actinomycetes > Mycobacteriales > Mycobacteriaceae > Corynebacterium. Next base: position 12,787 of record JAXFXA010000031.1, read on the forward strand.
GCGATGGCATCCACTAGGCCTGGTACGTGTGCATCCTTGATAGCGGCGTGCCAATCCATGACGGCGCTAAGATCATCAAGATCTATAAGTAGCGCGCGAGTTCCTACTGCGTGAATTTTCATGCAAGAACGCTCCGAACCGTGATGTTGCGCTTCGTGAGTTCGCCTAAAACTGATCGCAGCATCTCCACTGCACCTGGTGAATCCCCATGTGTGCAGATAGATTGAGCATCGACGTTGAGAACCGAACCATCGATAGCGGTCACACTACCGGACTCAGCGACTTGGACCACGCGAGCGACCACTTCGTTGACATCATGGAGCAGCGCCTTCGGGCTACGACGAGATACCAAAGTGCCATCTGGGTTGTATCCGCGGTCAGCAAAGGCCTCGCGGATGACCGTAAGACCAGCTTTTTCTGCCACATCAACTGCAACGCCACCGGGCAGCAGCATCACAGGTAGGTCGCCAAAAGCGCGAATACCGGCGACTACGGCCTCGGCTTGCTTTTTATCGTGCACAATTGCGTTATAAAGCGCGCCGTGTGGCTTGACGTATTTCACCTGCGTACCGGCGGCCTTAGCTAACGCTGAGAGAGCGCCGATTTGGTAGGTGGTTTCATCGGCAAGCTCCGCGGGGTCGTAGTCCATGAAACGGCGACCAAAACCGGCTATATCGTTGTAGCCAACATGTGCACCTACCGTCACACCAGCGCGCGCAGCAGCATGGAGGGTTTGAGCAATCGAATGAGCGTCTCCGGCATGGAACCCGCACGCCACGTTGGCGGAGGAGACCATGTCCAACATCGCGGCGTCATCGGCCACCGGATTGCCTGCCGTGGTTTCGCCTAAATCGGCGTTGAGGTCAACAAACATGATTTCTCCATCTAGGCCTTTGCGCAGGCGGCAACCCATAGTGGCATAGGTACACGTGTTAGCAGATACATACACCACGTAGAGCAAACCCCTGCGCACTTGAATAGTCAATGTTAACTGTCAAGTGTAGCCGAGGTGTTCTTACGACAGTTTCGAGCGCCGGTAGAATCGGACAGCAATGAGTAAACGATCCCCAGACAACATCTTGCTATACCTCACACCTGACGATGAGCAGCAGATTAGAGATTTGTTTTCCCGTTTGCACGCACGCGGTTTTCCTGCTCAACGCCAGCGCCCACACATTACAGTTACGTTTTCTCCGGAAATGAACACACGGACTGTTGCGGCGGCGTCTAAGCTGCTACCGCCGCTGATGCCGATTACTTTTACGCGCTCTGGGGTTATCGTATTTGGAACTAAACGAAAGCAAACGGTAGCGTGGCTGCTCGATACTAACGAGACCGTGGAGGCAGCCGCCCGCGATATCAGCGCCACCAACCCCGAGGGCAGGGGCGCCAAGTGGATCCCGCATCTCACGCTCGGCCTGCGTCTGCCGCGCGAGCTAGTACCTGGCTATATCCACGCTGTGGAGGAAGAAACCTCGCCGCACCTTAAAACACTCAAAGCCGACACCGCCGCCTTGTGGCAGCCGCGCTTGGAAAACCGGTTTATTTTTACAACTAACTAGCTCAATGTTTAAGCGCTAGCCTTGGATAAATTCACGCAGAGTGGGGAAGTCGCGGGCTACTTGTTGTTCCCCCGCTGCAAAGTTGGCTTCGAGCTTTGCCAGATTGCGCTCAGAGTTTCCTATGCGCATATTATCCGGATAGAAGACGAATGCTTTGCCTTCGCTTTCTAGCTCTTCGATGCTCTCCGCCGTCGCGTTGTACCTTTCGTGCCTCGTTCGCACGAGGCGCGCTACCTCTGGGTAGTTTCGAAGAACGCGGCTAAATATCCCAGGGTATTTCGGAGGCTTACGCCGAAAACCACGAGGACGCGAGCGAACAACAACTAGCCGGTCAAAACCGGCATTGTGGGCTTGATCGATGGGTATCCCACCCGATTGGCCAAGGGCACCGTCGACATAAGGAACACCATTGATAAGCGGCATGGGCATGAGAATAGGCATCGTGGAGCTGGCGCGAACACGGCGAACAAGGCTGGGCAAATCCGGGATATCGGCGCGTGTCCAATGCACTGTTTCCCCAGTGTCAGCGCGAACAGCAGCGATGCCTAGTTGCGCCGGGTGGTTGGAAATCGCGGCAAAATCAAAGGGATAAAGCCCCTCAGGTTGTGTCGAAGTCTCATAAATATACTCCGCATTAAAGTAGCCCCTACCGGAAAAGAAAGACCGTATACCGCCGGCACGCGGATCTACCACCGCCTCCACAAAAGCCTCCCGTGCACGCGCCGGGTTGCCTGTCAAATACGCAGCAGCCAACGTTGCCCCTGCGCTAATTCCGCCGACCCACCCCACGGTAATATCCTCTGCGATAAGCCGCTGGACTAGAGGAGCGACGTAACTATTGCGAGTTCCTCCCCCTTCAAAAACCAAAGCGATAGAAGAAGCGTCCATAATGTTTTGTGCAGATCCCGTCTGGTCTTAATCTTCTGCTGACAAGGAAAGTCTTAGATGTTGTCGTAGTAACAATACCGGCTAAGGCGTGCCGGTCTGCGAATTCTACTATGGCAAGGTTCGGTACTAGCGACTATTTATCACCCACCGGTTGTGGCGCGCAAGTTTTCATAGTGGGCGCAGTTGGATCCATTTTGTCACGGATTGTCCTTGCATTTGTGGCCAGAAATAGTAGAATAAGTAGCGTTTGTGCTGCGAAAACGTGACAACTGGTCATGGTGTAGCCCCTACCAGTTTCCTAGTGACGCAGGTAACAATAGGTGGGCGGGTTAGAACCAGTAACACCTTCGGGCAGACCCTTTTGCTCGGGACAAAGACGAGTTATCGTGCAATTACAAACAAAGTCCCCGACAGAAAAGGAGAAGGATGCACGAAGTTTCCCACTCAGTTTCATTTAGTAGCGAAGGCGTTTGACCCACTGGAGAAAGCGGCATAGCCATAATCCGAAACTTCCCTAAAAACCAACATCGTTGAAGCAGGAGCTAACTCCCAGATGGAAAACGCACATCGCGTCATCCCGAGCCCTAGTTCTTCTAGCCACTGATTATCTACAGATAACACGCGGAATAACCACTGATTCGATCCGCACCACGGCTGCAAAAGAAGACAAAAACGGCGCGGGATTTACCTATTGATTTGGAACTTTTAGTCTTCATCCTTTAAAGTAGTTCCAGTCCGCAAGGTCGTCCTAATTCAAGCCCCGTTCGTCTAGCGGCCTAGGACGCCGGCCTCTCACGCCGGTAACACGGGTTCAAATCCCGTACGGGGTACAATGTTTAAAACCGAGCTAAGTGATGTTCACTAGTTCGGTTTTTGTGTTTCGTAAATACGTGTATGTGTGTCACTCGTATGTCTGGCACGTGAGTATTCCCAGCTTGGGTTTGCCAATCAGGGGACGAAGTGCCGTGAACCTGTCTACGATAAATGCCATGGAGCAATCACTTGATCAGTACTCGACCACACACGTGGTAGGCGATAGTAGTGACATCTTGCAGGCGCCTAGTGAAAGTAAGGGTGCTATATGGAAGATGGATATTAGTCCACGTCAGCTAGACATCAACATCGTTGCAATTCCGGCAGGAGAGAAGATTTCCTGGCACGATGGTCCCGAGCTTGACGTTTTCATCCACATCCTAGAAGGAAGTGGGGAAATTTTCATTGGTGCTGACGCGGAGAAAGCACATGCGCAGCGAACCCTATTGACTCCAGGAGTGATGGTGAATATTCCGCGCAGGGCGTACAGGGAAATTGTCGCCGGTGACATGCCGCTGCGTTATCTTAATATTCACACGAAGAAACCCGGGCTAGGAATAAAATTTCCCGCCAGGGACGGCGAAGTTTAAAAGAACATACTAAAAGGCCATGCCAGGAGTTTAGAACTTTGCTGGCATGGCCTTTGACAGGTGGTTGTTCGGTAACGAACCTATTTACTTGGTTGTTTCTTGCACGCCTGTGGCATTTTCCTGAGCGGCAGCAGCTGCCCGCCCCTTAGCAACTGCACGCTGGTTCTTCATGTTCCACAATGCCTTAATAGCGATAGGTAGAACAGACAAAACGACAATCAAGATGACAATACGGTCAATTGAGTCGGCGATTCCTGGGATGTTGCCCAGCAGCGTTCCAACTAACACCATGGAGGCAACCCACAAAACTGCACCGGCGACGTTCCAACCCACGAAGTGGCGATATGGCATTTGTGCAGTACCAGCAGCAACAGGTACGTAAGTACGCACGATTGGGACAAAGCGGCCAATAACTAGTGCCATGGGGCCGCGGCGACGGAAGAATTCTTCGGCAGCAACAAGGTGCTCAGTTTTGAGAATTCGTGCGTTATCTTTAAACAACTTTCGGCCAAAGCGGTGACCGAGGTAGTAGCCAACCTGGTCGCCCAAAATCGCTGCAATCATTGCAACAGCGATTAGTGCAGGCAACGTGAAACCAAACTGCTCGCGAGCAATTGCTGCAGTCACGAGGAGTGAATCACCAGGAAGGAAAGGGAATAAAACACCGGACTCAATAAAAACAACTACACCAATGCCCAAAAGAACCCATGGGCCAAAGGACTCCAGCAGAGCGCCCGCATCTAACAAATGTGACATGGCGACTATTTTGCCTTGTCTGTTTGTAAAATAGCTGAGAAACGCCGAGTGAAAACGTCTTAATTAGAGCTCGGCGGTGAGTTTCTGGGAGGCATCGATAAGCTTTTGGCCAAACTTATCAGTGGGCGAAGGGCGGAACCGCTCAGCAGACCCAGAGACGGATAACACGGCAATCAGGTGACCTTCGGGATCAAAAACTGGCGTGGACACGGATGCTAATCCGGCTTCGCGTTCTTCGATTGATTCTGAAATCATGGTTTTACGCGCGCGATCTAGGGTTTCTATGCTAAAGATTGCGTCTTCCGCGATGACATTGGTGAAAGCGGCGAAAATATGGGCGGCTGAGCCCGAACTGAGGGTTAACTTGCTTCCGACAGGAACCACATTATGCAGTCCCTCGTGGGGTTCGCGTGCAGCAATGCACATACGGACGTTGCCTGCTAGTTGGTAGAGCTGGACCGATTCGCCGGTAGTTCGCACAAGCTCTTCCAATATAGGTTCCGCTACGCGCAGGAGGTGATCGCTGTTACCGGGAAGTCCCGGACCACCGGTCCATTTACCGTCAGTGGTTCGCGACAAAATGTGATGTGCTTCCAGCGCGGTGGCAAGGCGATGCGCAGTAGCCCGCGGGAGTCCGGTGACCTCACATAAATCGCCGAGGGTAGACGGAGTAGTTGTCGCTGCCTGCATGATGGCGACGGCGCGATCTAATACCTTGATTCCGGACACTGCGCTATACTCTCCCATACAATGAAATTTACGTCCCGATTTATGAGATTTCAAGTTGTGGAGTGAGTGAAATGTCAGAAAAGCTAACACTTGCAGAAAAAGTATGGCGAGACCATGTCATTACTCAGGGTGAAGATGGCGCCCCAGACTTAATCTATATCGATTTCCAACTTCTCCATGAGGTTACCAGCCCGCAGGCATTTGACGGACTTCGCCTGTCAGGACGAAAGATGCGACACCCAGAACTTCATCTGGCCACCGAAGATCACAACGTCCCCACGGTGGGAATTGAGACCGGAAATCTCCTCGAAATTAAAGACGAGGTGTCGCGCACCCAAGTGTCCGCACTGCGGCACAATTGCGAAGAATTCGGAGTACGGCTGCATTCCATGGGTGATGCTCAGCAAGGCATCGTGCACACCGTGGGACCACAACTGGGAATCACGCAGCCTGGTATGACTATCGTGTGCGGTGACTCCCACACTTCCACCCACGGCGCATTTGGCTCGATTGCCTTCGGGATTGGAACCTCCGAAGTAGAACACGTAATGGCCACACAAACCTTGTCCCTCAAGCCTTTTAAGACCATGGCAATTGAGGTAAGTGGTCAGCTGCAGCCCGGCGTAAGTGCCAAGGATCTCATCCTTGCCATCATCGCGCAGATCGGAACAGGTGGCGGTCAGGGCTATATCATCGAATACCGCGGTGAAGCGATCCAAAACATGAGTATGGAAGCGCGCATGACGCTATGCAATATGTCGATTGAAGCCGGTGCGCGCGCCGGTATGGTTGCGCCTGATGAGACCACGTTTGCTTACGTCAATGGGCGTGAGTTTGCGCCGCAGGGGAAAGATTGGGACGCCGCAGTCGAGTATTGGAAGTCTTTGCCTACCGATGAAGGCGCGCAGTTCGACGCCGTCGTTAATATCAACGCCGATGAACTGACGCCATTTGTCACCTGGGGTACTAACCCTGGTCAAGGCCTGCCGCTGAGCGCAACAGTGCCGGACCCAGAAGAATGCGGTGATGACAATGCCAAAGCCGCTACCCAAAAAGCGCTGGATTATATGGGCCTTACTCCAGGAACTCCACTGCGCGAGATCAAAATTGACACTGTATTCCTGGGATCGTGCACCAATGCACGAATTGAGGATATTCGGGCCGCAGCAGAAGTGGTTAAAGGCCGGACTATTGCACCTGATACCCGCATGATTGTTGTGCCTTCGTCTGCACAAGTAAAACAGCAGGCTGAAGAAGAAGGATTAGACAAGGTCTTTTTAGATTTCGGCGCTCAGTGGCGTACCGCAGGATGTTCTATGTGCCTGGGAATGAATCCAGACCAGCTTGCGCCAGGGGAACGTTCGGCATCAACGTCCAACCGCAACTTTGAAGGCCGGCAAGGTCCGGGCGGTCGCACCCACCTCGTCTCGCCGCTTGTTGCAGCCGCTACTGCAGTTACCGGCTATTTATCCTCACCCGCCGATTTAGGTTAAGCCAACACCACAATCCAAGGAGCTGACATGGAGAAATTCACCACTCACACCGGTATCGGTGTTCCATTGCGATACTCGAATGTGGACACGGATCAAATCATCCCGGCGGTGTACCTTAAATCAGTCAAACGCACAGGCTTTTCTGATGGACTGTTTTCCCACTGGCGCAAAAACCCTGAGTTTATTTTGAATCAGGAGCCATTCGTTCACGGATCTGTGCTATTCGCCGGAGCGGACTTTGGCACGGGTTCCTCCCGCGAGCACGCTGTGTGGGCATTGGGCGACTACGGTTTCCGCGCCGTGTTTTCCTCGCGTTTTGCGGATATCTTCCGCGGTAATGCCAGCAAGGATGGGTTGCTTGCGGGAATTATGGATCACAACGACATTGAGCTCATCTGGAAACAACTAGAAGCCGGCGATGTCGAAGTACGCGTTGATCTGGAATCCCGCACGGTTACCGTAGGTGAAAACGTCTATTCTTTTGAGATTGATGATTACACCCGCTGGCGTTTGCTGGAAGGGCTTGATGACATCAGTTTGACACTTCGCGATGAAGAAGCGATCGCTTCTTTCGAAGCGACGCGCCCAGCATTCAAACCATCCGGTTATAACAGTGGCAGCGGTGACGCAAGGTAATCAGCGGCGACGAGTTTTTCACCTGCAAAGGAAAGAACCCATACGGACCCTTTCTTGGCCTTAAGCTCTTCCTCTGCAAATATTTCAGGAGCAATGGCGCGCAGCATCTCTGGGATTATGTGGCCTTGCGCCACGATGACAGGGGTTCCCCCGCGCGCCACAATGGAAGTAAACAGCTCTTGGGACTTCTTCTTGGAATCGTCCCAGCCATCATCGCCGAAGTATAAGTCGGTGCCAATGTTAAGCCCTAGTTCATCGGCAAGCGGGGCGGCGGTGTCGTGGCACCGGTCGGGCACAGCAGCATAGATAGCCGTTGGCTCATAGGGAAGAAGCAGCGGAACTAGCATTTCTGCTTGTCGGCGGCCTTTTTTATCCAGCGGGCGTAGATTGTCATCGCCTGACCAATTTTTCCGGTCATGCGCGCGGGCATGGCGGACATAGAGCACGCGGGTGGTGATGATTTCTTGCATACGCTGCGCCGCAGTACGCAAGAGGTTAATGTCAACGTCGTAGGTCAGTAGCTCCAAAGCGGAATCGAGATCCAACCAGCGTAGTTCATCGACTTCCTTGTTTTCTTCAAATTCACTTCCTACTGCTTCCCCAATCCAGTAGTACACAACTTTGGTACGACCTTTCACTGGGTAGGTTACTTTGCCTAGCAGCTCCTCGAGCCGAACATCAAAGCCGGTTTCTTCCTTGATCTCGCGGGCAACAGTGCCTACGAGGGATTCATCAGGGTCAACCTTGCCTTTGGGCAAAGACCAGTCGTCGTAGTGCGGGCGGTGGATCACTGCGAATTCAGGGTCGAGGCGGCTTCCACGCCACAAGACAGCGCCGGCGGCCAAGGTCACGCGGGGAAATTCCCCCAGTGGATCGCGAGGAATAGTGTGAAGGGTTCCAGAAATAAACTCTTGTTCAACCACTTTCTTGCCCTGTGAAGTGGAGTTTTTGGAACCTTTAATCTTCTTTCCCTCTTCTTTGGTGCCCATGGCAGGTTAATCCCCTTAATAAATTGCGCGGTTGAATAAATGTCGCTCTATGAGACCACCTTAGTCTGTTTTTTCTGTCTCAAGGGGTGGTTAGCCGCACAGGGTGTGTGGTGGGTACGGCATCTGATTCTTCGAATACTCTGGCACATGCTATAGCCTATAGGCCAGAGAAAGATCTCTAACGCGGAAGGGACCTAATACATTCATGGCTACTGTTGCAGTGATGGGCGCTGGATCGTGGGGAACCACGTTGGCTAAGGTTTTTGCTGATGCCGGCAATAAAGTCTCGTTGTGGGCCCGACGTGAGGAGCTTGCTCAGCACATTGCCACACAGCACCGCAACCCGGATTATCTTCCAGACATTGAGTTGCCTGCAACTATTGCGTCTACTGCTAGTGCTCAGGACGCGCTGGCGAACGCAGAGATTGTAGTATTCGCCGTGCCTTCACAGACCATGCGGGATAACCTGGTAGCTTGGGCGGCAATTTTGCCTGCCGATGCCACCCTAGTCAGCATCTCTAAAGGTGTAGAAACTCACTCTTTGAAGCGGATGAGTGAGGTAATCGCTGAGTGCACAGGTGCGGATGAGTCACGAATCGCGGTACTTTCTGGTCCCAACTTGGCACGGGAGATTGCAGAGGAACAGGCCGCGGCCACAGTTATTGCGTGCAAAGATGAAATGCGGGCGAAGGCGGTGCAGCAGGCGGCATCGACAAGCTATTTGCGCCCTTATACCAATACCGATGTTATTGGCTGCGAAGTAGGCGGTGCTTGCAAAAACGTCATCGCCCTAGCATGCGGTATGGCCACAGGAATGGGGATGGGTACCAACACCATGGCCACCCTGATCACAAGGGGACTGGCAGAGATTACCCGCTTAGGTGAGGCACTGGGCGCAGATTCGCGGACCTTTGCCGGTCTTGCTGGCTTGGGTGACTTGGTAGCAACCTGCACCTCGGAGCTTTCGCGCAACCGTACTTTTGGCTTCCGCCTCGGACAAGGCGGCACCCTCGAAGAAGCTGCTGCGCAAACCCACGGCCAAGTTGCTGAAGGTGTGAAGTCTTCAGCATCCATTTACCGTCTTGCCACCGAGCACGGGGTAGACATGCCACTCACCCAAGCAGTATTTGGAGTCTGCCATAAGAATGTTCCCGCCTCCGATATGGTGGTTGCTTTGATGGGTCGCAGTAAGAAATCTGAGTAGAGCGCGGTAGGGTAAGTAGCCATGACTGCTTTGACCCGTGTAGCCGTGTTATACGGCGGCCAATCTACTGAACATTCCGTGTCATGCATCTCTGCTGGCGCAGTGATGGCCCACCTTGATCCGCAACGATTTGACGTTGTTCCCATTGGAATTACTCCGGATGGTGTCTGGACCCCGGGTGTACGTGACGGATTGAAAATCGTAGACGGAGTCTTGCCAGAGGTTAAGGGTGAGAAAGAACTGGCATTGTCATTGAACCCGGCAAAGCGTGGTCACATCTATGATGTAGAAACCGGTGAGCTTTTTGCACAGGTCGATGTGGTCTTTCCCGTTCTACACGGTCAATGCGGCGAAGACGGGACCGTTCAAGGTCTCCTAGAATTAGCAGGAATGCCATATGTTGGCACCGGAGTGCTGTCTTCTGCTGTGAGCATGGACAAAGAATATATGCGCAAACTAATTGCAGCAGAATCCCTGCCAGTCACGCGCGATATTGTGTTGCATGAACAACGAGAGCTAACCGATGAAGAAAAGGACTACCTCGGCCTTCCTGTTTTTGTGAAGCCAGCGCGTGGTGGATCATCCATCGGCGTATCCAAAGTCACGCAGTGGTCCGATTTTGCCCAAGCAGTTGCTGTCGCTGGTGAGTCCGATACCAAGATTATGGTTGAGGCCGAAGTCGTGGGCCCTGAGGTAGAAATCGGCGTCTTGCAGCTTCCCGATGGCACCCTTATTGCTTCTGTACCCGCACAATTAGAAGGCACCGAAGAAGGCAGCGAAGGGTTTTATGACTTTGAGGCCAAATACCTCGAAGACGTAGTCTCGGCTACCATTCCAGCTCCGCTTAGCGATGACAACATTGCCCTTCTGAAAGACATCGCAATCAAGACATTCCGCGCTCTTAACTGCGAAGGCCTATCCCGTGTTGATTTCTTCATGACTGACAACGGTCCCGTCATCAATGAAATCAATACGTTGCCCGGATTTACTCCAATTTCGATGTACCCTCAAGTTTTTGCTGCATCAGGAATAGCTTATGCAGATTTGCTTACTATCCTTATTGACACTGCGCTCCAGCGCACTCGTTTGTAGCAGGGGCTAGGTGCTCGTGGATACGGGTACCTATTTGCACCAGCGCTGTATTGGCGGCGACTTGGGGCGCGGACACTGCAATGTCAGTAACAAACCCCAATGCGTACCAAGTGCCGGCAGTGGTTCCTTCACCAAGAGTCGTGTCTTCAAACCAGGGAATGTCATTGACCTGCTGAAGAGTTACCCCTGGCTCGTAGCCTTGCGGTGGCGTCACCCCGCAGCGCACGACTATCGGCTCGCGACCGCGAGCCGACCACGCTGCTGTGAACGTCTCTTCGACGTCCTTGCGCTCGTAGTCCTCACCCAAGTTGTCGGGCAAATGTGCTAACAATGATTGGCACTCAGAAGCATTCGCAGCTTGGTTCAGCTGTGATAGTGGCGCTGGCCGCGGTGCGGGTGGGTTGTGGGGAAGGACCGAGAGGGCATCGGCAAGCTTGGATGGCTCTTTATCGCTGAAAGTTGTCACTGCCACCGCAGGCGTGAAATCTGTGGTGTACCACGTGGTCAAGCTCGATCCAGGTGTCATATCGCGCACCGGCAGCCAAGAAACACCGGCAACCTCTTCCGTTGCGGAGTAAGTGGTGTACTGCATAGGCATATCAACACCGCAACGCAACACGGTAGCTTCGGTGGAATACGTTGCCCATGCTGCCACGCCCGCAGGCCGCGGCTGTGCAATATCTGCACGCGGATCACCCATCAACTCAGCAGGAAGGGATTCGATTAGCTGCGTGCATTCTGGAGAAGCGGCAAGGGGCGAGGGCAGTTCACTAACCGATACCGGCTGGCGAGCAACATGAGTGAGAAAGTATTTGGCTCCAAATAACACCCCAACCACCAGCGTCAAAGATAGACTCAACGATGCAATCACGGCAGTGCGGTTAAATTGGGAAGCCATGGTTCATAATGTTAGTGAACCTAGATAACACAAACGACATTGAACCTGTGGTTTGAATATCTAACGGACATGGCACTACGGTCACAGCGTCCCAAAAGACTATGAAAGGCAGCAATGCACGTACCCCGCTTCGATGTCTCAGGTCTACCTCCAGAAGTTAAAGATATTGCTGGACTTAGCGTTGAACAGGCTGGTGAAGCCGCGCTTATCTCCGCAATAACCGCGCTGGCTCCCAGTACGGTCAATGGCGATGATGCTGCTGTCTTTGACGCCATGGCGCCCAATTCACGCGCTGTGGCCTCCACCGATACTCTGGTTCAAAATAGGCACTTTCGCTTAGATTGGTCTACCCCGCAACAAATAGGGCAAAAGGCCGTGGTGCAAAATTATGCTGATATTGAGTCCATGGGAGCTCGTCCCATCGGCGCCTTGTTATCCATTTCAGCGCCAGGTGAGATGGACGTAGATACGGTATTGGGAATCGTGCAAGGTGTCAGTGAACGCGCCGCGTACTATAACACCGAATTGGTCGGCGGGGATCTGACTAGGGCCAGTACCTTGGTCATTACCATTACTGCCATTGGAGCACTAGGCGGCAACCGTCCACCTTTGCAACTTGACCGCGCGCGGGCGGGGCAAAAAGTTGTCGCACACGGGCGCTTAGGTTGGTCTGCTGCTGGGTTTGCTCTTTTGGAAAAGTACGGCCCCATTGCTCCGGAGCGCTCACTTCAGTCCCTCATCGCCGCGCATCTTACGCCCACGTTAACCCCGAGTCGCGGTCTCATAGCTCGCGCAGCGGGAGCTACCGCCATGACTGATAATTCGGATGGACTTGTCAAAGACCTCACCACTATGGCGCGTCGTTCTAATGTCCGCATCAATTTGCATAGCGATGCTATTGCGCCGTGCACTTTGCTGCGTTCGGCAGGGGAACTTTTGGGGGTTGATCCGTGGGAATGGGTACTCGGTGGGGGAGAAGACCACACATTGTTAGGGACCACAGATAAAGCCGCACCTTCAGGTTTCAGAGTCATCGGTGACGTCACCCGAGCCAGTGAGCCGCACGTGACCGTAGATAATAAACCCCCGTCATTCGTAGAAGGATGGGAATCATTTTGAGTACGCCGATCTCTACAGTCGATGCCCAGTTGGCCGAAGACTTAATCCACCCAGAGTGGAAAGACCTCATCCGCGACTACCCACGCGAGCTGATTGGCGCACATTCATTGCCAGCACCAAGCGATGTATTTCGTGCTTTGAGTATTCCACCGCAAAACGTCAAAGTGCTCATCGTCGGCCAAGATCCCTATCCCACGCCTGGTCATGCAATGGGCCTAGCCTTTAGCGTCAATCGCGGAGTTTCCCTGCCACGATCCTTGCGCAATATCTACCTTGAACTGGAATCTGATATGGGGATTAAACCAGCTTCGCACGGTGATTTATCCGCCTGGACGCAGCAGGGCGTTATGTTGTTAAATCGAGTACTTACCGTGCGTGCTGGGGACGCAGGGTCCCACCGCGGCAAGGGGTGGGAACCAGTAACCGAGCGTATCATTCGCAGCCTTAACCGCCCTGGAATGGTTGCAGTGCTGTGGGGAAGAGATGCCGCAGCTTGCGCCCCTTGGTTAGATAAAGCGACTGTCATTTCCTCACCACACCCGTCACCTCTGTCGGCGCGGCGCGGATTTTTTGGTTCCCGCCCATTTTCTCGGGTCAATGCGGCGTTGTGCGAGGCCGGGCTCCAGCCCGTGGACTGGCGATTGTAGACTAGTTCACTATGACAAGGTTCGAGCAAACCTCTACTGGTTGTGCCCCATTAGATACCTCTGCGCCTCAAAGCAGCAACCAGTTGGACGCACATCAGGTGCTAGCGTGGGCACGCCGGTCCGTAGCCGAATTGAGCAGGCGACGTACAGAGCTAAACAAGCTCAATGTATTCCCTGTGCCTGATTCAGACACTGGCTCGAATATGACTCACACCATGGCCGCTGCGGTTGCCGAGGCTGAACTAGGTGGCGATGTAGCCGAAGCTCTTGCTATTGGCTCTGCACGTGGCGCGCGTGGAAACTCTGGAATTGTTCTCTCCCAAGTTCTGAGGGCCGTTGCGGACTCAACAGATAATTCTGTGATAACTGCAGAAGATATTGTGGAGTCCTTAGTCCTAGCAGTCGAATTGGTTGACAAAGCAATTGCTCAACCTGTGGAAGGCACCGTGGTAACGGTCTTGCGCGCTGCTGCCCATGGGGCCCAAGCCTTCGTAGAGAAAGAGCACGCCAGTACCCCCAGTGTTAA
>JAXFXA010000032.1:0-10941 GCA_034091885.1 Corynebacterium sp.
TCACCGGTATACGGATTAGTTGTTTGGTATCCCATATCTGACCTCGTCTCTTGGATTCCTACGATCTAGGTGTGGCCTTAGCCTCACAATAATTAGGGCTCGTCCTACTACAGCAGGTGTGAGTGAGAGTAGGAAGTTCCATTTCCACGCCCGTTAGAGCCCATTCCGGACAATTCTACAACTTTCGGTTCAAAAACAAAGTTCGAATTTGGAAAGCTTTGAGATTCGGGGGTGACTGGGGGGACTGTATAATTTGCAGTTTTCGGAGAAATATCGAGGTTAAAACGCGAAAACGGGTGAGACCACAAAGATTCGTCTCACCCGAATCGCCTGAATATTATTGGGCAGAACGGTTTAGGAAGTATATGTGAAGAAACCAATTATGCTTGTGAACTACGAAACAAAGCGCTCTATAGCATTCAAGAAGAATTGCCAAGGCGAGGTTGGCGTGAATGCTGAGTCTCAGCCAATTACGGATACAAGTTTGTCGAGCGTCTGTAGCTCTACGGAATGAAGTAATCCTGACTTAAGCAGCCTTTCAAAAGAAAAGACTTTCAGTTTAACTTTGTAGCGGCTTCGCTGGAACGAATTTTCATTACGGAAGCTTAGATCCCTACAAAAAGCTCCTGTCATGCCTGTCGTAGGTTCGCCGCAAACACCGTCGATATTGGGAATTGGAGTCGCGAGACTCATGGCGAATCTACTTAGGGAGTAAAAATACCTAAAGTACTTGCCGTAGCGGTGTTTATTGTTTCGGTATTGGACCAAGCATTGAGGATTTCTCTCATTTATAGAAAACTGCGTAGAGACGGCGAGCATTTCTTTTAGCTTGGACTAATTCCTCGGACGGGACACGGCTAGCGGCCTATGGTTTTGGATTGGCAGTTCTTTTTAGCTGGTGAGAAGGGGATCTCAGTTTGATTTATTGTTCTACACGTTCTTTGCGTTGTCTTTGCTGTTCTGCGAAAACTACACTTCGGTTCTGAACGAGATTGCCAAAGACGAGGATGGATATTGTTTCTACTGGACAATGCTTACCCGAGCAGGAATTACAGTAGTTCCGACTCAAACGGACTGGAATTACTTAAAGAACGGTATCCGAACTCAAAATTGGGTTGTCGTGCGGTTTCGTTGGACCAGGTCGTAAGACTGAGTTGTTCCAACGCATCCAATATTCTCAGGCAGTAGCCGCTATAATCGTATTTGTTTCGGCGAGGATCTTAGAGGCAAATCGTTGAGAATTTTACATTGGCTGTAAGGAGCTTAGAAAAATACCGCTGCAATATCCGTTGAACGTGTGCTCACAAAATGAGCAGATTATTTAGGGACGGTAATAGGTTTGTTCTGAGTGCCCGAGCAGTACTGAAAAGTAGCGCCAAGACTCTGACTGTTTAGATAATTGCTCTTGACTAAATGAGGTGCATCTGTGGTAATAGGTAAAGAAAGTAAAGGGATTATTCAAAGACTTGAGAGTGAAGCCTTGCGGGATTGGGCATCAAACGGCTTTATTAAGGCTCTACTAAGACAACAGTCGGTTGCCGAAAATCACGTATCACGTTTGCGACGTGTACACCCCAATAAATCCCCTGAACAAATGGTCCAATATTTTAGCAAGCTCTACTTGGCTTCGGTAACTGCTTCAGGTGCGGGTGCAGGGATGGCAGCCGCAGTTCCAAACGGTGCAATTCAGATACCAGCTGCTCTGGCTGATCTTACATTTTTCTTGGAATCTTCAGTTCTTTATGTTCTTTCCCTAGCCGAGATTTATGGCGTCGACGTCGAGGACCTGGAGCGACGTAGATTTTTAGTAATGACCGCTTTACTTGGTAATTCGGGCACTAAGACCGTTACGAACGCCTTAGGAAAGAAAACGGTGCCTTACTGGAGCAAATCGATCATTAATAGAATTCCAGCGGAAGCGATTAAATCAGCAAATAAGGTTCTCGGTCCTCGGTTTATTACGAAGTACGGGACGAAGCAAGGAACCCTAGTGTTGGGTAAACAGCTGCCGCTAACATTGGGAACTGCAGTAGGAGCCGGTGGAAATCTGACCTTCGGCTATTTTGTCGTTCGTTCGTGCAAAGGAATTTTGGGAGAATCACCCAGCAACTGGGATCATTACGTGTCAAAGGGTGACGCAGTAATCGATGCTCAAGTAGTAGAAGAACTAGCCTCGGATTTCAAGCTTGAATAATGAGAGCAAAGAAAAATGGATGAATCGTTTTCAATAGCTGCTGGCCTGGTTCGCAATCCAACTAATTGGAGACGATAGACCTCAAGCTGGGTGCCCTCTCAAAGGCTCCTGCTCCATGGCATTGTTAGGGGCAACTTTCCCAGCTCAGTTTGGTGAGACTGCGTAAGAGAGCACACGTTTTCCTCGGATACTCCAAGGCTGTGGTCTAAAAGATATAGATGATTGGCGCGAAAAGTGGGCAAACCCAGAGAACTCCTCGACGATTCTTGTGAAAAGTCGAGGAGTTCTCTGTTGCCTAATGTTTAAGCAAATATCTGCAGGTCATTTGCGCAGATACGCCCTGCGAACTAGCAGTCGTAGTACATTTCGAATTCCTGCGGGGTTGGGCGCAGGCGGTTCGGTGCAATTTCGTTGTCGTACTTGTACTGAACGTATGCATCGATGAGATCCTCGGTGAAGACATCGCCTTCGGTGAGGAAGTCGGTGTCCTCGGCCAAAGCGTCCAAAGAAGCCTCAAGGGAGGTAGGAGCCTGTGGGATGGATGCTGCCTCTTCTGGTGGCAACTCGTAGAGGTCCTTGTCCACTGGAGCATGTGGCTCGATACGGTTCTTAATTCCGTCCAGACCTGCGAGCATCATAGCTGCGAAGCCGAAGTATGGGTTACCTGATGGGTCCGGTGCGCGGAACTCAAGGCGCTTAGCCTTAGGGTTAGAACCGGTGATTGGAATACGGACGGCTGCGGAGCGGTTGCGCTGCGAGTATACGAGGTTGATTGGAGCTTCGAAGCCAGGAACCAAACGGTGGTAGGAGTTGAGGGTTGGGTTGGTGAACGCCAATACAGCACCGGCGTGGTGCAAAATACCGCCGATGTAGTAGCGAGCTAGATCGGACAAGCCGGCGTAGCCTTCTTCGTCGTGGAAGAGTGGCTTGCCATCTTTCCACAGGGACTGGTGGGCGTGCATACCGGAGCCGTTGTCGCCGGCGAGTGGCTTTGGCATGAAGGTGGCGGACTTGCCGTGCTGTGCAGCGGTGCCCTTGATGATGTACTTGAACGTCTGGATTTCATCGGCGGAGTGCAGCAAGGTGTTGAAGCGGTAGTTGATCTCCTGCTGGCCACCGGTGCCCACCTCGTGGTGGTAACGTTCGATCTGGAAGCCAACTTCCTGCAGGTTGCGTACCATTGCGTCGCGTACGTCCTGGGTTTGGTCGTAAGGAGCGGTAGGGAAGTAGCCACCCTTGATACGGGTCTTGTAGCCGGTGTTGGGGGTGCCGTCCAAGTTAGTTTCTAGACCACGGTTCCACCAACCCTCGTTGGAATCAACTTCGTAGAAACCTGCATTCATGTCAGCGGAGTAACGGACGGAGTCGAATAGGTAGAACTCAGCCTCGGCGCCAAAGAAGCAGGTGTCTGCGATTCCGGTAGAAGCCAAGTACTCCTCGGCCTTGCGTGCAACGTTGCGTGGGTCGCGGGAGAAAGGCTCGTGGGTGAATGGGTCGTGGACGAAGAACTTGATGTTCATCGTCTTGTCGGCGCGGAACGGATCGATCATGGCGGTTGCAACGTCTGGAAGCAACGTCATGTCAGACTCGTCAATGGTGGTGAATCCGCGGATGGAAGAACCGTCGAAAGCTAGGCCTTCTTCAGCTGCCTCCTCGGTAAATTCCGATGCGGGGATGGTGAAGTGATTTTCGGTACCAGGGACGTCGGTGAAGCGGATGTCAACGAAGCGAACATCTTCATCCTTGATATACTTCACTAGGTCCGAAATGGTCTCAAAGGCCATGGAGTCTCCTCTAACTTCTATTCGTCAGGCGAACGACGGTCCCTCGCCAGCATAGACGAGGTTCGAGCCGGAACGCTCCCATTGGGTATAATCCGTTCTTGGATATATCCACGTTAGCATATTTTCTATAGATCGGCAGAATCTATCCCTGTGACTTGTCTCACTGAGACCGATGAGGGCCGGTTTATTTTTTAACATTCCCTGGTAAACAGCTACCGTGGAATACATGGCAGCAAAAAAGACGTGGCTTGATGGGCCCGATATTCCCGGGGAGAAAGACTTTGACAGTGTGGGCAAGTGGCCAGGAGAAAAACTCGGCTTGCCGCAGTCTGGTCCGGGCTCACTAGCCTCAGTCGGGCGTCGTGCTGCTGGCGTTTTTATCGATTGGGTGTTGTGTCTTGTCATCGCCACGACCATCGTCGCGTTTACTGACGCCCTAGGTGGCGTCTCCACAGTTACGCTTTTCCTCTGGTTGGTGTTGGGGATTATCAGCGGCATTGTTTTTGCGCGTACTCCCGGCATGGCAATTTTGGGCATGGGGGTTGCTCGCCTTGACGTTCCAGGTGCCACCGTCGGAATTTGGCGTGGAATAGTCCGCACAGTCCTCACAGGTTTTTTGTTCCCTGCGGCCATGGTTGATTCCGATGGTCGTGGAATCCATGACCGTGCTACGGGAACAGCCGTGATTCGCGCCTAGAGAGCAACAAACCAAAAACCACCGCCATACCGGGGAAGAATACGGTCTAGAAGCTCAAATTCTTGCCTGATGTGGCGGTGGTTGATGTAGTTATCAGCCTGTGATTAGGCGTTACTTTCCTCTGCGTTCGGCTGCACGGCGCATGCGACGGTTCATACCTGCCATATTGTGCGCTTGCTTCGGCATAGGACCTTTAGGAATGCCCGGAGTGGAGCCGGGGAGGCTATCCATAGCTTCGAGCTTGCGGGCAATTTCATAAACTTCATTCTTGCTGAAGTTTCTTGGCAAGCGCATGATGTGATTGCGCAGCTTTGCCACAGGCACTTCATTGCTGCCATTTCCAACAAAGACTTCGAAAACGGGAACACCAGCGGCCAACTTATCGGCGCGCTTGGTCAGTTGGTTGAGTGTGGTGCGCAGGCGGTTACGGTTACCTTCAGCGACGAAGATTACTCCTGGGTTGCCAATCACGCGGTGGACAATATCCTGCTGACGAGTGACAGCAACACCTTGTTCCACCTTCCAAGCAACACCCACGGTGTTTTTTAGCTGGTTTTCCAACGCCCAACCCGCAACACCTTGTTGATCCTCAACACGCTTATACATATCCCGCTCTAGACGGCGCGTGAAGATCAACATAGCGACCAAGAATCCAATGCCCAAGCCCAAGATGAGCATGAACCACTGGCCGTTGAAGATGAGACCAATCAGGAAGAAGATCAGCGCGAAGCCGATGATGGACAACAGCATGAGCGGGACAAGTGCCTTATCTTGTTTCCGCTGCATTTGAAATGCTTGCCACATTTGGCTGCGGGTTTCTTTCCTCCGCGCCCGCTTTGCAACGCGCTCTTGCTTTTTAGCAGCCTTAAGTTCTGCTTTATCTAGACCTTGTGCCATGACCTCTACTTTAAGGGGAATAGTGGGAAAAAGAAAAAGTACACGGCTAGTGGTTAATCAGTAGCATTTGTCCGATTTTCCACTAGCCGTGTTCAAAGTTGTCGTAGTGTGGCTGGCTTTACTTGATACCAGCAGAGAGCTTGTCGATGTCCACCTGGGTTTTTGCTGGCCGCGATGTCACCGGAGTCTCCGTAGAAGGTCCATACTTTTCCAACAACGTGGATGCCTCTTGGGCAGTAGCGCCGCCGGATGTTTCCTCCAAGTGCTTGAGGTGGGTTGGAATTTCCAATCCACGGGCTTGCATAGCCTGAACATAGAGGCGGCCAGCGCGGTAGGAAGAGCGCACCAAAGGACCAGCCATGATGCCACCGAAACCGAGCTCCTTTGCGGCCTTGGAGTGAGCCACGAATTCTTCTGGGCGTACCCAGCGCTCAATTGGGTGGAAGCGAGGGCCAGGACGCAAGTACTGCGTGATAGTGATGATGTCACAACCTGCTTCACGGAGATCGCTCAGAGCCTCAAAAACTTCGTCCTCCTTCTCACCCATGCCCAAGATCAAGTTGGACTTGGTGATGAGACCGAAGTCATGAGCTTGGCGGATGACATCGAGCGAACGCTCGTAGCGGAATGCCGGACGGATACGCTTGAAAATGCGTGGAACGGTCTCCAAATTATGCGCAAAAACTTCTGGGCGGGCTTCAAAAACTTCCTGCAGCAAATCCGGTTTCCCAGAGAAGTCAGGAGTCAGGTTCTCAACACCGGTATTGGGGTTGAGTTCATGCGTCTTGCGCACTACCTCTGCGTACAACCATGCGCCCTCATCAGCCAAGTCATCACGCGTCACACCAGTGATGGTGGCGTAGTTGAGGTTCATTTCTTGGATGTTTTCGGCAACGCGACGTGGCTCGTCCTTGTCAGCTTCTCCTGGCTTACCAGTGGCAATGTCACAGAAGTCGCAACGGCGGGTACACGTATCGCCGCCGATGAGGAAGGTAGCCTCACGGGATTCCCAACATTCGTGGATGTTCGGGCAACCGGCTTCTTGGCACACCGTGTGCAGGGAAGCACCGCTGACGCGTTGCTTCATGTCCTCATAACCTGGTCCGGTACGAACTTGGTTACGGATCCACCGCGGCTTTTGCTCAATCGGTGACTCCGCATTCTTTTTTTCAATGCGGAGCAATTTGCGTCCTTCAGGCTTGACAGTCACCCAAACCACCCTAAATATCGGTTGTTATCTATTTTTCACTGTAACGAAGTTAGTTACGTTTAACGGAGAAATTCCCGCACATATCTAGAACCAACGTAATCCAGTCCCGTCTATTCCACACCATAACAAGGCGCTGGTCACAAACGGGGGTAGGATAGCTATGGCTTTGAAGCGTCAGTTAATTCTCAAAACGGTCTTCGTTTTTCGCAGCGGCGCGTTTGGCACGCGCTCTTTCATTAGCAAGCTTAATGGGATCAGGAGCTGAGCCAAAAGTGTGATCGGCAACGACGAGACGCCCAGATAAGGCATCCTTTATGTTTGCCACTAGTGGCTCCGTGGCATCATCGATAGTTACGTTGCAGCCCAATTCCAAAGACAAGGTAGTCACATCGGCGTCATCTATGCCGCAAGCAACGATGTAGCTATAGAATTCCAACGTATTGTTGCAGTTGAGCGCCAAACCGTGCATGGTGACTCCGCGGGTAATGCGTATACCCAAGGCTGCTATCTTGCGGTCGCGCGTAGGAGCCTTAGGATCCAGTGCCTGGGTAGTTTCTGGTACCCACACTCCGGAGCGTCCGTCAATGCGACCAGCAGTTTCAACACCTAGAGACCGGACGGTTTGAATGATTGCTTCTTCCAACCGGCGAACGTAATCCACAACATCGACCGGCTCCGCCAACTTAATGATGGGGTAGGCAACCAACTGGCCCTCGCCATGCCAAGTGATGCGACCACCGCGGTCTACATCGATGACTGGCAATCCGTTTGTTGGCCTATCCTCGGGTTGAGTGCGTTTGCCGGCGGTGTAGATAGCGGGGTGTTCAACGATAAGGATGGTATCTGGAACCTCGCCTTTAGCACGCTGCGCGGCAATTTCTGCCTGCATATCCCAGGCTTGTTTGTAATCTACCAAGCCCAGATGACGGATCTGGATGGGATCCGCCGAAGCTCGGATTGATTTGTCTGCGGGGAAAAATGGGTCACGCGGTGCGGTCATAGATTGTCATTCTAGTCGCGTTCACCGCGTGAACCATATCGTTACATGCTGGGGGTTGACTAGCCCATTCCGTTGGCGGCTTGGTATTCCTCAGCAGTCATAGTCTCACCCACCGCGGTGACTTCTACCTCAAAGAGCCAACCTTCGCCGAAGGGGTCGTTATTAATGACAGCATAATCATCATGGACCGCCTCATTTACCGCAGTGACGGTTCCTGAAACCGGTGAGAACAAATCTGAGACAGATTTAGTGGACTCTACTTCACCGCACGTCTCACCTGCGGTAATTTCATCACCTACGGCTGGAAGCTCTGCAAAGACCACCTCACCAAGCCGGTCTGCGGCAACTGAAGTGATCCCTACGCGGACCACCTTGCCAACGGCTTCGTCTGCGCTGGCGTTAAACCACTCGTGATCTTCGGAATATGTGAAGTTTGTAGGCAACGTAGTCATGAGGATCGTCCTTTCTACAATTGGTGCGCTTTTTACTTAAAACCGCGCGGCGAGCTTTTTCACTTCCCATGGTATATGTGAAATCCTTGCCGCGGACAGGCTAACTAAGTCCTATCTCAACAACGTTTAGCAGCGACGTTGATAAAAAGGTGGTGTGGTTACCACAAAGGGGTAGCGTTTTCCACGGATATCAATGTCGACTTTGGTGCCGGGGACGGCGCCGGCGGAGGCATCGATAAGCGCAAGTGCGATGGGGTAGCCCAAGGTGGGGGAAGGCTGACCAGAGGTCACGGTGCCAATCTGAGTATCCCCCACGAAGATGCCGGAACCGGCGCGGGCGGCGCGGCGCTGATCTGATGTCAAGGCGACTATGGTGTGTGTGGCCCCTGCCGCAAGTCTACGGCGCACCTCAGCAGCCCCGACGAAGTCCGTGGTTTTCTTCTTAAATGCTGGGCCCATGCCCGCCTCTACAGCAGTGATGTCGCGAGAAAGCTCGTTTCCGTATAGCGGCATGGCTGCTTCCAAGCGAAGCGAATCGCGCGCGGCCAAACCACAAGGGAGAATGCCTTCTGTGGCGGTAAATGCCGTCCAGACAGCGGAGGCGTCATTGTTATTCACGATGATTTCAAAACCATCCTCACCTGTGTACCCAGTACGGGCGATGATTGCTTGGCGGCCGGCTACCTTAGCACGAGTGGCTGCATAATAGGGCAGAGCCTGGGCCGTAGCGGCAGAGTCTGCATCATCGAGTTGGTTGATAAGGAATCTCTCAGAATCAGGGCCTTGCACCGCAATCATGGCGAGTGTGGCGGAGTCATCACTAAGCTGCACGTCGAAACCTTGCGCACGCTCATTGAGGGCTTCCCATACCGCTGCGATGTTGCCTGCGTTGGGAACAAGCAGGAACCGTTCATCCTCTAACCGGTAAGCAATCAAATCATCAATGATGCCACCGTCAGCAGCGAGGATCATGGAATACTTGGCTTTCCCAATGTCTACGGCTTCTATATCCGAAATCAAAGAGTAGCTGAGAAAACGTGCCGCGTCTGGTCCTGTGACCCAGAGCTCGCCCATGTGGGACAGATCGAACACGCCTGCCGATGTCCGCACGGCACGATGTTCTTCCAACTCGCTGCCATATTTCAGTGGCATATTCCACGGGCCGAAAGCGGTGAAAGCGGCACCAAGTTTTTGATGTTCGGGGTGCAAAGGAGAATTACGAAGTTCAGACAATGTATTTTCCTTCCTCATAATCATTCACGGTGTAAGGCGTTGGATAGTAGGCGGAAGTTGTCACTTTCCGGATTCTTTTGATTCCGCCAATTCAAACGCTTCCGGAGGTGGACACGAGCACACCAAGTTGCGGTCCCCGTAGGCCTCATCGAGGCGACGGACAGGCGGGAAATACTTATTGTGCCGTAGAGAAGCAACTGGCCACGCAGCCTTTTTTCGGCTGAAGGTGTATTCCCACGAATCACTGGAGACAGATTCGGCGGTAAAAGGCGCATGATGAATAACGGAATCGGCGTAGCTCACGGTGCCGTCAATAATCTCATCGATTTCGGCGCGGATTGTTCGCATCGCCTCGATGAAACGATTGAGTTCTGCTAGATCTTCTGACTCAGTAGGCTCCACCATTAGAGTTCCGGCTACTGGAAATGCCAGCGTGGGAGCATGGAACCCAAAGTCAATGAGACGCTTAGCAACGTCGGCGGCGGTGACGCCGGAGGCATCGCTAAGTGCTCTTAGATCGAGAATGCACTCATGAGCTACCAGCCCTTTATTGCCGGTATACAAGATTGGGAAGCTGTCTTTTAGTTCATGAGCGATGTAATTGGCCCCCAAAATTGCGTCTGCTGTGGCTTCCTTGAGACCGTCAGCGCCCATCATCGCGAGGTACGCCCAAGAAATGGGCAGGACTCCGGCTGAGCCAAAGCGAGTTGCCGCAACGGGAACTCCGCCAGTGTGCGGGGCAGGGGTTGTCGCGTCGAAGTCCGTGTCGGCTGCATCGGTAGGTAGGAACGGTACTAGGTGCTCGGCTACGCACACAGGCCCTACTCCGGGGCCACCGCCACCATGCGGGATAGTAAACGTCTTGTGCAGATTCAGGTGGGACACATCGCCGCCAAATTGCCCAGGCTGCGCCCAACCACACAGGGCGTTCATATTTGCGCCATCAATGTACACTTGCCCGCCAGCAGCATGCACTTTCTCACAGACCATGCGAACCTCAGGATCGAATACCCCGTGGGTAGACGGATAAGTAATCATGATGCCAGCGATGTGACCTGCATGCTGAGAAATCTTCTCATCGAGATCAGCGACGTCAATGGAACCGTCTGCGGCGGTCTTAATCACCACGACTCGCAGGTTGGCCAAGGTGGCAGATGCCGCATTAGTACCGTGTGCTGAGGCCGGGATCAAGATAATGCCACGGTCCTCATTGCCGTTGGCAACGTGGTAGCGGCGAATGGCTAAAAGTCCAGCTAGTTCGCCTTGGGAACCTGCATTCGGTTGGATGGAGACCTTGGCGTAGCCGGTCACTTCCGCCAACCACGTCTCCAGCTCAGCAATGAGTCGTTGCCAACCTTGCGTCGTTGATGACGGTGCGAAGGGGTGAATATGCGCAAATTCAGGCCACGAGATGGGCTCCATCGCCGCAGTAGGGTTGAGCTTCATTGTGCATGACCCCAAAGGAATCATAGTG
>JAXFXA010000033.1:0-34520 GCA_034091885.1 Corynebacterium sp.
GTCACCTTCGATATGGATGACTTTGTCGTCTTTAACAAACACCCGCTGCGAACAGCCCACGGCACAGTAAGGGCACACTGACTGAACGACACGGTCAGCATCAGCGATACGACCGTGGAGTTCACGGGATTTCTTCGACTGAGTATTCCTATCACGTCCGAAGACATCCCGGTCTTTTAATTGGCGGATTACAGGCCAAATTCAGTGGACTAAATCTGGACATGACCACCAATGTACCTGAGAATTACAGACCGTGACAGCGAGTCCTTGGCGCTCCCTGCAACTGCGGCTTCTCCACGATTGCAATTGAATTGGCTTTAAAATTCGAGATGTTCGCCCGGCTCACGAAGGATTCCGAAGTATGTGAAAATCTCTCCTTTTTCTTCGGGCCCTAGAGGCTTCTCTAGGTCATATTCAGGCGCATCTTTGATGGTGTCTTCTGCATAGGCCAAAGTGAGGTCGCCATCTGCCAGGGTTGCATCGTGCAAAGGAACTATCGCAGTTCTTTTGCCGAATAGACCATGGTTGATGGCGACAAAAACCGCGTCGCCACTGTGGTCATCAACAAAGATTTCCGCCACGCTCCCCAGCTTCTCACCATCAGTTGAGTAAGCAGTAGCGTCTTTCAATTCACTGATAGGCAATGGCATCTTCGTCCTCCGACTTCCACAGAACTGTACTTTGAGACTCTTCACCCACTTTAGGTGAGAAACTCAAAACGGGTCGGGAATGCATAGCTCACCGCTTGTACCTTTGGCTTCCATCGCCCTTGCCATAACACTTCACAAGCTTTCCTGTCAGAATGGAAGAATGAGATTCGCTCCCCGCCGCCCGTCTCCTTTAGGAGGCAAAAGCCCCACGCGCGCCGACTTACCCGCCTTTATCCATAAGCCTATCGATGACATCGTGCCTGCATCCAATGAGAACGAGCGACTTCGGCTCCTCATCATAGGAGTTAATCCTTCTCCGTGGACTGCCGCGGTAAATGCGCCCTTCGCTCATCCTGGAAACCGTTTTTGGCCATCGCTAGCCTCTGGGGGAATTCTCCCTCATATCGTCAATGCTTCCGCCGGACTTAAAGACTCAGATGTGGAATTGCTAGCATCTCGGCGAATTGGTATTACCAACATCGTGCCCGACCTAGCTACTACGCGAGCCGATGAACTCACCAGGGATCAACTTCGCGATGGTGCTGCGCACGTCATTGCAAAAGTTCGCCACTTGCACCCAGAATCAGTTGCAATTTCCGGCATCACTGCTTACCGAATGGCTTTCCAGAAGCCCAAGGCCGCCCTTGGGTACCAAGATCCACGTCAAAACATGCTTCCTGCGAACTGGCCAATCGATGTTCCTCTTTTTGTAGTTCCACAACCTAGTGGTCTCAATGCCCATGAAACTATTGAGACCTTAGGCCAAAAATGGGCTGCTGTATGGGAGTTCACCGAAGGAAGGAAAGGTAAATCGAGTATTCCTCGGTAAGATGCAGCTCACCACGGGCATGCGGAAAGCGAGACAACTGAGCTCTCCCCCAGATGCCTCCTTCGTACTTTGTGACTCGCTAGGCGCAACCTCACCGATTGTGCACCACACCAAACGGGGTTAGTTAAAAAAGGATCGCATCCCCGTTCGCCTTCACCTGTTGCATCAGTTCGAACTTTTCAGCTCATGTTGCTTCTCAAAGAACACTACGGTCGCTTTTGGTAGAAACTCGCTGTCGTTCTTTGTCTCAGCCAGCTCACGGCGCAGGCGGGCAATTTCGGCGCGGAGATCTGCTTCACTCATCCCGCCAGAAAAGACGGGTCCTCACGTTGATTTTTACCCGATTCCCAACAATCCAGGGCTGACACCTATTTCTGGCCACGTGTGTGATTGGTGCACAGTGAACATCCTCCCGACGAACGCAGGATCCGTACGAATCAGGTGCCTACCTAACGAGGGAACCCCAGTGTTGCAGCCCCATAAATAAGGGCCAGAACCCCTACCGACTTTGTCCAGCACCACGGCCGCGTCGTAATTCCACGCTCATTCATGCAGCAACCTGGGCAGGATATAGATCTTCCTGCTCGTGGCAAGCCTTTAGATGAAATTAGGATATCCGTTTTGATTTTTTGAGGAAATCTGAAGGAAGAATCATGGAAGCATTCACGGACTCGATACCAACAATTTTTCCGTTTTCGTCAACATCTATCTCTATTTCTCCTTCCATTCCTTCTGCAGTAATCGCCGATATCTGCTGTTTCGGAAGGACGCCTGACTTCGTTATGGCTAGATAGGCCGCATCAGCTTCTGGGTCGTAGACCAAATCCATACTTAGACTTTCGTAGCAGTAAACACATTTAAACTTACGTCATCGGCAACGACTCGAATCCCGTTGCCTTTTTATGACGTGATCAGCTAACCCTTTAGCGAGCTCTCGCTTTGCCATCTGGGACAATACATGTCGCGTGAGATGGGCACCCACAATGCCTAAGTATGGGATATAAAAGGGGGTCTGCTACTTTAGGAAACTGCGTTGAAAAAGTTAGCTCAATTATCGATGATCGAACCAGTGAGTTGTTGCAAGTAATCCTCCCCAGAGGGCTCTCCCACATCGAACTAGGCGAAAGGGTGCCAATGGGCCAGAACTGCGGAGAGAAGTCGGTGCCCTTGTATAAGCGGCACCGATCCGAAACTGACCGATAAAAGATCTTAGCCGGTCAAAAGGAAACTTTCCAGACTCGATCTCATTAGCGGCGACGAAGAGGCGTTGCCTGTCGCCTGCCGCGATGTCAAGAGAGGCGAATCTGACCATGAGACGGTGAATAGCTCAGAGGACTTTGACAATGCCCTCGCAAGTGGTAAAGCCCTTCCGATTTTCGGATTCGAGTAGTAACTCCCAGCGCCGCAAAGTCGCGAGGGAAACTCCAGCCTTTGGGCGGCGTCAGCTTGGGTCAGAGTGAACTCGACACCTCGATTCGAGCGGAAGTTGTCCGCTCAGCCTCGGCCGCCACTACGCAAAAGCAACGAGGCTAGACGTTGAACCTAAATTCAACCGAATCTCGTCGGAATGTAACGTGTGCAACGTTCATCTGACGCCACCTAGTGTGGCTCGATCAATTAGAGCTGATCAGGAATTCGTCATATGACTTGCGAGCATCTCGGTGTGCATTCCAAGATTAAACACTCGGCCATCAGTTGCTCGATAAAAAACGGCCACGCCTACGCTGGCGGATCGAATGTCTTCAGTGCTCCCGACTCTTTAACGATCGCCTCGAACTGTGCTTCCGGGACCTGGTCCAACAGGTGGAGTGGCGACTTGTTGCACCCGCTCGCATTCTCGGTCAGGTGTGGGTGCGGAGTCTGCCACCAGTCCAGCAGCGCCCTAGCTTTGTCAGTTCTATTCAATTGTGAGCACGAAGAGAGGAGCTCTTTGTTGATCTCAGCAAGGGCGTCGATGATCTTTCCGTCGCGGAACTGGAAGGAAGGATAATACCTCAAACCTCCCAACTCAACCTCAATCACTACTTTGTGTTTGCGGTATGCTCGCAGAAGGCCCTTCCGAGCTGCGCGTCTGGCCGCTGACCACTGGTCAGATGTGCGAGGCTCAGCCGTGGGCCTCGGCTCTGCAGAAGTAAGCGCTTCACGAGTTTGAGGTGCAGAGAGGGTTTCGACCCGGTCGAGCAAACTGGCGGCAACCATAGGTTCACGATCGGTTTCAAAGCCTCGATCCCAAAGAGGGTTCTTCCTCCAGGCTTCCGGAAATCCCAGTTGCCTCATGCCGAAACCAAGGTGGTGGGACTGCTCATCGATATAGCTGACTAGGTCCACGACATTGCCGTTATCAGGATCAATGCTCAGAATGAGGTATCTCATGACGAGAAGCACACCATAGAGCCTGTTGTTCACCCCGTTGTCAACGAGCGGAGCAAGGAGGTCTTCTTTTCTTCTGCGTGCCTGCCCTGGCGCGTCAATAACGACGTCGAAAGCGCGATTCCACACACGGCCATAGTGTGCGCAAATGTTCCGCAAATTTCTTAGGCAATTGAGCCAGTTGGCCAGTGCGCCGCGGTCTCCACGGCCATCGGCGGAGTGAACTTGGAAACGCGCTGCGAGAATCTCCTGGTCGCTCTGTCGCATCAATTTGTAGAGGTTGCTTAGCAGGCCGAACGACATCGCTTCCGTCGCCACCCAAATCGGTAAGTGAGGACCATAATGATCCCGAAAGTGCAGGACGAAGTCTCCTCTCGCGCGCCTCTCGTGGCGGTCGTATTCTTCGAGCCATTCGCAGTAAGCGGTGGTCGGCACAATGCGCGGATGTGGTGTCCTCTGTGTGATTGCACCCAACATAGAGGTGGGCGGACACTGCTTCACTTCGCGCACCGCACCCAGCGCCTCAGGATCGCGGTGCGCGAATGTGCCAATCCTACCGAGCCGGTGACCGATGAAAAAACGGAACGCCGTCTCGATGATACTGAGCGCGTCCCCGAGCCTGACGCGGAGCTCGTGATCAAACTCATAGAGCGCCACGACACGGGAGAGGCTGGTCCAAGGTAAGAACGTGTCCAGACGGATCTCTTGGCCAGCATCATTGAACCGGGGTCCAGGAGGCTCAGGGCGGTCACGGTAGATGTGCCAGTACCCCGAGAGCCGATAATATCCGTATTTTTCGAGGATGCTGGACGCGTACACGTCATCGCCGCAGTCCATGCCACGCGAACGTAGTCGGCGAATCTGTTCGGGGACACTAAGAAAAGGTTTCGCATAAGAACTATCCGGAGTCGTCACGCAATCATCACCCTCGTATCCCCAGACACCGGGGCGCGGACAAAAGAAGAACAGACCCGCGTCTCATCGCGAGAAGCAAGCCTGTCGTGTTGGTTCAAGCTTACACCCTGTGCCCGCTTCAGGTCAAGGAAGCGGGTCAGCTCTACCTGGTGGTTAAATGCGATGCACCGCGCCGTAGGTTTATTCATCGACAACCAGACCTGATAGTCGCTGTAAGTAGCCTGGCCCGGAGGCCTCGCCCCCATCGAACCAAGTGAATGGGTGACGTTCGGCCAGAATAGCAGGAAGAAGCGGGTGCCCTTGCAGGATCGGAATCTTCCATTCGTCCCATCTACAGATATCATCGAAACCATCCAATACAACGTCCCAGTCGTCGTCCCCGATCAGGTAAAAGTCATCTTCATCGACGGCACCCTGCGACGGGATCCGTTCGAAGAGTTCAGGCATGTCCTTCAGCAACGACTGCGCACCATCGAGTGCTGCGCCGATCAGAATCTCGTCGATTAGAGGCCCTGTACGGCCAAAGGGAAGCGAGCCCACCTCGATTTCGTTTGAGATGACTCGGCAGCGTTGCTTGACACCTTCTGCCCAGGCCCGATTCTCCCCCACAAGCATCATGACGCGAAGATCGAAATGGTAAAAAGGAGCAACTTCGTGGAGTGGTCCACTCGGATCCTGCAGCCACTCCGTAATCTCACCATCGGCCCAACTGTCCAGCTCGACAGCTATTGCGTAAGCTTGCCGTGGCGTAAGCCGAGGCGAATTTCGCCATGAACTCGTGAACGCCTCAGCCGATTTTACGAGCGCTCGCTCGAACGCAGAAGTACCCTCGAGAACGTCCTCACAAGCGATCCGAGTTTTCACACTAACCGAGTCAGGGTCGGATTCCCAGCGTCGCCAGGTCGCGAGAGAGACCTTAGCCTGTCGAGCCGCGTCGACTTGGGTCAGTTCAAGTTCAATACGACGTTCACTACGTTCACTCACAGTGTCAGAATACTGAGTACTCAGCAAGTAGTCAATCATCAGCTAGTAAAGCGCCCGGTTCCTGGGCATTGCACCCTGGTCGAGCCCCCGCCTCGACCGACAGCACCTAGCTACACATTGAACTTGAACTCCACGACGTCCCCGTCCTCCATAACGTAGTCTTTGCCTTCTTGGCGAACCTTACCGGCGGAGCGGGCTTCGGCCATGGAGCCGGCAGCGTCTAGGTCGGCAAAAGAGACAACTTCTGCTTTAATGAAGCCTTTTTCGAAGTCGGAGTGAATAACGCCGGCGGCCTGTGGGGCGGTGGAGCCTTGCTTGATAGTCCAAGCACGGGATTCCTTTGGTCCAGCAGTGAGGTAGGTCTGCAAGCCAAGGGTGTGGAAGCCAGCTTTGGCCAGAGTCTGCAATCCTGGTTCAGTTTGACCCACGGATTCTAGAAGCTCCAAGGCTTCATCCTCGTCTAGTTCCAGCAATTCAGTCTCAGTCTTGGCGTCCAAGAATACTGCCTCAGCGGGCGCTACGAGGGCGCGGAGCTCGTCCTTCTTGGCTTCATCGTTAAGCACTTCCTCATCTGAGTTAAAGACATAAAGGAACGGCTTAGATGTCATCAAGTGCAGATCGCGGACGAGAGCAAGGTCAATCTCACCGTTCTTAGCAGCAGCAAACAAAGTGCGATCATCTTCCAAAATCGCCTGAGCCTTCTTAGCCTCAGAAACGGCCTCAGAAAGGTCCTTATTCTTCTTGGCTTCTTTCTCCAAACGAGGAAGTGCCTTTTCAATCGTTTGAAGGTCAGCCAAAATAAGCTCAGTATTGATTACTGAAATATCCGCAATTGGATTGACCTTGCCATCTACGTGGATAACATTTTCATCTGCGAAGGCACGGACAACCTGACAAATAGCGTCGGCCTCCCGGATATTAGACAGAAAGGCATTGCCCATACCTTCGCCTTCGGAGGCACCCTTGACAATGCCCGCGATATCCACGAAAGACACAGTTGCTGGCAAAATGCGCTCAGAACCGAATATCTCCGCCAATCGCTTCAAACGCGGATCCGGCAACTCCACCAAACCGACGTTGGGTTCGATGGTGGCAAATGGATAGTTCGCAGCCAAAATGTCTGAGCGTGTCAACGCGTTAAACAAAGTGGACTTGCCAACGTTGGGCAAACCGACAATTCCTAGAGTTAAAGTCACGGGCTTATCCTAACGCACAAGGCACGCAGTTTAAGATTTTGGGAAGAAAATTTGCCAGACGAACTCCCTCCGATACACCAACAAGGTGTAATTAAGGCAATATATAAGGGTGAGTTCCCAAGCCCCAATATCAAAAGACACTGAAAAGTCGCTTTCGAAGTCATCGTCGGCTCCAGATATCGGAGGAGATGCGACGCCCGACTCAGCACCCCCGCATGAGCAGTTTAATTCGCTAAAACTTGGATCCAGCTTCGATCCAAAGATGGATCCGGCTCTAATTGCGGCTTTGTCTCCCATTCCCCTTGGGGACCAAGTTGACCGTTCTGTTGCCGCCGCCAGCATGTTGAAATCTGCGGCATTATGGTCATTACGTTTGTTAATTATTGGCTTCTTTTTGTATTTTGTCGGCGGAATAGTCGGAAGTTTCTGGCAAGGTATTCTGCCTGTCTTACTGTCCCTCATCGTCTGTACAGTCTTAGCACCGATTTCATCGCGGCTGCGCGGACTAGGCCTACCTTCCGCATTGGCAGCCATCATCACGATTTTGGGGTTTGGCGCCATCGTGGGCTGGACCTTTTCGCTGATTGCGCCCGACTTTGCCAACCAATCCCAAACCCTTTATTTGCAGACAGTAGAGGGCATTCAGCGTCTGCAGCTATGGGCTCAGGGCCCTCCGCTAAATTTAGATCCAGAAGACATTGGCATATACATCGACGAAGCTGCGAAATGGATCCAAGAGCAAGGAGGCGATATAGCTGGTTCATTGCTCAGCGGAGTAGGAACTGCAACGTCTCTGATCATCACCCTCGTCATCATGTTGGTCATGACGTTTTTCTTCCTCAAAGATGGCTACAACTTCTTACCGTGGTTACGACAGGCTACCGGGCGTCGTACAGGCTGGCATTTGACTGAGGTTCTCACGCGTGGCTGGTCGACTCTCGGCGGATATATTCGCGCCCAAGCAATCGTGTCTCTTATCGACGCTGTATTTATTGGCGCCGGTTTATATTTCATCGGCGTACCACTCGCTTTTGCCCTTGCGGTTATCACCTTCATGGCAGGGTTTATCCCGCTCGTGGGTGCGATTACTGCCGGCGCTATTTCCGTGCTGATTGCCTTGGTGTCTTTAGGCTTTACAGAAGCGCTTTTGGTGTTGGGCTTGGTAATCCTCGTGCAGCAACTCGAAGGCAACGTTTTGTCACCGTGGTTGCAGTCGCGTGCAATGAACTTGCACCCAGTTGTCGTGTTGGTGTCAGTGACGGTGGGTGGCGCCTTGTTCGATCTAGTCGGAGCATTCCTCGCTGTCCCTGCTGCGGCGATGTTGGCTGTGTGCTACCGCTACGTTCAGGATATGGCGCAATTGCAATCGGGAGAAAAGCGAGTCGAGGATATCGAATTCTCGACCATTGCTGGATACTTGGCAGCACGATATACCGAAGCCCAGGGCGCAGAACGCCGACAGGCTTGGGCCGGCCAAAAGCACTCCACCGCGCTTCACGATGCAGAAAAAGACAGCCATTCATCGTCTAGCAACTGCGAGGATGAAGACTACGATGAGCCCGAGCACTTCACGTCGGACGAATACGGCGATGCTGTTGAAGCAATGATCCGCTTAGACACCACGAGCGAAAGCCGACCTCCTCGCTTCACTCGTGCACGCTTGTCCAAAGCTCGGGACGTGTTCAATTCCGAGCTTTTCGAACGAATTATCGATCCACGCGGAAAGCGGCACTAATCCGTACACCGTAATGTCGGGAGCATATGCAAGAGTATGAGGCATGGGTTCATCTTCGGTCTTTTTCCTCTTGCTTGCCGGCATCGTCTTCGGACTAATACTCGGCGCAGCCTTGGGTTGGTTTGCACGCGCCGCTCAGTTTCCAGTAGCTACACACTCCCCTATGGATGTGAACAAGCTGCGAAACGAATTGGAGCCGGCGCTCAACAGCTCTCTTTCCCATCTGACCAAGCAATCAATCGAACCCCTCGAAAAAGCAATGGTCAACCTAGAACAGCATTTGCACCAGCTCGATTCTCAACGCGCAGCATCGCTGGCAAGTCTTAACGGCCACCTCATGGCAATGTCGCGGACCTCTACTCGGCTTTCAGACCGCACCGAACAATTAGTTACGGCCCTGCGGTCACCGAATGTTCGCGGACGGTGGGGAGAGATTCAGCTTGAGCGAATCGTTGAACTAGGAGGAATGGTAAAGCACGTTGATTTCAACTCCCAAGTCACGGCACAAATTGGTGGCACAACAGTTCGCCCCGATTTGATCATCAACCTCGCTGGCGGACGTAGTTTAGTTGTAGACGCGAAAGTTCCTTTCAGCGCCTACTTTGATGCGTTGGAAACTAAAGATCCCGAGGAACATTCAGCATATTTGCGACGGCACGCACACATGGTTCGCACTCATGTGCAAGCTCTTGCCTCTAAAAGCTACATTGAAGCCTTTTCACCGACTCCGGAATTCGTCATTCTTTTTACCCCTGCTGACCCGTTCCTAGATGCAGCACTGAGCGTTGATCCAGATTTACTTGAGTTCGCTTTTGAGAAGAATATTGTAATCGCTACCCCCACCACCCTTTTTGCTTTACTCCGTACGATTGCACTGAGCTGGCGGCAAGAGGATATGTCAGAAAAAGCTCGTGAAGTTCAACGGCTCGGCCGTGAACTGTTTACACGGCTGAACACCATGGCTGAACATTTCAATAAGACCGGCAAGTATTTGGATAAGGCAGTGGAATCTTTCAATTCCACGCTGTCTTCACTAGACACGCGTGTCATGGTGACATCCCGCAAGTTGGCTGAGATGGATATACCTGCACGTACAGATAAGACTTCCCCGTCACTCGACACTGCAAACTCTGCAACACGGCGATTCACAGAATCAAATTCAACACGGACCGACGGCACTTCCAAACCGTCAGGGCCGAGTCTTATCTAGTTTTATTGTGGGCACAAGGTACAATTTCACCCCGTGTCCCATGTCAAAACGCCAACTAGCCTTCAAGCACAGCGAGCGCCATTAACTTATGCTGCGTTTCCTGTGTGGCTAAGCGTTGCCGTTGTTATCGCTTCGCTAATCACTGGCGGAGTAATCTCAACCCTAACAGGCAGTATAAGCTGGGCTTTTGTCGTTATCTTTGGTCTCGGCGCAATTGCTGCAACGTTATTGGTTGAAGTTCGGGGATTGTTTCTGACGGTCGCGGCTATCCCGTTCCTCATCGGAGCAGGAACACTGATTACGTCCTTTGCAGTAACCTCTACTTCCGGCTTTGGATCCAGTTCTTCGTTATCGCGTACCCAAATAATTACGTCTGTTTATCCTCTCCTAGAGGTATTCCCTCCTTTACTCATTATTTCTTGCGTCTGTGTGATTCTCGCGCTGGTGCGAATTTCGATGGCAAAGCAGCATGCGCGAAGCGTCGATAAGCAAACGTACCTTTCGCGCCAGCAAACGGCCGCGGCAGAAAAGCGCAACCGCGAATCATCGTCGCGCGCGCGTCAAACGGTTCGTCGACTGACGGTAGCAGAACTGGTAGAGCGCAATAGGAAACAAAAGCCTGCCGATGCTCCCTCTGCCGCCTCGTCGGAAAAACGACCTGCTGACCGCTTACGAACGCGAGTATGTCAAGAACCTTCGCGGCCACGGCGTACCTCCCGCTACGTTGCGCACAACTCTAGTGACGACCAAACGTCACGGGCTCGTGTACGCAAAACCAACCTTGAGCCACATCAACGTCCGGCTCGGTCACGTATGTCGCGGCTCGATAATTCCCTCCCTACCGCAGCATCTCACCCACGGTTTACTTCCTCCGACGGGCGCAGTACAGAACTGTCGAGTGAGCTGCCACGGCGTCGCCGACAGACACCAGATCCTCACCGGCGCGCAGGTGATACTCCCGTGTATCGGCCACGGCGAGCGAATGATTACATCGCTCGCAAACGTGAGGAATCTGCTCCCCAACGTCCCTCTCCAGAGCCTCACATTAAGCCCGATACTCCGCGCCAGCACCTAGAAAAACACTCCCGCTCTACCAAGCCTTCGTCCGCGTTTGATAAGGATTTATATACCGATTAGATCCAGAATGTCCCCTTGTCTGCATACAGTGTGTGCAAAACAAGGGGACATTTCATTTTCATCCCTGTTCCACAATGCTTGAAGAGGGCTGGATTCTTAGAATTAACGTCGTGCGGGGCGCAGCTCGCGAGGAAGAGAAAACTGAATGGTTTCCACGGTGGTTGTGTGTTGTTCAACATCGTTAAAACCACGCTCGTCGAGAAATTCGAGCACTTCGCGCACCAAGAGTTCCGGAACAGATGCGCCACAAGTTACTCCGACGGTATTGACGCCATCTAACCATTCTTCCTGAATCTCAGAAGCAAAATCTACAAGATAGGAATTCCGGGAACCGGCGTCAAGAGCAACCTCGACAAGCCGCTTTGAGTTAGACGAGTTCTGGGACCCCACCACGATCATAAGATCACACTTAGGGGCAATTGCTTTAACGGATTCTTGGCGATTTTGTGTGGCATAACAAATATCGTCTGAAGGTGGGTTTTCTAAGTGCGGGAAGCGCTTGCGCAGCTCATCGACAATGGTGACGGTTTCATCAACAGAAAGCGTGGTCTGAGACAACCACACCAATTTCTGTTCAGCTAGCGACTCCGGAAGCTTGGCGACGCCTTCAACACCATCCACTAGGTGAGTGATTTCCGGCGCTTCACCTGCAGTGCCTTCAACCTCTTCGTGTCCTTCATGTCCAACAAGCAGGATTTGGTACCCATCACGGGCAAAGCGACGGACCTCGTTGTGTACTTTCGTGACCAATGGACAGGTTGCGTCTAAGGTCAGTTGCTTGCGCCCTTCTGCTTCTGCCCGCACCGCGGGAGAGATTCCATGTGCAGAAAACACCAAGTGGGCACCTTCTGGTGCCTCAGATGCTTCATCGACGAAGATGACTCCGCGGCGGGACAGTGATTCAACAACGTAGCGGTTGTGCACAATTTCTTTACGCACATAAACTGGTGCGCCATACTTCTCTAGTGCTTTCTCGACGGTTTCGACGGCACGGTCTACACCGGCACAATATCCTCGAGGAGCGGCCAAGTACACTTTCTTTCCTGCCTCAGTCATACACCCCAGACTAACTTAACCGCGCAGAAAACCCTACACTGGTAAACCGAGCTGGAATCAGCGCGATATATTTGGGTTTGCTGCACGGAGTGTAAACAGGTTTTAACTGAGGCAATCGTTGGAAAGGTACTTGTGAGCAATAGTGCTGAGTCGCCCTGGCCGGTAAGCCAGGTCAATAGTCAGGTCAAGAGCTGGATTGAAAAGCTCGGCTTTATTTGGGTTGAGGGTCAACTTACGCAAGTAAATATGAAGCCTTCTTGGAAGCTCTCCTACCTCACGCTGCGGGATGTAGAACAAGAAGTATCAGTGCAATTGACTTGCCCAACCGATCTGCTGCGAAACAGCCCAGTTCCTCTCAAAGATGGGGACCGCGTCGTCGTTCACGGCAAACCGGCTTTTTATGCTGGCCGTGGTTCTTTTAGCTTGTGGACTACAGAAATCCGCCACGTCGGAGTTGGTGAGCTTCTTGCACGCATCGACATGTTACGCAAACAACTAGCGGCCGCTGGGCTTTTTGACCCAGATCGAAAAAAGCCACTTCCTTTCCTCCCACGCAAGATTGGGCTGATTACTGGACGTGGCTCTGCCGCTGAACGTGACGTACTGGCTGTGTCTCAAGAACGCTGGCCTGCTGTGCAGTTTCGCGTCATTAACACCGCAGTTCAAGGCGTGGGTACAGTGCCTCAGGTCATCGAGGCTCTAGAAGTTTTAGATGCTGATGAAACAGTCGACGTTATTATCATCGCTCGCGGTGGCGGCTCTGTTGAAGATCTGCTTCCTTTTTCTGAAGAAGCTCTTCAACATGCCGTGGCTGCGGCGAAGACCCCAGTGGTTAGTGCTATCGGGCATGAGCCAGACAACCCCATTTTGGACAATGTTGCCGATGTCCGCGCTGCTACGCCTACCGATGCCGCCAAGCGCGTAGTCCCCGATGTTTCCCAAGAGTATCTACGCATCGAAGAAGCTCGGGAGCGAATGGCCTCCGCATTGCGTGGATGGGTGGAAAAAGAACAGCGCTTGCTCGTTGATATTCGCTCCCGACCTGTGTTGGCAGATCCCCTCACTCCTATTTCAATGCGCAGGGATGAGCTAACGCGCGCTGTGTCCACGATTCGTCGAGACGTAATTGTATTTCTAGAGCGCGAGAGCGCCCGCGTGTTGGCTTTACGTTCGCAAGTTTCAGCGCTAGGTCCTGCAGCTACGTTAGAACGTGGATACGCGGTGGTACAGGTATTGCCCCGTGACGGATCTGCGGCAGAGGTGGTGACGAGTTATGAACAAGCACCTCCTGGTTCGCAGATTCGTGTCCGAGTTGGAGACGGCTCATTATCAGCAGCAGTACTTGGTTCTGGGCCCGCTGATTAAATAAGTTCGCCTAAGTTTTAACAGATACAGTTAAGGATTTTTCTATGGCTACAGATTCTTTTGGCACTGGCACCCCTGGCGCCGACGCTTTTCCTCCCGTTGAACAACTTTCCTATGAACAAGCTCGCGATGAACTCATTGAAACTGTCAAGATTTTGGAGCTAGGACAAATGAGTCTCGATGAATCGTTGAAGTATTGGGAGCGTGGTGAGGCACTGGCTAAAGCCTGTGAAGCTCATCTTGACGGCGCTCACAAGAGAGTCGAGGAAGCATTGTCCACACGCAATAGCGCAACAGAATCTGAATAATTTCCTAATCGCCTAAATTAAGGAGCAGCCTAATCCCATGCAAATTTATGCTTACCCCGGTGATCGGATTGACTTTGTCTCACGGTCAGGCTCAGCCGGTTCGCTGATGTTTGGAGATTCTCGCTCTCTTGTGGAGGACTTCTTTGGCCCAGCGCATACTCATACCCCTGCCGATAACGAGACGAAAGAAGTAATCAGTTACTTCAATTCCTCAGTGGAATTGGGATTTGAAAACAAAGAGCTAGCGTCCGTGACGATCACTCCTGATCGCTCGCGGGAGAAAATCTCCATTTTTGTTAATCGGGAAATAGTCGATCTAGCCTCTGGAGAATCCATCACGTGGCAGGCCTAGCGTTTCCAATCTAGACTTTTACCCTGTGCTCCTCTCCGAGGCTTGTCTACGAAGAAAAGTGAGACCAGCTAACCAATTGATTCGGGTAATGGATCAACCTGGATGAAACCGCGAACTAATTCCCGGAAATTATCATCAGGTGCAGTGCCTGTGACAAGAACTCGCTGATCTCCTAAATCCACGCCCCACACATCGCGAACATTCTTCTTGCTAGAAGACGCGACAGTAACCTCGAAGCCGTCTATGACTTCGGTACGAGCATCCTCACGAAAATCGGAATCAAAGTTGGCAATGGCATCGACAAGCTGTGCTTGCGTCTGCCATGCGGATACATATCCTTTGTCAAGGGTTATCCACCCCACAACCGATGCTGGCTGGCCATCTACGACCGCGCGGCGTGCAGAATTGGCCACCCAACTCTGCGGAACTTCTGGTACGCGAATGGCACCGGCATTCGTTCGTGCTTCTAATTCCAAAAATGCCGCGCCATCAACCTTTCGTACCGAAGTTAATTCAGATTTTTCTGGATTAACTGTGCATAGTCCGGTCGCGCCAACTACGACAAGCATGGACAACACGATAACGCCCAAAGACATCATCATGTCGGATGTACCTTGGAAAATCCGTGGTTTTTCTTCACCAGCCATGCCTGCCAGTATTCCACGAGGTGTGGAGTCTTGAAAAACACGACTCAGCGGGTAACAAACACGTTAAGATTGATGTAACGATGGGTCAATCGGCCCATCCATCAATGCGCACGTATGTCTTTAAATGCTTTAGTGCAGAAAGAGAGCCTTCGTTTCAATGACCACCCACAATGAGGAACACCCAGACCGTAACCTCGCCATGGAGCTTGTCCGAGTTACCGAAGCTGCCGCGCTGGCATCGGGACGTTGGGTAGGCCGCGGCCAGAAGAACGAAGGTGACGGCGCAGCAGTTGATGCGATGCGTAAACTCATCAACTCCGTGCATATGCGTGGTGTGGTTGTCATTGGTGAAGGCGAAAAGGATGAAGCCCCTATGCTCTTCAACGGTGAGGAAGTCGGCATTGGTGACGGCGCAGCAATGGACATTGCTGTTGACCCAGTCGATGGAACTCGCCTGATGGCTGAAGGCCGACCAAATGCTATCTCTGTCATCGCTGCTGCTGAGCGAGGCACCATGTATGACCCATCAGCAGTGTTCTACATGAAGAAGTTAGTCGTTGGTCCTGAAGCCGTAGGCAAAGTAGATATCACCAAATCGGTTGAGTTCAACGTTAATGCTGTGGCCAAGGCAAAAGGAATTCGTCCTGAAGATGTCACTGTGGTCGTACTAGATCGTCCTCGACACGATGAACTCATTCAAGAAATTCGAGATGCAGGCGCAAAGGTTCGCCTGATCATGGACGGCGACGTAGCTGGCGCAATCGCGACCGCTCAAGATATCAACTCGATCGACATCCTCATGGGTATTGGCGGTACTCCGGAAGGAATTGTCACTGCGTGTGCCATGAAGTGTCTAGGTGGCGAGATTCAAGGAATGCTCTGGCCAAAAGATGATGAAGAGGCCGAGCGTGCGCGTGCTGCCGGCCACGACCTTGACCGTGTTCTCTTCACTAATGACCTCGTGTCATCTGACAACTGTTACTTCGCAGCAACCGGCGTGACCAGTGGAGATATGCTAACCGGCGTAAAATACCGCGCCAATTCCGCAACCACCCGCTCCATGGTAATGCGTTCCAAATCTGGTACGGTTCGCTACATTGACTCCACACACCAATTGTCCAAACTGCGTGACTACTCGGTGATTGATTACAGCAATCCCACCGAAAACTAAAGCCCCCTCCAAAAACGGGGACACCATGGAATTCCGCACACATCACAATTAAGCTAAATGTTGTTCTACAACACAGTAAGACTGCTTCGTTGCGTTGTCTTTCCGTGCAACAGTTATAACTTTTGAGGAGAAAGTGGTTAGATGACCGAGTTTCGCATTGAGCACGACACTATGGGTGAAGTAAAGGTTCCGAAGGACGCTCTGTGGCGTGCACAGACTCAGCGCGCGGTGGAGAACTTTCCTATTTCCGGCCGCGGACTTGAAGCTGCCCAGATTCGTGCCATGGGTCTTCTCAAGGCGGCCTGTGCCCAAGTAAACAAAGACACCGGCGCCCTCGACGCCGACAAAGCTGATGCCATTATCGCTGCCGGCAAAGACATCGCAAGCGGAAAATTTGATGCTGAGTTTCCCATCGATGTTTTCCAAACGGGTTCTGGCACATCCTCCAACATGAATGCCAACGAAGTCATTGCTTCAATGGCTAAGCGCAATGGCGTGGAAATCCACCCTAATGACCACGTCAATATGGGCCAGTCATCTAACGATACTTTCCCA
Source organism: Corynebacterium sp. (assembly GCA_034091885.1). GTDB lineage: Bacteria > Actinomycetota > Actinomycetes > Mycobacteriales > Mycobacteriaceae > Corynebacterium. The sequence continues at coordinate 16,481 of JAXFXA010000033.1, forward strand.
ACTGCAACTCATGTCGCTGCAACTGAAGCGGCGGTGAAAGACCTTATTCCTGGGCTTAAGGTTCTCCACGACTCCCTGTCTAAGAAGGCAACTGAGTGGAAAGACGTTGTAAAGTCTGGCCGTACTCACCTTATGGACGCGGTGCCTGTCACTTTGGGGCAAGAGTTTTCCGGTTACGCCCGCCAAATAGAGCTAGGAATTGAGCGCATCGAGGCCACACTGCCACACTTGGGCGAGCTCGCAATTGGCGGCACGGCAGCTGGCACGGGTCTGAATACTTCCGCTGATTTTGGGGCAAAAGTTACCGCTGAGCTGAAAAAACTGACGGGCGTTAACGAGCTCCGTGAGGCCGAAAACCACTTCGAGGCCCAAGCGAGCCGCGATGGACTTGTTGAGTTTTCCGGTGCGATGCGCTCAGTGGCAGTGTCTTTGTACAAGATTGCCAACGATATTCGTTTGATGGGTTCTGGCCCCTTGACCGGATTGGCTGAGATTCACTTGCCTGACCTGCAGCCGGGTTCTTCCATCATGCCGGGCAAAGTCAACCCAGTTCTGTGTGAAACTGCTACCCAGGTTGCAGCCCAAGTCATTGGCAATGACGCTGCCGTAGCCTTTGGTGGTACTCAAGGTCAGTTCGAGCTTAATGTTTTCATTCCAATGATGGCGCGTAATGTCCTCGAATCTGCACGACTACTGGCTAATACTGCTCGTGTCTTTGCTAATAAGCTTGTCGATGGCATCGAGCCCAACCGCGACCGCATGAAGACATTGGCTGAGTCTTCGCCTTCCATTGTCACACCGCTCAACTCTGCGATTGGCTACGAAAATGCAGCCAAAGTTGCCAAGCGCGCACTCAAGGAAGGTATGACCATCCGCGAGGCTGTTGTTGATCTGGGCTTCGTCGACGGCGACAAGCTGACCGAGGAAGAGCTGGATAAGCGTCTCGACGTATTGGCTATGGCAAATACCGATCGTGATAATTTCTAATTTTTCTCACGCTCATAATAAGTAGCTTGCGCCGCCGGTTCTCAATCCGGCGGCGCAAGTTTTTTCGGCACTGTTGTCAGGTCAGACAAATCTACTAAGATGACCCGAATGAATAAGGTTCGTGCCAACGAGATCGCCATGGTGTTCATTCCGCTACTGCTCTCCATGCTCATGAGCTCTTTGGGACAGATGATCTTTGCTGCGGCACTTCCCACCATTGTGGGCGAACTATCTGGTGTTAACCATATGAGCTGGGTCATCTCAGCCTTCATGTTAACCATGACAATTGCTATGCCTGTCTCTGGCAAACTAGGAGACATTGTGGGGCGTAAACCTGTCTATCTCATAGGCATAGTGATCTTCGTTTGTGGCTCTGCCCTTGGTGGCTTTGCGCACTCCATGGAGCTGCTGATTACAGGTCGCGGTATTCAAGGCTTCGGCGCAGGCATTTTGATGATCTCATCGCAAGCAATTGTTGCTGAGGTAGTTCCGGCACGGCAGCGAGGAAAATACGTGGGCATTATGGGCAGCGTATTTGGCGTGTCTTCAATCCTCGGGCCTGTGCTTGGCGGTTGGTTTACCGATGGTCCTGGCTGGCGCTGGGGCCTATGGATTAATATACCTATTGGAATCATTGCTTTTATCACCAGCGTATTCGTACTCAGACTGCGCAAGGGCACACTGGGCCAGCGTTCCTTCGATGCGGCCGGCTTTGTTGGAATTGCTGCTACAACGTCTGCTCTAATTCTCATGGTCACTTGGGGAGGAAGCGAGTATGCGTGGCACTCGCCTATCATCGTCTGCTTAGGACTGGGCACAATTGCCGGTGCAATCATTACCGCATTGATTGAAGCCCGTGCAGCTCAGCCGCTTATTCCTATTCACCTTTTTCAGAATAGAAATATGGTTCTAACTACTCTGGCAGGAATAATAGTTGGCCTGGCTATGATGGGGGTCGTTGCATACATGCCCACTTATCTCCAGATGGTGCATGAGCTGACTCCAACCAAAGCCGGACTCATGATGATTCCGTTGTCAATGGGTTTTATTTCTGTATCAACAGCTGTTGGTTTCGTCATTGCAAGGACTGGCCGCTACAAGCGTTACCCTCTCCTTGGCTTGGCAGTCATGGCGGTGGGATTGTGGCTTCTTGCGGGATTAACCGTGGAGCATACGCTGGTTGGTGTCGGTCTACGCCAGTTAACCTTTGGGATCGGCATTGGTTTAACCATGCAAGTATTGGTTCTTGTTGTGCAAAATTCATTCCCACTTGCCGAGGTAGGAACGGCGACCGCAGCCAATAATTTTTTCCGCCAGATTGGCTCTGCCCTAGGAGCTTCCGTTGTGGGCTCAATGTTTGTTCATAACCTCCACACAGAGCTATCCTCACGGCTTCCGGCGGCATTGGCGGCTTTAGACCCCCAACAGAACAGCGCAGCAACGCAATTTCAGCAGGAGGGTCTAAACTCCCTTACTCCCGATCTGGTTTCTACGCTGCCATCACCACTGCGTATGGCGGTTGTGGAGTCATATAATGACGCCCTGACCCCGATTCTTGCGTTATTGGTTCCGCTCTGCGTCTTCGCTTGTTTAATGCTCCTCGCGCTCCGCGAAGACAGCTTGCGCGAGACAGTGGATTAACGAAGAACTTCTTAAGACTTCTTCTCACCGGGTTTGGGGAGAAGTTTTTCATATACATCAGTATCGCGCCATTCACCTGCAAGCTCACCGTAGGTCATTTTGGCTAGGTGTGAGTAAGTACCCACTTTGACGAACCCTCGGGATTCATGCAACTTTGCAGAACCCTCGTTTTCAGGGAAAATCCACGAGTGAATAGCCCACTTGTGTAAGTCTTGGCAAACCTCGACGAGCTTGTCCAAAAGCGCTCCTGCGATTCCCCTGCCTTGTGCCGAAGCATTGATATAAATCGAATCTTCCACAACTCCATGAAAGACGGAACGTGAAGAAATTGGGGCAGCAGAAACCCAGCCCAAAATCTTGTTATCATCGTCTGCCTCCACGGCAACATGCACCGTAGCCATGATTTTAGAGCGCGTGAAATGCTCATATGTCATTGCACGCGTTTCATAGGTCGCATGACCGGTGTTTAGGCCTTGCTCATAAATGTCCTGCATTTGTTTGTAATCAGCAGCACGAAACGGACGGATAACAAAGTCTTGTTCAGCCATAACCTCCATTATGCGCATACGCGAAACGTCGTGCCACGCTGGACAAAGAGCACAGATATGTTTTATCTCATACGACACGGGAGGATATATTCTCCATCACAGAGCTTTTCGATGCTTCCTCGCTGAATAGCCCTATATCCCACAATTATTCTGTATCCAACAAACTGGTAACCAACTCAGCGATTGCGGAGCGCTCACTGCGTTGCAGGGTGATATGCGCGAAAAGGTCGTGACCTTTTAATTTTTCAATGACAGCTTGGATGCCATCGTGTCGACCCACACGTAAATTATCGCGCTGCGCTACGTCGTGAGTAAGGACAACGCGCGAGCCACGACCTAGGCGCGAAAGCACCGTTAACAAGACGTTTCTTTCCAAGGATTGCGCTTCATCAACGATAACAAAACTATCATGCAGTGAACGACCACGAATATGCGTAAGTGGGAGGACTTCTAGGAGTCCTCGGTCATGAATTTCTTCAATAACATTGTCTGAAACCACACCTTCTAAGGTGTCGTAGACTGCTTGAGCCCACGGGTTCATTTTCTCCGCTTCAGATCCGGGGAGATAGCCCAAAGACTGCCCTCCCACTGCATACATTGGCCGGAACACCACGATTTTGCGGTGCTCACGGCGCTCCAACACTGATTCCAAACCTGCGCATAATGCCAGTGCAGATTTTCCAGTTCCCGCAGCTCCACCGAGAGAAACTATGCCCACGTTTTTATCCAAAAGCGTTGCCAGCGCTATTCGCTGCGCAGCAGACCGTCCTTGTAGGCCAAAGGCTTGTTCATCACCACGGACGAGATTAATTGAGTGGTTTCCAGTAACCCGCCCCAGTCCTGATGCCCCGCCGGAGTGCAACATCATCCCACAGTGCACTGGAAGGTCGATGGCTAAATGACCAGAAGATGTGGCCGCCGACGGACGTTGTTTCAAATCCAACTCACCCACAGTAAACAATTCGTCGAGCTCTTCGCGCGTTACCTGGAGATTTTCTAAACCTGTGTATCCAGACAAAACCACGTCTTGCGCTCTATGTTCGTCCGCACCAAGACCAACCGCTCCTGCTTTTACTCGCAGCGGCACGTCTTTGCTGACAATTACCACGTTTTTGCCTTCATGCGCCAGATTGAGGGCACAGGCGAGGATTCGATGATCCCCCTCGGTTCCTCGAAAAGCAACCGGTAACAAAGACTGATCTTGATGGTTGAGTTCAACACGGACAGTACCGTACTGATCATTGACCACGACTGGCTGGTCCAAGTGACCATGCTCTAGACGAAGGCTTTCAAAATAACGAAGAGCTTGGCGGGCAAACCAACCAAGCTCAGGATGATGACGTTTGTCTTCTAATTCAGAGATAACAACGACAGGGACTATGACCTCGTGTTCGGCGAATTTTCGTAGAGCCCATGGGTCAGATAATAAGACCGAGGTATCAATGACAAAAGTCGTGGTGGATTGAGGAGAGGGCGATTGGTGCGCGGAAAGTTCAGGTGCGAAATCGGAGGTGGAGTTAAAAATAGCGGAGGTACCAGCACTCATGGCAATCTCAGTCCTTAGAAAGTGACGAAGCAGCAAGCAGTTCAGCACGACCTCGGTGCATCGATACATAAGTGAACGCGGTATGACGCACTTTCTCCGGTCACCCTTAGGCTAAACCCCGATCATGGAAATTACATGGGTGGAAGATGAACATTGTGCAAACCTCCATCACACTAGTTCACACTTTTAACTATTACCCATCGAACATTATCTAGCGACGTTTGCGGCGGGAGACTGATCGTTGTGTCCGACGTTTAGGGTTATTTCCCCCTGCCCTCCGAGCTTGTTTAGCCAGGGGCTTCTCACGCGCTGACTTCTTTACTTTTTCACCACGGGAAGTGTTCTTCGTCCTTCCCTTGGTAATCCCCACAAAGTCCTGAATTTCTGTTGTGTCGTTATCCTTGTTCCACGCCAGAACAATCTCTGTTTCTGTCACAGAATCATCGATGTATTCCACAACCGCGACTTGTTTTTTAGACAGTACTTTCAAAACTGGACGCGGCGCGATGACAATTCCGACGTTTGCGGCGACTACCTGCAGCCCCGCGCGTATCGCGGCGTAGTCAATCTGTGCGTCGTTCGGCATGCGATAGTTTAAAAACTCATCCGCTACGTCTGAACTGACAACAGCTTCGCCGAGTTCAGCATAGACAGAGTCCTTGGGAACCGCTAACCCTTTTTGCTCTGTATAGAGACGGACGACGTGGAATAGGTCCGCATCTATGCGCGGATCTATTCCCCTGCGGGGAACACGAGCAAGGGCAAGGTCGATGGAAGCATCGACAAGCAATGCAACGGGATCTTCGCTATCGATTACCATGAGCTCTCCGTGCTCAGTGTTATCCCTAAATCTCTGAAACCACTTATCTGGTTCCGTTCCTGTCACAAAGGCAAGCCGCATATCACCAAAGTATCAGCACAGACCGCGAAACTTGCTATTTGCTCCAGCTGCACTAATGCTCACAAACTCTCTAGATGCTACCGTGGGTTATGTGAGCGAACAAGAATTCAATGGAGACGCCAAGGTGCAGCCTTCGGGTACTGCCATGCGTGCACAGACCGCAGCTAAGAAACTAGGAATTTACCTACCTGCTACTCCGCAAGAGTTCCAAGACAGCGGAATCACGCACGAACAACTCCGTGCACTGCACACCAATCCGCCCGAGTGGTTGGAAAACCTGCGCCGCGAAGGTCCACATCCTCGCCAAGTGGTGGCACAAAAACTTGGTATTTCCGTTGCGGCTTTGAAGAAAAATGACCTGGATAAGCCACTTACCACGGCAGAAATTAAGGGCTTGCTTGATAATCAACCAGCGTGGTTGCGGGAAGCTCGAACTGCTCATGCACAACAGCGTGAGGAATCTGCTTCTACTTCTGACGCGTCACAAGCAACTAATGACTCAGAAGAGTAAAAGCTTCTAGAAGAAAAATCGGCTGGTACTTCGCACACTCGATGCGTAGTACCAGCCGTTTTATAGACTTAAACGAGCTTCCAGTCTTCCAAACCTTCATATAGTGGGAAATCTGCAGCCAACTTGTCAACACGTGCGCGCAAGGAAGAAACGTCAGCATTCTTGCCGTCGGTCAGCGCGGTAGCAATGATATCAGCAACCTCAGTGAATGCGTCCGCGTCCAGGCCGCGCGTAGCCAAAGCAGAAGTACCAATGCGCAGACCAGAGGTCACCATTGGTGGTCGCGGATCGTTTGGCACCGCATTGCGGTTTACAGTAATACCAACCTCATGTAGCAGGTCCTCAGCTTGTTGGCCATCCATCGTCGAATTGCGGAGATCAACTAGGACCAGGTGAACATCGGTACCGCCAGTCAGAACTGCTACACCAGCGTCTTGCGCTGCCGGCGCCATGAGGCGTTCTGCCAGAATCTGAGCACCCTCAATAGTGCGTTGTTGACGCTCACGGAACGCCTCACTTGCGGCGATCTTAAAAGCTACGGCTTTCGCTGCGATGACGTGCATCAACGGACCGCCCTGTTGTCCTGGGAAAACGCTAGAGTTTAGTTTCTTTTCAAACTCAGACTTGGCCAAAATCAGACCCGAACGTGGACCACCCAGGGTCTTGTGAACCGTACTAGACACTACATCCGCGTATTCCACAGGGTTTGGATACAAACCAGCTGCCGCCAGACCAGCGAAGTGCGCCATGTCAGTCCACAGGTAAGCTCCCACCTCATCAGCGATGGAGCGGAAGGCAGCAAAATCAAGCGTCCGTGGGTAGGCGGACCAGCCAGCAATAATTACCTGTGGTTTCTCAGCTAATGCCTGCTCACGCACTTTGTCCATGTCAATGCGTGATGTTTCGGCATCTACTTCATAAGCGGCAACCTCATATAGCTTTCCTGAAAAGTTCAGCTTCATACCGTGGGTCAAGTGCCCACCGTGTGCCAAAGACAGACCCATGATCTTGTCACCTGGGTTAATCAAGGCAGACAAAACTGCCGCATTTGCCTGTGCACCCGAGTGTGGCTGCACGTTAGCGTAGTCTGCGTTGAATAAGCGCTTAGCGCGGTCGCGGGCAAGATCCTCAACGACATCGACATGCTCGCAACCACCGTAATAACGACGGCCTGGGTAGCCTTCCGCATACTTATTGGTCAGTACTGAACCTTGCGCCTGCAAAACAGCGCGAGGTACAAAGTTTTCAGAGGCAATCATTTCCAAGGTATCGCGTTGGCGCGAAATCTCTCCGCCAATTGCTGCAAAAACTTCGGGGTCTAGTTCTCGCATTTCTTGGTAACGAGCATCAGTTGCAGACTGTTGCGTCATAAGAGGAAGGCTCCCTTTCAAGTGTGGGCAAAGCTTAGAAAGTATCTGTAAATAATGAACTTACCGTGAGTTTATACGTGTTCCTAGTACACCCCGGAAGTTTTCCTTCTTTCTCGTATTTCTTTCCGGCATTTCAAACCCCTGATTGTCGCGATCGCGACAACAGGTGCAACAATGGCAGACATGGCTCGCTCTCCGGAATTAACGCCTTATCTGGATTTTGATCGTGATACGTGGCGTGAACTGCGCAATTCCATGCCGCAGGTGCTCACAGAAGCTGAAGTGGATAAGCTTTCTGGTCTCGGTGAAAACATCAATCTCGATGAGGTTGCGGATGTTTATCTACCCCTTTCGCGTCTTATACATCTGCAAGTCGAGGCTCGGCAGAAGCTTACATGTGCAACTGAGCAGTTTTTGGGTAATCCTCCAACCAAGGTTCCATTCATCATCGGAGTTGCTGGCTCAGTTGCAGTGGGCAAGTCCACAACCGCACGCTTGTTGCAAGTGTTGCTGCAGCGATGGGAATCACATCCACAGGTAGATTTGGTAACCACTGATGGTTTTCTCTATCCCACAAAGGTTCTTCGTGAACGCGGTTTGATGAGCCGAAAAGGGTTTCCGGAGTCTTATGACCGGCGCTCTCTTATGCGCTTTGTCACGGAGGTCAAGTCTGGAAAAGAGACAGTATCTGCCCCGATGTATTCGCACATCACCTACGATATTGTCCCCGATGAGTACCAGTTGGTGCGTCAGCCAGACATTTTGATTTTAGAGGGCCTCAACGTCCTACAAACTGGTCCGACGCTTATGGTGTCAGATTTGTTCGACTTTTCGGTGTATGTGGATTCATCGATTGGCAATATTGAGTCGTGGTACATTGATCGCTTTCTCAAGCTGCGCCAAACAGCTTTCCGTGCACCTGGTGCGCACTTTGCGCCATATGCCGATTTAGATGATGCCCTTGCGACTGAGCAAGCCCGCGAGATTTGGCAATCTATTAACTTGCCCAATCTGGTAGAAAATATCTTGCCAACGCGCGTGCGTGCGTCCCTAGTTCTCACCAAGGGCGCGGATCATTCAGTCACGCGCGTGCGTATGCGCAAGCTTTAGCTTGAGGTGGAAGCAACTTCTGCCCAAGCTACGAGAGGGTCTAGCTCGGCAAAATCGACGCGATCAGCGCCTTTGGTTACCGCTGCAATCATTGCCTTATCATTGGCAGATTTGAATGGCTTAGCACGCAGCATAGTGCTTATCGATGCCAACGTGGCCCTATGTGACCCCGATAATTTATCCATGTCTAGCCGGCCAGGCAGATAAAACGTCGAGCATTCCGGCGGCACCTGCTTATGCAGAAAATCCTTGTCGCGAGCTATATCTAGCAATGTGAGACAAACAGCCACGACGGCCATGGGGTGGCCGGAGATTTCTTCAGCTCTTGTAGCCGCCGGAATAAAAGGTCCGTGCACGGGGCTCAATAAGATGACGGGGGCTCCATCATCTGGAATGTCGTGGTCGAGTTCTGCTGCATCCACGCCCAAACGTCGCGCGAGTTCTTCAGCGTATTCCTGCGTAGAGCCGTAGTCCGATTTATAGCGAATATGCGTTGTATGCGCCGTCATTTTCCAAACCTTCGATTCCGGTGAGAGAAGTCACGTAGTGCGCGGAGAAAGTCAATCTTTCGGAAAGCAGGCCAGTACGTGTCTGTAAACCAAATTTCTGAGTAGGCAGCTTGCCATAATAAAAAGCCCGATAGGCGCTGCTCCCCCGATGTTCGTATGACCAAGTCTGGATCGGGAAGCCCTTTGGTGTAGAGATGATGGGAGATCGATTCCGCCGAGATCGTGTCTGCGATCTGTATGGGGTCGAGCCCCTTTTCAGCTTCAGTTCGAATAAGTGCGCTCACCGCATCAACGATTTCTTGCCGTCCGCCATATCCAACTGCAATGTTGACAATGACTCCGGAGTTTTCCGCAGTAGCAGCCGCTGCTGCAGCCATCCGCTGCGAAACGTCCTCAGGCAACAAGTCCAAATGACCGACTAGACGCACTTGACACCCTAATTCACTGTGCGCCAAGCGGTCCACGACGTCCGAAATGATGTCAAAAAGAAGCGATACTTCTGACGCTGAACGCTGAAGGTTCTCAGTAGAGAGCAAGTAGATAGTGACAACCTCTACCTCGGTGTCTGCGCACCATGAAATCACTTCTACGATCTTCTTCGCACCTTGACGGTGCCCATGGCTAATATCGGCAAACCCTGCTTCACGTGCCCATCGGCGGTTACCATCAGCCATAATTGCGATGTGCTTTGGCTGAGGTTTTCCCTTCAGCTCACGCAGCAAGCGCTGCTCATAGGCTGGGTACAGCAAGGCAGGAAGAAATTTCACATCTACTAGTCTAGCGCGCCGCCTTATCGTAGCGTGCACCCATGCCCCAGAATTATTACCGCATTATTGCCGCTTAAAATCGCGACTTTTTGGAATAATCGAAAACTCCGGCTTCTTTCATCGCCGCGTCAAGAGCTTCTTTATCAAATGGATCTATTCCATGAGCTTCCGCGAACATGGTTCGACGACGAAACCGTGAGTAGCGGCGATGGAAAAACCATCCAGCTGTCAGCACAGCAATGGCCATCAGAATTAAGATCAGCATCCCAATGGGCGACGCTTTGCCAAATTCGGGCCCAACTGGACCTTCTTGTGCTGCCTGTGCCAAAACCAAAGCGGCGTAACTCATGATTTTCCTATCGTTTTCATATTCGTATTACTCGAGTTGAATACCTGTTCAAGTCTAATGCTTGTCTAATGCGTGACCTAACGGTCACTTAATCCGGAAAACAGGTCGTTTTCTGGCAGCGCAGTGGAAACACGAGTCTGCGCCAGCTCGAATTCCTCGGTTGGCCACAGCCTAGCTTGGGTGACAACCGGAGTGGCTAAGAACGCACCAGCCGGATCTATCTGCGTTGCATGGGCACGCAATGCGGCATCTCGTTGTGGGAAGAACTCAGAACACTCTACCTGGGTAGTAACGCGTGCCATGATGTCTCCTGCGTTGACTTTCCACCTTGTCATCATCGGACCATAAGGGCTGGCTAAGCCCGCCGCGGTCAATTCCTTATGGAATAGCTCCATACGCTGATAGACGAAGCCGTGGGAATAATAGAGCTTGCTCGCTTGCCACGGACGACCCAGCTCCGGCTTATAGTCAGCCGCGCCTGCTTTGTCCCACGCTTGCATGGACGCTCTGTGCACCATGAGGTGATCTGGATGTGGGTACCCACCGTTTTCGTCGTACGTCACCACCACGTGGGGCCGAAAATCGCGCATAACTTTAATGAATGCGTCGGCCACGTCGTCATCGGCAAGCTGTGCAAATGAACCTGGGGGCACAATGTGGCGCACAACTTCGGCATCAATGCTATGCCCTGGGGTGAGCATTTCATTAGGCAGCCCCGAATCCACGAACCCCAACCACTGGTGTTTTACTCCAAGCGCAGCGACTGCCTGAGCCATCTCTTTCTTGCGGATCGCAGCCATATTATCCAAGACACCCGGCTTATCCATCGCCGGGTTGATGATGTCGCCGCGCTCACCACCGGTACAGGTGACCACTAAAACTTCGTGGCCAGCAGCGACATACTTTGCCATGGTCGCTGCACCTTTCGATGACTCATCGTCTGGATGTGCATGAAATGCCACAAGTCGAAACCGCTCAGTCATGGTTCGCTCCGCTTCATTTGATCGTTCGATATTGGCATGGGTTGGCACAATCACAGCCCTGATCTTTTTCTAGTCTTATCTCCAAGGTCACGTGGCCACTAAGAATGATCACGCCAACTTTGTACTACTGGAGGTTAGACAATACTTACTTAGTGTAGTGCACACTTGATAATCCCCCAGTGAACATCACGGGGGATAGACCAGTTAGACTCAATGACCATGAGCGGTGTGCCGAATTCAACCAAAAGTACCAATCCACGACGAAGCGCACGTTATGGTGAGCGCATCGATCACTCCCGCTCTCGTTCTGGAGATCTGACAGCCAAGGCTCTTATCGCCGTCTTTGTTGCCATTATTGGTGTAAGCGTTTTCTTTGGGTATCAATTTATCCAAAGCCAACGGGCGATTAACGCCAAAATCAGCTACATAGCCCACCAAGAAATTGATGAGGAAACACTGGGAGTGTGGGTCGATGTCACCCGCAACAAACCCAATGAGCCAGCATATTGCATTGTCAATGCCTATGACTACGCCAAAGCAGAAGTCGGACGTCGAGAGTTTGTCTTGGCTGCCGATGGAAGGCAATCCATACGTATTTTCGTCCCCATTCCAACTTCAGCCCCAGCAGTGGCCGGTGACGCTTATGGCTGCTCTAGCACCATCCCAGACTATCTCGACGTAGAGCACACAATTTATGAATGAGAATGAGTAACCGTAAAAACGTCATCGGCTGCTACTTTCTCATCACTCACTCCGCTAGGTATCGAGTCCAAGACCAGTAGCAAACCCAGTCAGACCGCGTAGCGGTGCGCGTAGCTGTGGTAGTATTCGTACCCAGTAACGGCCGTTGCGGCGATAAAGCACGTGGAATTGCAGCGCTGAATCGACTCCCCCGAAAAGCGGAGTCGATTCTTTGTGTTCCACCACGCCCAGACAGCCCGCCCGAGCCTAACCGCACAGGCGAACTCAACCGGAACGACAGGAAGGTCAGCCCCATGGCAGAGCAGAAGCAATACATCACCCCAGAGACCAAAGCAAAGCTCGAATCTGAGCTGCAAGCCCTCATTGACCACCGACCCGTCGTTGCTGCTGAAATTAACGAGCGCCGCGAAGAAGGCGACTTGAAAGAAAACGCAGGCTACGATGCAGCACGTGAAATGCAGGATCAGGAAGAAGCTCGCATTAAGCAGATTTCTGAGATTTTGGCCAACGCCACCACTGAGCGTGACAGCATTCAAGAAGGCGTAGCAACCGTAGGTTCCGTGGTCCACGTGTACTACAACGGTGATAAGGAAGACAAAGAGACATTCCTCATCGGTACCCGCGCAGCAGCATCCGATAACAAAGACCTTGAAACCTACTCCGAGCAGTCCCCACTGGGCGCTGCTGTTCTCGGTGCTGAGGAAGGCGAAACCCGCGAGTACACCGCACCTAACGGCAACACCATTTCCGTCACCATCGTTTCTGCCACTCCTTATGATTCTGCCAAGGCTGCATCGCCTCGCCAGTCCTAGTTCTTCGATCGCACCGGCCCCCTAACAGACTGGAGAATTACGCCATATGAAGAAGTTTTCTCGCACCACGGTATTTGGTTTAACCGCGCTTGCCAGCCTTGCACTCGCTGCATGCTCCCCTCCCGGTGAGGTGGATTCTGATGTGAAAGTGGATAACGCTTCTACCTTCACTAACACGACATCCACTTCGTCCGCCCGCGCGACTACCACGTCCGCAGAACCAACAGCCACTGCTTCCGCAACTGCAGGTGCAGAACAGGTAGCTTTCATCGACTGTGTTTCTATTCCAACCGTAGAACCAGCCTCTATTACGTTGGACTGTGTAAACAACCAAGACGTCATCTCAAATATTGAGTGGACCTCGTGGGATGACACCACTGCACAAGGTACTGGCTCACGCGCCAATGCTGCTGGACGCACTGTGGATGCAGACATCGTGTTGTCGCAACCAGCCGTTACCACCGAGGGTGTTGTTTTTACCCAGATTGAAGTTGATGGTGACGTTGTAACTCGCTAATGCTTTTCGCATTTGCTTAGCGATGTCAAAGGCCCGCAGCACAGTTCACTACGAACTGTACTGCGGGCCTTTTAGATATCACCCGTCAAAGACGGGCAATCAAAGTTTATCTGTATTTAACGCTGCTGGAAGTAGCTCAGCAGACGCAAAATTTCGGTGTAGAGCCAGACCAGAGTCACAGCCAAACCAAGCGCCACGCCCCATGCATACTTAGCTGGAGCTCCTTGACGCATCAGTTTATCGGCCGCATCAAAGTCGGTCAGGAAAGACAACGCACCCAAAACGATGCAAACCAGTGAGAACACGATGGCTAGCATGCCGCCGTCACGAAGCGGGTTGTTTCCTGTAAACATAGCCAGCAAGAAGTTACCCAGCATGAGGGCAACAACACCAAACAGTGCGCCAACCATAATCTTGTTGAACTTCGGGGTTACCTTGACTGCACCGGTTTTATACACAAAGAGCATTCCGACGAATACGCCGACGGTGCCAATAACTGCTTGTCCGATCATGCTGCCAGCGTTGGCATTTCCCACGGTCCAACCAGAAAGCAGGAGTGAGAAGCCACCCACAAACAGCCCTTCAAAGGCAGCATAAATCAAAGTAACAGCTGCAGAACCAAATTTACGGCCAAAAGTGGACACCAACACCGTGATAAGGCCACCAATTGCACCGACGAAGGTCAGCATTACAGCCAAATCTTGACCAACAAAAAGAGCGATACCAAAGTTTACAATGGCAAAGGCAATAATTACCGCCAAAGTGATACCAGTCTTAGTCACTACATCATCAACGGTCATCGGACGTGAATCAGAACTAGATTGCTGGGAGTAGCCATAGTGTGTGGCTTCCCCCGAGTAGCTCTGTGTCTGGCCGTAGCCATAACCCGCGCCGTACTGATTTTGGGCACCAGACGTCAGTGAGTTCATTACCGGGTTGCTAGAGCGCAAGGTAATCCCCGATCCTTTCCATAAAACGAGCGTAAAAATCTTTTACTCATTTTATTAACGGTTTTCTTCTGTTTTTAGTTCCCCTTTGGGGAAAATACGGCTGCCGAAAAACAAAAATTGCTCCGTTATCGCAGACAAAAAACTCATCACGCGATAACGGAGCAAGAAAACGTGCCCCCAGTCGGACTCGAACCGACACTGAATTGATTTTAAGTCAACTGCCTCTGCCGATTGGGCTATGGGGGCATCGGCAAGCAAAGCCTATTCTATAGGGAATCGATCCTAAACAAAAAATCTGCTACGCCTAGGCATAAAGTTCATCAACGATGCCAGCCACCGTGCCGTCGAGAATATCCTTCTCGCTGATATAAAACGACCTCTGCGCCGAGTTGCGGCTGATGAGATCCATTATCCCTTCCACGGACACAGCGCCCCCCGCTAAAACGTCTGCACGCCCCGGATGGATCACAGGATTTTGAGCCCGCGTTTCAAAAGTCTCGCGCTTGATTTGAGCGGTCAACACGCGCAAGGCATCAAAGCGAAGAGTTGAACCATGAATGTAGCGCGGATCGTATTTTTCCAGCCCTTGCGCTAAAGCCGACAGCGTTGTGAATGTACCTGCACACCCCACAAACGTAGAGGCCTCAGCCACTGGTACTTTCGCTTCTACCTGTTCAAGCTGCTTGGCCACGAATTCCTCAGCATCGCGCAGCTCCCCTTCCAATGGTGGATCCGAATGTAAAATTCGCTCCGTAATGCGCACGCAACCCATCTGCGCAGAATGCGCACCGAGAATACTCCCCGCAGCGGTGCCAACGATAAATTCGGTCGAACCACCTCCGAGGTCAATAACGCAAAACGGGCCTTTGTCTGCAGACAAATCACTTACGGCTCCGCGGAAACTAAGTTGTGCCTCTTCTTCCCCACTGATGACCTCAGCACAGGCGCCTGGTTGAACCTCACCCAAAAGTCGCGCAGTCATTGAGAAGAACTCATCAGAGTTCTTGGCATCGCGCGATGCCGAGGTTGCCACCATGCGCACACGCTCAACGTGTTCAAATTTCATCTGGTCTACGAAACTACGCAACGCTTTTTCCACGCGTTGTAACGCCTCTGGTGCAAACTCACCGGTGGCATCAACGCCTTGGCCGAGACGAACAATTTCCATCGTGCGCGTGACATCCTTGATTTCCTTGGGAGATCGAGCCTCAGAAATCAAAAGTCGAATTGAGTTGGTTCCGCAATCAACTGCAGCTACTCGAGTCATGGGTTTTAGGTGCCTTTACTCATCGTTTGTGGATAGAAGAAACCTGTTAAGCATTAGAGAAATCGAATTGCTCGATATCTATACCTAGTTCCTCTACTGTCGGCCATTCCTGTGGGATTGCCGTTCCCCGTAATCTGCCATGATCTGCGGCTAGAGCGACAGCTTCAGTACCCAAACGAAAATGTTCTGGGCCTTCTGCCAGTGCATAGGCGATGAGAACATGCAGGCACTTAACACGGTCAGGCATGCCTCCGCCAGAGAAGTCCGTACCAAGGTCTTCTAACTCATTCCGCTTACGCAGAAAATGCTCGTGGGCGTTACGGTAGTCAGCAGCCAACTCGCTGTCTTTTTCTAAACGATCTTCCATCCATTTCATGACGTGAGCTACCTCTAGACGCGATGCCTCAGCAGTCAGGCGTGGGTCCGTAAGGTAGTACAAGGTGGGAAATGGGGTTCCATCGGGCAAACGGGGTGACGTCTTAAGAACAGCCGGCTGGCCATCGGGCGTCCGGTACGCAATGCCTAAAACACCCCGAGGTTCCCTACCCAGTTGCTGGGCAACAATGTCAAGATCTTCCTTCGCTACAGTCATAGCGTCCATTGTCGCACGCAGAGCCGACAAGGCGCCAAACGGAAGACATCACGGAGCAGGAGTTGCCGTTGCGGGAGTCTCAGCAGATGCAGGAATAGCCGCTTCAACTGGTGGTTGAGCGACCGAATCAAATAACACTTGGTTCCATGCGCGGCTATCAGCGATGGCCTGCCGGTCCGTTGTGAGGGATTCAGCTGCGGTCAGGTTTGGATCGAAAATTCGAAAAGAGGTTTCCCCTTCTTTAACCAATCCAAGACGTCGTCGCGCCTCTTGGTCAAGGAAGGAATCATCACGGTACATATCAATCTCTTTAAGCAAGCGCTCTTTTTCCACTTGCTTTGCGATGATAGATTCATTCAACCTGGCAATTTCAGCTCTACCTTGGTAAAAGTTCCGCAATGGCCCGGAAATAACTCCCAAGATCAATAAGGCAACGGCCAAAATCACCGCGATATAGGCAAGATTTACTCCGCGCACTGTGTTTGCGTTGGGTTTATTCGCGGACCGTCCCATACTTTTACGCGTGGAGCTTTCAGCGGATCGCGAAAGAACCGGAACAGTAGTCCGGGGCTTTTTCGACTTTTGCTGCGTAACTCGTGCCATAGAACTTCAATCCTAACCAACTTAGAAAAGAAACTCCTGTGGCGCGCGTGACTAAAGGAAAAGTTGTTGATTAAAAGCACTGAAGCTCGCACCCGATCGGGAACGAGCTTCAGTATCGCTGCGTCTAAATCTAAGCTAACCCTTAACCCTGGAAACGTGGAAAGGCGGAGCGACCGGCGTAAACGGCGGCATCGTCAAGCTCTTGCTCGATGCGCAACAATTGGTTGTACTTTGCAACGCGCTCAGAACGCGCAGGGGCACCCGTCTTAATTTGCCCACAACCCAATGCAACCGCGAGGTCTGCAATGGTGGTGTCTTCGGTCTCGCCTGAACGGTGAGACATCATAGTGCGGTAGCCGTTGCGGTGAGCAAGCTCAACGGCGTCAAAAGTCTCAGTCAGGGTACCAATCTGGTTTACCTTAACAAGAAGAGCATTTGCTGCCTTCTTGTCAATGCCCTCCTGCAAACGCTCAGGGTTGGTGACAAAGAAGTCATCTCCAACCAGTTGTACCTTGTCACCGATTGCAGCGGTCAGCGCTGTGTAGCCTTCCCAGTCATCTTCTTGTAGAGGATCCTCAATGGATACGATTGGGTACTGCTCAATCAGATCGGCATAAACCTGTGCCATTTCCTCGGCAGTGTGCTCGCCGCCTTCGAAGTGGTACTTTCCATCTTTGAAGAATTCAGAGGATGCTACGTCGAGAGCAAGCGCAATGTCTTCACCCAAGGTGAATCCAGCTTTTTCAATGGCCTCAACGATGAGATCCAACGCCGCCTTGGTGGAGTCAACAGAAGGAGCGAAGCCACCTTCATCACCAAGTCCGGTGGACAAGCCCTTGTCCTTAATAACCGACTTCAAGGTGTGGTAAACCTCAGCACCCATCCGCAGCGCCTCAGCAAAAGAGTCTGCGCCGATAGGAGCAATCATAAATTCCTGCACGTCGACCCCTGAATCAGCATGGGCGCCGCCGTTGAGAATATTCATCATGGGCACAGGAAGAATGTGCGCATTTGGACCACCGATGTAGCGGTACAAAGGCAGGCCCGCGCTATCTGCGGCTGCCTTTGCAACTGCCATAGACACACCCAAAATGGCGTTGGCACCAAGGCGAGACTTGTTGTCAGTACCGTCGAGCTCAATCATTGCTTGGTCGATTAGACGCTGGTCATCAGCTTCAAAACCTGCAAGTTCATCCGCAATTTCCTCATTGACGTTCTCAACAGCCTTGAGAACACCCTTGCCCAAGTAGCGGTCGCCTCCATCGCGCAACTCATGCGCTTCGTGGACACCTGTCGATGCACCGGAAGGAACACCAGCAACACCATGGGAGCCGTCATCGAGCACAACACCCGCTTCCACAGTGGGGTTTCCGCG
>JAXFXA010000034.1:0-19607 GCA_034091885.1 Corynebacterium sp.
AAGAACAAGCAACAAGAACATGAAGAAATTCACGTTCTGCGCCCGTAGCTCAACGGATAGAGCATCTGACTACGGATCAGAAGGTTGGAGGTTCGAATCCTTTCGGGCGCACAGGGTAAACCCGCTGGACAATCGGTTAAATACCGAATGGCCAGCGGGTTATTTTTGTATTTCCAGTGGTGTGGCCCTGATGTGAGTTGTTGCAAACCGTTGGGGTTCGACTGGTATTTTGACGGAATGCAGAGGGGGGAATAGGGAGCATTACAGCGTCGAGATACCGGTGAGATTGAATCGTTGAAAGGATATAGTTCTGGGTAGGAAGGAGGCGAGCACAATGCAAGTCGAAGTAACAATTAATCCTGATGTCTTGAAGTGGGCATTGGAGAGAACTGAACTATCGGAAAATGAGATCGAGAAAAAATTCCCTAAGTTGAAGGAATGGCAATCAGGTTTAAAAAAGCCCACCCTCTCGCAGGCTAAAAAACTTGCGAAAGCTGCTCGCCTCCCACTTGGCCGACTTCTACTACCAGTTTCGACTCCTGAGGACATTGCAATCCCTGATTTTCGGACGGTTCGCAACGCAACGGTTGATTCTGTCGGAGCCGATCTGCGCGAAGTTATCCAAACTGCCGAACAGCGTCTTGGCTGGTATGCCGAATATGCATCCGAAACTGGGATAGAACCGCCTAAAGTTCTGGGAATTGCGTCGGTTTCTAGCTCACCTAATGAAGCGGCTGAAATTGTTCGGGAAGCGTTGGGTTGGGATTCTACTGGGCACCCAAAGGGCTCAGACAAGGTCATGGACCTTGTTAATCGGATGGAAGATCACGGTTTACTCGTGATGCGGAATTCTATTGTTGGAAATTCGACCTCACGGCGACTTGACGTCCATGAATTCCGAGGATTCACTCTTCGTGAAGGGCCATATGCGCTCGTTTTTGTAAACACATCGGACAGTAAGATAGCTCAACTTTTCAGTTTGGCCCATGAGCTAGGACACGTTGCTAAGGCGGCTCCAGGGCTTTCTGGTGATCAAGGAAAAAGCAACAAAACAGAGCAGTGGTGCAACAAGTTTGCAGCAGCTCTTCTGATTCCTGAGGCGAGCGTCAGGAGAGTTGCGTTTGACTCTGATGGGTTGCTTAACCAGCTTGCAATAACAGCAACTCGATTCGGAGTCAGCAAAGAAGCACTTCTTTGGCGTCTTGTAGATCTGGAGTTGGTTGAGAGGAAGGACGCTGATCGTGTTGTTGGTTTTGTCAAGGGACAAAATGCCTCCCAAAAGGCTAAAACAGATGGTGCACCTCCGTTTCCTGTTTTGATCCGTTCTCGTGTTGGGCGCAGATTCTTAAGTACTGTTACTGAGGCGGCACTTTCAGGTGACCTGCCTGAGCCAGATGCTGCTGAGTTCTTGGGAATTCGAACAAAGTCGACCTTGCACAAGGTAATGGCTCTTGTGGATGAGGCTGTCTAACATGTACCTAATCGACTCGAACATAGTGTTAGGTACATGGAACATTTATCCACCTGCGATTTTCCGAACCCTCTGGGAGCAGTTTGCTGATTTGATTCCAAACGGTGACTTGTATTTCCATGAAGAGGTTAAGCAAGAACTCACCTCCTGGTCGAGTGAACAATCTCAATGGTTCAATAAACATGTTCCGGATAATAGGGTGATCAAGCCGACAGAAGCAGAAGTAGAGAAGTACGTTCTTGTGTCGAAGTGGGCACAGTTCGAACGAACGCCCAAGCTGAAACAAAAGGCCGTTGACGATTTCTTGAACGTTGCCGATTCCTGGTTGGTTGCATGTGCGATGGTCAACACCGCAACAATAGTTTCGAATGAGACCTCTGCAGTTAATAGCACCGCAAGACTGAAGTTGCCGGATGCGGCCGCGCATTTCGGTGTCGCATACTTAGCTTTTCTAGGATTCTTGGAAGAAAAGAATCTGTCATTCTGACAGAATAGGAAAGGCTCGACGTTACTTTCCAGAGGCGCGGTCGTAGGAATCTCGGTTTTCTTCTATGACGGCAATGTGTTCTTCTGCCCATTCACGGAGTGCCTTAAGCGGCGGTACGGTGGTGCAACCTAGCTCTGTGAGGCGGTAATCTACGCGCGGTGGGATGCTGGGGGTAACCCGCCGGAGAACTAAGCCATCGCGTTCCATGGAGCGCAGTGTTTCTGTGAGCACTTTGGGGGAAATGCCTTGGACCGTGTTCTTAATTTCAGTGAAGCGAACAAATTCACCCTTCTCAAGGGCTGCGACTATCAAAGGCGTCCATCTATCAGTGAGGTGGCGTAAAGCAGTGCGCGAGGGGCACTCGCGAGCTAGTACGTTTGGGCGGCGCTTAGACGCGGTCATGTTATCTTCCTCACAATTTGGAGTCATGCTCTATTAGTTACGTTGAGGTAATCAGTTACTAAAAAATACCATCAAGTTTGTTCTACAGTACACCTTTTACTTTTCTTGGAGGACTTGATGAAAATTTCGGTTATTGGCGCGGCAGGAATGGTTGGCGCCGATATTGTCTCAGAAGCAATTGCTCGCGGACACGAGGTTCGGACTTTTACAAAAACTGGCTCGCAGGAAGGATCAACCGCGCTAGATATCACCAATACGGACGAAGTGCTGGATGTGGTCAATGCTAGCGATGTCACGGTAATTTCTACGGCTGGCAGGGAAAACTATGATTCCGTAGTTAAAGCGCATAAGAACCTTATTGCTTCTCAGCCGACGGGACGAGTGTTTATTGTCGGAAGCGCGGGCTCGCTTCGCGCGGGTGATGTCTTGGTCATGGATACACCGGAAATGCCTGAGGAGTACATTCCCGAAGCCCGTGCATTCGCGGAAGTGCGCAACAACTATGTGCAATCGAGTGGCCTGAACTGGACTATGCTGTCGCCATCGCCTGTGATTGCTCCTGGTGTGCGGACAGGAAAGTATCGCGCGGAGCGTGATGATGTTGCTGGCGAATTTATTTCAACCCAAGATTTCGCAGTGGCAGTCCTGGATGAAATCGAAAACCCTCAACATACTGGTATGCGTTTTACTGCCGCCTCTCTTAATGGAGACGCGGCCCGTTCCTAGAGTGTGATAGGTCTTACGTAACGGCCACAGCCCCGAGTCCTCACTAAAATAAGGACTCGGGGCTGCTGTGTGGGGAGGGTTAGAAGCGGAAGATGGCGGCGGCAGGGCGGTCATCGTTGAAAGCGGGAACGACGTCGACGGTACCGCTGTTGCGTAGGGTGTGGGTGACGGCGGCGTCGAGGTCGGCGGCCTTGGAAGAATCGCCCAAGGTATTCTCGCGCAATGCCAAAGTGGACAGGATGAGAGTATCCACGCGGCCGTGCTCAGCTTCTTGGCTGATCTGGGCGGCGTCGTGGGTGGCCTTGCCGGTGCCAAGATTCTCGCCGAATCGTTCCAGCAGGTCATCGTGACGCTTGTCGGCTTCGGCGGCAGCCAAAGGCCATGCCTTAGTGTGCAAGTCAGCGGCGCTGAGGCGGTCGGGGTTGCCGGAGACGGTCTCGTTGAGCAGATCCACGTTGGGCAGATAATCCTTGACTGCACCACGGTGTTCATCGACAGCGGCGAGAATGAGTGGACGGTTGTCGTTGGTGAAGCGCTTGTTGACGGACTTAGCAACGTCGCGCAGGAAGCTTTCCAGGACTATATCGTCACCGGTGTCGTGACCGTGTGCGGGTGCGGAATCACCAGTTTGGTGCTGGAACTGTGGTTCGCGGGTGTAGTAATCGGAATCGCCAGCGCTGGCAGGAGCGTCACCGAGGTCAAGCTCATCCAAGTGGTTGCGGTCGCCTTCGAACAAACGCACCTTGTCCTCACTTGCGGCCAGGAGCAAGAATGGCAGGTCATCGGCTACGAGCGGCAATAGCGGGCGTAGGTTGGCGTACTCGCCGACGCTTACCTGTGCCTGGCCGCTAAGAGTGGTGCGGAAGTAACGTGTGTCGGATGCAGAAGCAAAGATGACAAGGGCATCGGCCTGCTGCTGCCAAAACGGTTCGTTATTGGCAAGGCCAGCGGTTTCTGCCAAAAGGGCATCAGCGTCTGCATCGGGGAAGGCATCGGCAAGCTGGGCGCGGGCATCGCTAAGCAAGGGCTTTAGCTGGCGGGCATCGTCGACCGTTTCTGGTCCACCGCGGTGGGTGGGAATCAGGAAGGAGACGACTGGGCCTTCTAGCTCGGCGATGGCGCGCAGGTCATCGTGGCGGAGTGGGTCAATGTTGGGATCAATCTGTGAAGTAGTCATAATTCCACCGTACTGGAATAAATGTCACAGCGTGGTAAAGAATATTGCGTCCGTCACATTTGTGGACATGGCAGCAAAGTAATCTTTTCTGCTGGCTACATCGTGTTGGCATTATCTTGACGTTTTGCCCAATTGAGTCCTACACTTTGTTATGGTCATTATGATAATAACTATTTTTATGTGTATGAGCTGTAAGAATTCATCGGCAAGCTAAACCGGCAATCTAAACCGAAGGATAGCGCGCGGCCCGTACCCGGAAAGCGGGAAGTGGAGGCGCGATGCAGACGTGGACACGGCTGAATGTAGCCGAGCGCAGGCAGCTTTCCCCAGTGGTCGCAGTGTCAACCGTGGCCTTTGCCATGCACCCACCCCAAGGTGCGGCAATTGGCGCGGCGGCGCCACACGCTGCGGAAATGGCATTGTGGATTCCCCTTGTTCGCCGTGTGCGTCCACCATTTAAATCTCAATGGGCCTTGCCAGGCGGCCCCACGGAATGGGACAAAACCCTCACTGAAACCGCGCATGAAACGCTCGTTGCAGTCACTCAGAAAGAGCCTGACTACTTAGAGCAGCTCTATGCTTTTGGCTCCATCGAACGCTCGGCCCAAGCGGAAAGAACGGTGACCATTGCATATTGGGCCCAATATCGTGACGTAGGGGCGGTGCAGGAACCTGTGATGGCGCCGGTAAACCCTAGCGGATTACCCGCCGCCGAAGACGGATTCGCGGTGCGGCCACACTACGTCCGCGATGAAAATATCGCGTGGTTTCCCACCACGGCTTTGCCTAGTCTGGCCTTTGACCACGCGGACATTATTGCCCAGGGAATCCGCCGCCTGCGCAAGCGCACAGAGAGCACTTTGGTGGCACATCGTTTCTTGCCAGCTGAGTTCACACTTGCGGAACTGCGGCGCGTCACAGAAATCATTGTGGACAAGCCGCTCGACGCACCTAACTTCCGCCGACAGGTCCTAGCCAGCGGCGAAGTCGAAGAAACTGGGCGAATGACTGAAGGCGGGAAACATCGGCCAGCAAAGCTCTACCGCTACGCCTACGCCAATTGCGGCGATGACTAGACAATACAACTAACTCCCCCAAACGACATCTAAAAGCAACATCCAGCAAGGAAAACCATGAGCTCTGTAACTAACCTCATCATCAAAGCTGCACGTGAGGAAGCCACGTGTGATGCGGCACTACCTGCGCAACCATGGCAGGTGGATCAGGACAATTCCTATGGTCCAGGTGCGTCGCGCACGGATACTTTCCCCACCAGCGCACCACATCAGGTGGAGCTGCCGGAACGCTACACCAAGGCGACCACTCCTGAGCTTGAAGCGATGATTGCATCAGCTCGGGAGACGCTGGGGGACCGCGTGAAAATCCTGGGGCATTTCTACCAGCGCGATGAGATTATCCAATTTGCTGATTTCATCGGTGACTCTTTCAACCTGGCACAAGCAGCGACAACGCACCCAGAAGCAGAAGCGTTTGTTTTCTGTGGAGTGCACTTTATGGCAGAAACCGCCGATATTCTCTCTGGAGCTGACCAGGCTGTGGTTTTGCCTAACCTGGCCGCAGGTTGTTCGATGGCAGATATGGCCACGTTGGGCCAAGTGGAAGCAGCATGGGCTGAGCTGGCCACGGTGCTAGATTTAAGCGCTGACTTCGCAGCGGGCGACGTCCAAGGTGAGGCTCAAAACCCGGCTCAGGACAAGGCCGCTGTCGTACCGGTGACGTATATGAACTCTGCTGCGGATATTAAGGCGTTTTGTGGCCGCAATGGGGGCATCGTGTGTACCTCCTCAAACGCCAGCACTGTGTTGGAGTGGGCGTTTGGCCGCGGTGAACGGGTCATTTTCTTGCCGGATCAGCATCTAGGTCGCAACACGGCGCGGGCGATGGGCATTGCAGTTGATGAGATTATTTTGTGGCACCCCAACCAGCCTCTCGGCGGCAACACGGCCGAGCAGATCAAGCAGGCTAAGGTCATTTTGTGGAACGGTTTCTGCTCAGTGCATAAGCGCTTTACTGTTGCCCAGATTGAGCATGCACGTGCTGAATTCCCAGGCGTTCGCGTGGTAGTGCACCCAGAGTGCCCTGCCCCTGTGGTCGATGCCGCTGATGTTTCGGGCTCCACCGAGGTCATCCGCCGCGAGGTCGAAGCCTCCCAGCCGGGTGATGTTATTGCCATTGGTACAGAAATCAATATGGTTAACCGCCTTGCTCAGCAATATCCGGACCGCACTATTTTCTGCCTAGACCCGGTGGTGTGCCCATGTTCCACGATGTATCGCATCCACCCTGCTTATTTGGCTTGGGTCCTAGAACAGCTGGTAGAAGGACGTACCCCCAACCAGATCCAGGTCAGCGCTGATATTGCTAGCGATGCCAAAGTTGCCCTTGAACGCATGCTCGCTGCAAAGCCAAAGCAACAATAGCTACAGCAGAAATAACTGACATGACACATATCATTGTGGTGGGTGCGGGTGCAGCAGGGCTGTCTGCTGCGCTATCGGCAGCGCGCGCAGGCGCAGAGGTCACCTTGGTGTATCCAGGTGAATCAATTGCAGCTAGTCCAGGGTCGACTCAGCTTGCACAGGGCGGTATTGCTGCGGCGATAGGCGCCGGCGATACCGCGGTTGAGCACGCACAGGACACAATTAGCGCGGGCGCGGGGATGGTTGATGCCCAGGTGGCGCAGTACCTCACCGCGCAAGGTGGTGTGGCTCTTCGCCAGATGTTGGCGGAGGGTTTCCCCGCCGATATGCTTGCCGATGGCTCCGTGGACTTTGCCCTAGAAGCAGCCCATTCGCGCCCGCGCGTGGTGCACGCTCGCGGTGATCGCACAGGTGCTGCGTTGCATGACTTTCTGAGCGCGCAGGTTATAGACCAGCCGCAGATTCAGCACGTAGCTGGTGTGCACTTGCATTTACTGGTGGTCCGTGATGGGCAGGTACGCGGCATCGTTACTGATGCCAAGACAGAGATAATTGCAGACGCAGTCATCCTTGCTACTGGTGGCTACTGTGGCGTGTACGGCCGGTCCACAGGCTTCCGCGGTGCGACAGGCGCGGGTATTCTCGCAGCCGCGCAGGCGGGTGCGCTTTTGGCAGATATGGAGTTTGTCCAGTTCCACCCCACAGTTTTAGCTGGTACAGGCTGCCTAATCTCCGAGGCCGTGCGGGGTGCAGGTGCCCAGCTTATCGATGCCTCCGGCCACCGATTCCTCCCCGCCCTAGATCCCCGCGGCGAATTAGCCCCACGCGATGTCGTTGCCCGTGGCGTCAATCAGGCGCTGGCGCACACCGGCAAGGTGTGGTTGGACGCACGCGGTATTGCAGGATTGACCGAAGAGTTCCCTGGAATTAGTGCCACACTGCGAGCGCATGGAATTGACTGGGAACATGACCTTGTCCCTGTTGCGCCAGCCGCACACTATTGCATGGGCGGAATTGCTACCGACGGCTGCGGACGGACTACCGTGCCTGGCTTATTTGCCGTTGGGGAAAGTGCGCGCACTGGTGTTCACGGTGCTAACCGTTTGGCGTCTAATTCCTTGCTGGAGGCCATCGTCTTCGGTCAAGCTGCGGGTTATGCAGCTGCAGAAGGTAAAACTAGCGAACCTCTCACCCTGACTTCTGGTGAGGGGGAAGAAGTGCTGGTGGAGCTGGGGAATCGGCAAGCACATGCCAAATGCTCTGCCAACAACTTCAATGAGCCTGCAACGGATGCTGCTGCGCGGTCAGCAATTGATGCTGGACTGGGCATTGAGCGTTCGGCGGAGATTATGCAGACAACCCAAGCTGCACTGCGGGCGCTGCCAGGCACTATCGCTGCAATGGGAAGTATTATTTCTGCGGCTGCGCTGGCGCGTAAGGAATCCCGCGGGGCACATCGTCGAACGGACTTCCCACAGCTTAATCCAGCATTGGCGCGTCCGAACTTCGTGCGAGTGCGCACACAAAATATCAACGTGGAGAGATAATCATGCTCACTTTTGACCTCATTACTACAACAGTGCGCGCGGCCTTGAAAGAAGATGCGCCGTGGGGTGATATCACCGCGAACGCAGCGGTAGATGAAAACGCGCAGCTACGTACTGCCTTGGTGGCACGGGAAGCGGGCGTTTTTGTTGGCGCGGACGTGGTGCGGGCGGCATTCGCCTTAACGGATCCTGCAATCGAAGTGACCGAGGTAGTAGCCGACGGCAGCCGTATGGCAGCAGGGGACAGGTTGGCTATCATTTCTGGTCCGGCGCGGGGAGTGTTGACCGCTGAGCGTATTGCATTGAATTTTGCACAGCGAATGAGCGCTATTGCCACACTGACCGCACGCTATGTCGAAGCAGTGGCAGGGCACAGTGTACGCATTGTAGACACGCGCAAAACCACCCCCGGCCTGCGTGCGTTTGAAAAGTACGCCGTGCGGATGGGCGGCGGACACAACCACCGTTTTGGATTGTCTGATGCTGTGATGATCAAAGACAACCACCTAGCGGCATTGAGTCGGAACAACCCTGCAGAAATTACCGCAGCATTGCAAAGCGTGCGGGAGCGCGTAGGTCACACGGTGCATGTGGAAGTTGAAGTTGACCGCATGGACCAAATTGAACCAGTTCTTGCCGCGGGAATTGACACCATCATGTTGGACAATTTCACTGTGCCGGAACTTTCCCAAGCCGTTGACCTTATTGCAGGCCGCGCAATTGTGGAGGCCAGCGGCAATGTCAGCCTGGATACAGTGGCCGCAATTGCAGCGACTGGAGTGGACGTAATTTCTGTAGGAAAACTCACCCACAGCGCCGGATCCCTGGACCTGGGCCTGGATGCGCTGGAAGATTAACTAAGAGACGTGCCATGACTGTGTATCTCGATGCCTCCGCTACTGCACCACTGCATCCCGCGGCGCGCGAAGCCATGCTCCGTGTGTGGGCACAAGGTCAAGCTAACGCCGCGAGCGTGCACCAAGCGGGTGCGCGGGCTGCGCGGGAGGTAGAAACAGCGCGCGAGATCATTGCAACGACCTTTGGCATCCATCCAGGTGGAGTCATATTTACCTCTGGTGGCACAGAAGCAAATAACTTGGGCATCATCGGCCAATTACTGGCGATGAAACCCGCAGCCTCGCGTCGGGTGCTTACCACCCCAGTGGAGCATTCCTCCGTGCTGGCAAGCTGCGATTTCCTCCACAGGTTCCACGGGGTTGCGGTGGACTTTTTGCCTGTCGATGCCACCGGGCGCTTCCACTTTGACCCGCACCTTTTTTCTGAAGCTCCGGAACCTCCCGCGCTTATTGCCGTTGGGCTAGCTAATGCGGAGGTAGGAAGTGTCAATGATAGTAGCGCTGTCTTAGCAACGGCGGAGGAACGCGGTGTGGCTGTTCATATCGATGCAGTCCAAGCCGCCGCACAACTTCCCGTGGGCTTGAGCGCAGGCTCGTGGCCAGGCCCTGGGGTGACGTCACTAGCTATTGCATCGCATAAATTCGGCGGTCCGCAAGGCGTCGGAGCGTTATTGTTACCGCGTCCGGTGCCGCTAGTACCCACCATGCACGGCGGCTCGCAAGAAGATGGCCGCCGTGCGGGGACTTCTAATGTTGCGGGAATCGCGGGGTTCGCTGCCGCTGTGCAGGCCCACGCGGACACTGTTGGTACGCGCGCAGTCGCATTGATGACCTCACGCGATGAACTCATCGCGCATATGTTGCGCGAAGTTCCCCAAGCCCAATTAACCGGACACCCCACCGAACGCCTACCAGGACATGCCTCTTTTGTTTTCGCAGGAGTAAGCGGGGAGTCCCTCTTAGTGGCATTGGACGCTGCCGGTTATGCAGTGAGCTCTGGTTCCGCTTGCCGTGCGGGCACACACGGCCCATCGCCGGTGCTCATTGCCATGGGGGTAGAAGAAAATCTTGCGCTGTCAGCTCTACGCTTTAGCTTGCCCGCCCCGCTGGATACTGCCGATATCCAGCGCATAGTGAGCATCATTAAAGCGGAAGTAACTCGCGTTATCTAGAAAATCTCTATCCGCCCACCGATGGATTCTGTTTGCTTTAGCGTAGAAACCCAACCATAAGCGCCTGGTTGCAGACGCAAAACGGGACGGGAAGAAATTCGCACGGGGGAGACGGAATCCTTGTGCGCGCCGGAACGAGCTTCCAAGCGGGTGCGTGCTCGGTAGCCGGAATCAGCCAACGTGGAAATATCTGGCGGGTTGCCTGCCAGCGCATCACGTGCTTGGGTGAGGATGTCTAGGGCTTCATCGAGGGCATCGACAAGCGCTGCTGCGTTGGTCTCGCACATCTGGCGCACCAACTCTGGGGCGGTGGCGGCCACGCGGGTGCCGTCCTTAAAAGAACCAGCAGCAAGGGATTGGGCCAAGATGCCGCCATTATCGCCCACTACCGCCAAAGTCTCCGCCAAAATATGTGGCAGGTGTGAAACCCTGGCCACGGTAGCGTCGTGGTGAGCAACGCGGACCGGAATAGCCTCTGCCCCGACAAGCTGAATCATGCGGGTGACATCAGAAAATAGCTCTACCCAAAACTTTCCTGGCTCTGGATTATCCACGGCATAGTCATAAGCAATAGCCCACGCTGCGCGCCGGAAAAGCCCCGTGTGGGAGGCAGACCAACCCGAGTGAGCGGTACCCGCCATAGGATGTGATCCGACATACCGCGACTCCATACCGCGGTCCTTGACCAGCTGTAAAACCTGCGATTTTACGCTAACCACATCCGTCATTCCACACGTGGGAGCGTGTTCAGCGATGGCATCTAAAACGTCGCCCACCGCCTCCATCGGGACAGCGATGACGATAAGTGCATTTTCTTCTTGCGCACGCTGCAGCGTTTCCGGCAGATTGTTAGAAACGTCGAAGCCTTCCTTTGCCGCCGAACGCGCGCCGGAAGTTGAGCGATTATAGCCAAACGCAGGATGTTTAGCTGCGCCTAAGTCGCGCAGAAGCGAGCCACCAATCAAACCCAGGCCGATAATGCAGATAGGACGCTGAACCTCTTGAACATTCACAATGACAATTGTGGCACAAAGCGACTAATCTCACGCGTATGAGCAACAACAACATCACAAACGTCACAGACGTCGATAACGCTGAGGGGTACTCGTTTGCAGTCACCGCCACCCGCGGTGAAGGCTCGTGGACTGTGCAGTCTTATGCTGATGACTTTTCTAACCCTAAGGACGCACTCAACGCGGTGCGACGCTTGCGTGCTGAGGGTCCAGCTTTTGCATTGTTGTGCGTCGATGATGACTATTTTGTTGTTTGCCGTCCGATCCCCGGTGGTGCCCGTTGGTTTATCTCTGATGCCACCATGGCCGTCGATGATGATTTTGCCGCGGACGTGCTCGATGAGGCAGACGCGGAGTTTCCCGATATTGATCCGGAGGAACTCGATGACGCCGAGCCTTATGCCGACGGGGATTTTGAGATCTTTGCTGACCTTGGCTTAAGTGAAGATCAATTGGCGATCATCGTTGAAGACGAAGACGATTACCCATCAGATATGTTGTTGCGCATCGCGGGTGATTTGGGTTTTGGTGATGAATTAGAAGAGTTCATGACTGGTTCTGGAGACGAGGACTTTGCCTGATTCTGACGTGCCAGAAGATGCGCAGGCAGTTTTACCAGCCGCGCAGCATATAGCGCGCGCTAGGAAGCGCATGGTGCGGGCGTTAGAGGTTGCTGCTACCACTCCCGCCGGTGATGTGCCGGTCGGTGCCGTTATTTTTGCCCCCGATGGGACAGAGCTGGGTATTGGAGTCAACCGGCGGGAAGAACGCGGTGACCCCACAGCTCATGCGGAAGTAGAGGCCATACGTGCTGCCGTGGCCACTTATGGTGATAAATGGCGTCTTAGTGACTGCGAACTTGTGGTGACACTTGAACCGTGCGCTATGTGTGCAGGCGCTGCTGTTGGTGCGCGGCTGGGCTCGATTGTTTTTGGCGCGTGGGAACCAAAGACAGGTGCCTGTGGCTCGTGGATAGATATTCCGCGCGCGCCGGGTGCCTTGCATACACCCCAGGTGCTCGCTGGAATCCGCGCCGAGGAATGTCAGCACCTCTTGCGGACATTTTTTGATGAGTTGCGTTGAGCACGCTACGCCGGCCATATTGTGCTGCGCCGAGCCTGCTGCGCTGCATCGCTTAGCGGCGTCATCGCTTTGAACGGCGACGATGGGGAAAGCACATTTATTCGATTTATAGGATGGTTGCTAAGTTGTTATCACCTCTACAGTGTTTTGTTATTTTCCCTGTTTAAAGCGGTATTGTTGGCATGAGATTGTGCTGTTTTGGCCTTGGAGAATCCGTCTGAGTCTCGACTTTCCCCAATAGTTTTCCTTGCAAAACTTTCATTTTGGGTACGGTGGGGGTCAAGCGCTACAACCCGCTGAGGATATGTTTTCTAGCTGTCTTCGGCGGAGGCGTGGACGAAATTAGAAATGTAAAAAAGAGGAGACAATCATGGGTGACTTTGAAAACAAGAAGGACGAATTCGTAGGCAAGGCAAAGGAAGCTTACGGTGACGCTACCGATGACAAGCAGCTAGAAAACGAAGGCAAGGGTGAGCAGGCCGTTGCCGGAGCTAAGGAAAAGCTTGCCGATGTCGCCGATACCCTCAAGAACAAGGCTAATGAGGTAATTGGCAACTTCAAGAAGGACTAATTTTTAAGTCTGTTTGTTAAAGCCAAATCGCCACTGGAGATTTCCAGTGGCGATTTGGCTTTTTAAACTTTGCTGCCGTAATCTAATTCGCGGTGGCGTGTCCGAGCGGCCGAAGGTGCTCGCCTCGAAAGCGAGTGTTGGGTAACCCCCAACCGCGGGTTCAAATCCCGCCGCCACCGCCAGTACGACGCCTCACAACATTCTGTAACAGATTGTTGTGAGGCGTCGCGAGTTTCTTGCCGCCTTCCAATGGGGAAAGAAGGTCAGC
Organism: Corynebacterium sp.; assembly: GCA_034091885.1. Taxonomy (GTDB): domain Bacteria; phylum Actinomycetota; class Actinomycetes; order Mycobacteriales; family Mycobacteriaceae; genus Corynebacterium. The sequence continues at coordinate 13,216 of JAXFXA010000034.1, forward strand.
AGAACCGCGAGCTTACCGATCACTAACCGTCACCTGCACGGACATCGGTGATGAGTACGAGGAGATTACCCGCGTTTTCGCAGCGATCGAGCGTCGGCGTAGCCCACGGTGTGGGCGGCAGATTCCCAGGACCAGCCCTAGTCATGCAGTCGGGTCGCATGTTTGAGCCGGACTGCGGAAGCAAAACTGTAGCGGTTTATTGTGAGGTATTTTTATTCCTCTGCACAATGGATGTTGCGGTGGAAAACAGGGAAAGCTAGGTAAGCACCTATACTTCCTACTAGCTGGTTGTACTGGATACAACCGTTCTTCGTACCCGAGTGTTCAAGGCAGATTGTCGTTGTGGCTAAATTTTTGTACAAAGTAGGACGTTGGTCTTACCTCAACAAGTGGAAAGTAATCATTGCGTGGGTGTTGCTGCTGGCTGCAGTCGGCGGTACATCGGCAGCATTGATGAAACCCATGACGCAAGAGTTCTCTATCTCGGGTACGCCTGCGATTGACGCGACTCGGCGTACTATGGAGTTGTTCCCAGAGGGTGGGAACCCAGCCAACGCGGCGACCGTGAACTTGGTATTCCAAGCTCCTGCGGGTGAAAAACTCACAGATCCGGACAATATGGCTGCGATGAATGCGGTCATTGGGTATCTGCAGGATAATTTGCCAATGGGCGATACCCAGCGTTTTGGCAACCCAGTAGATGTGTCGAAGGCCTTGCAGGCACAGGTCATTGAACAATTTACGGCCCTAGGGTTGCCCGAAGAATCCGCGCGTCGGGATGCGGAAAATTTAAACATGGTTTCTACCGATGAAACTATTGCATACACTGCGTTTAACTTTGACGCGGATTCGCCTTATTCGGTCGCAGCTGCGGACAAAGAGACAGTGGCTGACGCTATGCAGCTGGGTCGCGACATGGGTCTAACCGTGGAGGCCGGTGGTGCAGGTTACGGTGACGACATCACGGTAAATACGACCAGTGAGGCCATTGGATTAGGCGTGGCGTTTTTGGTGTTGATCTTCACGTTCGGCTCTTTGGTTTCAGCTGGTATGCCATTGATCTCTGCAGTGGTTGGTGTGAGCTTGGGCTCTATGGGGTTAATGGCGGCCACGCACTGGGTGGAGCTCAACGACATCACTCCGGTATTGGCTGTGATGATTGGTCTGGCAGTTGGTATTGACTACGCGTTGTTTATTTTGTCGCGTTATCGCAGTGAACGCCGTGATCTGCCTGGACCGGAAGCGGCAGGTATGGCTGCGGGTACTGCGGGTTCATCGGTTGTTTTTGCGGGCGCGACGGTATTTATCGCGCTTTTTGCCTTGGTCGTGGCCAACATTGGCTTCTTAACTGCTATGGGTCTGGCAGCCGCCGCCACGGTGGCAATTTCTGTTCTGGTGGCGTTGACTCTTATCCCCGCCATGCTGGGTGTGCTGGGGAAAAAGGCGTTTGCCATCCGAATCCCGGGCGTTGCGGGTAATTCGCGTAGCTTTGGCCGCAAGCGCAAGCAAGGGCACAAGAAAGAGGGCACGCATCGCGCTGCTGACCAGTTTGAAGAGTATTCGGACTTGCGGTCTGTCACTATGGGTAACCGGTGGGTGCGTTTTGTGCGTAAGTTCCCAGCGGTCGTGATGGCAATTGTGGTCTTGGGCTTGGGTGCGATGTCTGCGCCGGTGCTCAACATGGAGCTGGCACTGCCTGCTGACACTACGTCTAACCCTGATACGACGCAGCGAAAAGCGGCGGATTTGTTGTCGGAGGGGTTCTACCCGGGAATTAATGGCCCATTTTTGGTCATTGTTGACGCAGAGAATGTCAATGCGGAGGCGGAGGCCTTGTCGCCGCTCATCGCGGGTCAAGGGGGAGAGTCCTCAACTAAGGAGAAGGCTCAGTTTGCTTCCTTTATGTATGCCACCGAGCGGCTGCAGACGGTGGGCGGGGTTCGCCATGCGCAGATGGTCGGAATTAGTCAAGACCAACAGTCGGTGCAGATTATGGTGTCGCCGCAGACCTCGCCTACTGATGCTGAAACAGTTAGGGTGGCAGCTGCCTTGCGCGAACAAACCGCTGAGATTGCAGATGCCACCGGCGCAGAGGTGGGCCTGACCGGTCTTACCGCAGTGCAGTTGGATATTACTGAGCGTTTGGAAGACGCGATGCCGTTGTACTTGGCCATCGTGGTGGGGCTGGCCATGGTGCTGTTGTTCCTTATTTTCCGTTCGGTGATGGTGCCGCTGGTGGCATCGTTAGGCTTCTTGCTCTCAGTCGGCGCGGCGTTTGGCTTGACTGTCTTGGTCTGGCAGCAAGGCTTGTGGGGCTTGGTGCCCGCGCCAGGTCCGCTGATTTCCTTTATGCCTATCTTCTTGATTGGCGTGACCTTCGGTTTGGCTATGGATTACCAGGTCTTTTTGGTCACCCGCATGCGTGAGTATCATGCACGCACGGGCGGCAAGGCTTCGCCGGGGTCGCGGTATTCGGGCGTTGATGAGTCCACCATTGTGGGCTTCACGCAGGGTGCCCGCGTGGTCACGGCCGCAGCGGTGATTATGATTTCAGTCTTCGTTGCCTTTATTAATCAGCCGTTGCCGTTTATTCAGATTTTTGGTTTCTCGCTGGCCGCAGCAGTGCTTTTCGATGCTTTCTTCATCCGCATGGCGCTAGTCCCCGCCACCATGTTCTTGCTTGGCGATGCCACCTGGTGGTTCCCCCGCTGGCTCGATAAAGTCCTGCCACACATTGACGTGGAAGGCACTGCGCTGGAGGAAGATTCACCGCTGGAACCAAGCAGTTAGACTATTCACCATGACTGAAGACCTGTCCTTTGAATTGACCACTCAGTTGGGTGAAGACCGCGCCGGGAAACATGGCCGTACTGGTGTTATCCATACACCACATGGTGATATTGCCACCCCTGCGTTTATCCCAGTGGCAACAAAGGCAACGGTGAAGACGTTGACGCCGGAGCAAATCCGGCACACCGGGGCGCAGGCTATCTTGTCCAACGCGTACCACCTCTATCTGCAGCCTGGACATGACATTGTAGATGCCGCAGGCGGAGTCGCGGAGTTTGAGAACTGGCACGGGCCCACTTACACAGACTCCGGCGGATTCCAGGTCATGAGTTTAGGCGTGGGTTTTAAGAAGGTTTTGGCCATGGACACCGCCAGCTTGACCGATAAAGATATTCGCGCTGCCAAGAAGGAACGCATGGCGGTTGTGGATGAGGACGGCGTGGATTTTAAGTCCATTATTGATGGGTCCCGTCATCGATTTACTCCTGAGGTTTCCATGCAGATTCAGCATGGCTTGGGGGCAGACATCATGTTTGCTTTCGATGAATTGACCACTTTGGTGGACACTCGCACCTACCAGGAAGAGTCAGTGGCGCGTACACACCGCTGGGCCAAACGTTGTCTTGATGAACATGACCGGTTGACCAATGAGCGTACCCACCGCCCGAAGCAGTCTTTGTGGGGAGTTGTCCAAGGTGCGCAATATGAAGACCTGCGCCGGCAAGCAACGCGCGGACTCATAGAACTTTCCAACCAAGCTGAGGCTGAGGGCAAGCGTGGCTTTGGTGGCTTTGGCATCGGCGGTGCGTTGGAAAAAGAAAACCTGGGCACCATCGTGGGGTGGGTGTGCGACGAGTTACCGGAGAATAAACCTCGTCATCTGCTAGGTATCTCGGAGCCGGACGATATTTTCAATGCCATTGAAGCCGGCGCAGACACCTTTGACTGCGTGGCCCCAACCCGCCTGGGCCGCCGCGGCGGCGTGTACACACTCGATGGTCGAATGAATCTTCTCAACGCTAAGTTCAAGCGCGATTTCACTGGCATCGACGAAGAATTTGGTGGCTATGTATCGCAGAACTACTCCCGCGCGTACATTCACCACCTGCTCAAAGCCAAAGAATTCCTCGCCGGAACACTGTGTACAATGCACAACCTAGATTTCATGATTCGCCTCGTAGACAACGCCCGCGCCGCCATCGACGGCGGCTACTACGAAGCCTTCCGTGATGAATTCCTTGGCCGCTACTACGCGACCAAGATCTAGACGTGCGGCTTTAAGCACATTCTCCGCGCCATGGATCACTTCAATTGCTTCCGTGTGCGCGGCCTCATCCACTGGTGAGTGTGGACTAACCCGTTCCTGTGCGAGCCGTTAACGGTTTCAACCAAACGCATTATTGTAGGGATCCCCTACAGTGCCAGTCGAGTGTGAAGCTATCCTGGTGCTTTTAATAAGTCGGATCATTTTTGACGTGGTGGGTCTAATTTCGATACAGAGCAATAAAACGTCTAGTCAAGGCTTTAGGTCCTGCTCTAGTCCATCAGCGAAATTGGCGACCTTAGTCCCCAAAAAGCTCTGGAGCCTACGCGGCTCCAGGCGACAACGCTTTGGTAACCGGCTCGTCGTGCCTTAAACTTAACCTCGCAGAGAAACATAGTCAAGACTTCTGTACGACTAGTTTTAAAGACTGCAGATTCTTTCAGTTCTCGACTATAGGCCCTACTAGCAGCCAACAGCGAAGATAGGTACTGGTGTCACGCGTTTGTATTCAAGGTCTGATTACTTAGTTCTTAAGATAGACGTGGCGTCAATGACTCACATCAACAACATTGACAATCACGGCGGCATCGTGGAACGAGACGATCACCCGGTAATCTCTTACTCGCCATCTCCACAGACCGGATTTGTCTCCGACAAGGCTTTTACCCCGAACCCGTGGATCTTTTAACTCTGCGACCTCGTGTAGAAACTTAATGATTTGCTTCTGAACGGGTTTGTCTAATTTTTGAAACGATTTGGCGCATGTGGATTGAAATTAATTGACCAGACCACATTCAGTTTCTAGATCTTCTATAGAAATTGTTTCCAGTTCACCTTTACGAGCCGCTTCCGCTTCTGTCGCAAGAGAATCAAGATGTTCCTTTTGCTGTGTATCAATACGCAAACTAATTACTGAATCACTCATATAAACATGTTTACAGTCTGCATAAAGGTTTGCATACCTGGTTTCTTCGATCACGGTTTTACCTAACTAGCCTACGGGCAGAACAACCGTACATTGCTTCGAACTTGCACCTTTTAAATCTGTGAGTACCCATGGCCTCTGAGGAGCTGAGTTTTAGTTTGAGCAAATACCCGCGAGCGTGGAGAAGTGCTGCCCGATCCAATTCACACCGGGTGAAATATAGAAATACCTCCGCGTGCGCGGAGAAGAGCCACACTCCCACCTGACAGCCCGGCTACAGCGGGAAATACCTCCGCGTGCGCGGAGAAGAGGGCTTTTGATTCGGGAATTTCATAGGGTTGGTGGAAATACCTCCGCGTGCGCGGAGAAGAGCCCCCGCCCCTGTTGGCGTTTCCTGATTGGGAGGAAATACCTCCGCGTGCGCGGAGAAGAGTACGACGGTGCCGGAATTGCAGCTGCAGCCTGGGAAATATCTCCGCGTGCGCGGAGAAGAGATACACCTGCTGGCAAAAACGCTCGTTCGCTAGGAAATACCTCCGCGTGCGCGGAGAAGAGGGCACACCACGCCCAAGCAGCTGCAACATATCGGAAATACCTCCGCGTGCGCGGAGAAGAGAATGATTGCCCGAATAGGGTGCCTGCGGGGGCGGAAATACCTCCGCGTGCGCGGAGAAGAGCCGTCCGATGTTTTTTCGCCCTCTAAAATGGTGGAAATACCTCCGCGTGCGCGGAGAAGAGGTAAACCCCGTTTCCCTAAATTTCGAAAATACGGAAATACCTCCGCGTGCGCGGAGAAGAGCATTATGCGCTTGCTTTTGCGCGCCTAATGATGGAAATACCTCCGCGTGCGCGGAGAAGAGGACTGCTCCGCTTCTTTCGCATAATCCATCGCGGAAATACCTCCGCGTGCGCGGAGAAGAGTCCACATTAAACCGCGTTGGGAGCATACCCCCGGAAATACCTCCGCGTGCGCGGAGAAGAGGAGGGGTGGCAAACTTCCCCTGGTGAAGTCGCGGAAATACCTCCGCGTGCGCGGAGAAGAGTCTCCGGCATCATCTCCGGCATCATCACCGTCGGAAATACCTCCGCGTGCGCGGAGAAGAGCGAAAAACAAGCCAAGAACACACAACCGGCAATGAAATACCTCCGCGTGCGCGGAGAAGAGTTAACTCACCATGCAATTCCACGACACAAACTAGAAATACCTCCGCGTGCGCGGAGAAGAGGCTCCGAGTTCACCTACGGTGGCTTTACCTGCGGAAATACCTCCGCGTGCGCGGAGAAGAGCCGCATGGTTTGCGGCATGTTGCGGCGGGGTTGGAAATACCTCCGCGTGCGCGGAGAAGAGGATAACACCAGAGCACTCTCCAGAACCGTGAATGAAATACCTCCGCGTGCGCGGAGAAGAGGGCG
>JAXFXA010000035.1:0-5554 GCA_034091885.1 Corynebacterium sp.
CAGGTCTTCATAGATCTTTGCCTGATCCAACAAGCGCGCGCGACCCGGTTGCAAGTCCAATACTGCGTAGCCGCCAGCGTTGACAATTGCGTCGACATAAGGCTTCAGCTCAGCAGGATCTGTCTCATTAGAATAATCGCCGTCATCACCGGGTCCACTGGATGCAACGGTTGCAATTACTTCAAAAGCTGGAATGACCGGCCACTGCGTTAATTCTTGGTACTGTGCAGCCCAATCCTTGGCCACGGCCACCGCTTCCGCTGGGCCTTGCTCTCCCATTACACCCAGTGCAGGACCTGAGGGATGCCCATACAAAGCGACCATGCGCCGGCCAGGAAAAACCAGCCCGCCACCGCCTGGAAGCTCGCCATTGCTGGCCAGCTGCACCTGGCGGTCAAAAAGCTCTTGGTTTCCAAAGCCTGAGCCCACTGCCACAACATTATTGTTGGCCACTGCCGTCATAGACTCCGAGGTAGCCCGTGGGTCCGCTGCGGGGAGAACCTCAACAGACAGTCCCGCTGCACGTGCCGTTGCAACCTGGGCGGCAGAAGTGCCAGCTGCGACCAATATAACGGGCGCGCCATCTTCGCCGTCACGTGGGCTTTCAATGGCAGCAATATCCTCCAAAACTGCCAAGCTCGCAGGCTCATCTACGACGGTTTGTGCTTCACTGCCTTCGCCCGGCTCAGCAACTTCATCGACACCATCGATACCCGCCAGCGTTTCTTTCTGTTCCGCCGTCAAGTTGAAAGTACTGAGCTTTTCGATGCCCCGTTCTTCCACAAACCGCTTAACCTCCGCGAGCCATCCTTGGTCTGAGCCATCTGCAGTCGGCGAAACCACAGTAGCATCTGCCGGCAGGGACATGACTGGTACTCCCGCAGCAATGGCATACTGCGCTGCCGGCAAGCTCGCGCTATCTCCACTAAGAACTACGAGTTCAGTCATCTCAGCTTTTCGTTCCTGTTTCGAAGAAAAGAACTTTTCTGCTGCCACTAGACCGAGCGGATCGGGGGCGTTGATTACCGTGGGGGCATCGACAGCCAAGAAATGGCTCTTCTGCTTTCCCTGTGCGCTTGATGCAGCGTTCTCATTCGCGCCCTTGTTTCCATCTGTACAGGCCGACAGTGCCAACGTGCCTGCAACCATGACCGCACAGGCAAATCTTAACCCGCGGCGGCGCTTACGCGACGGCAAAAGTGATGGCGAGGACGCAGACTGCGCAGAAATAGGAAAAGGCATAGAAGAAAGCTTTCTTTTCAAAGTCATGGGTTACCGGCAAGGCTTGCCGTGTAGGGGAAGAACACGTTCCCTTACACCTTATCGAACCCACCCGACGCGTTTTCCAACAATCCCCGTGGTAGAACTCAGCGGCGTAAAGCAGCAGCGATGCGATCACCTATCGCCGTGGTCCCAATGGCACTGCCGTCGCGCGTGGAAACATCATGAGCAACCGCGTCTTCAATGCGCCGAGCATTTACTTCATCTCCGAGATGTCGCAGCATCATCGCTGCAGACAAAATCGCAGCCGTCGGATCTGCAATACCTTGACCGGCAATGTCGGGAGCAGAGCCGTGCACCGGCTCAAACATCGAGGGGTTGGTACCGGAGGCGTCAATGTTTCCAGAAGCCGCCAATCCAATTCCGCCCGTAATCGCAGCGGCAAGGTCGGTAATAATGTCGCCGAACAGATTATCCGTGACAATGACATCGTAGCGAGCGGGGTCGGTCACCATATAGATGGTGGCCGCATCTATGTGGTTGTATTCCACTTCCACGTCTGGGAATTCTGCGCTCACCTCATTGACCGTGCGCTGCCACAAGCTCCCTGCAAAGACCAAGACATTGGTCTTGTGTACGAGCGTTAGTTTCTTGCGGCGCGATTGCGCCCGCTTGAAGGCATCTCGAACCACACGCTCCACACCAAAACGGGTATTTTGTGACACCTCTGATGCCACCTCGTGCTTTGTGCCTTCACGCAAAGAACCACCGACCCCGCAGTACAACCCTTCCGTGCCTTCACGAACGACCACAAAATCAATCTCACCGGGCTGCGCCAACGGCGATGTGGAACTGGGATACAGTTTCGCCGGGCGCAGGTTTACATGGTGGTCAAGAGCAAAGCGCATCTTCAGCAACAATCCACGCTCCAACACACCTGGAGCGACCTCACCAGGTGCACCGATAGCACCTAACAAAATGGCGTCGTGTTCACGCAATAAAGCGAGGTCCTCGTCAGTTAACAGCTCACCATTGCGCAAATAGCGCCGAGCGCCGAGGTCAAGTTCCGTGGTTTCAACGTCACTGCGTACCGCGTGGAGTACCTTCAACGCCTCCGCGGTTACTTCAGGGCCGATACCGTCTCCACCAATAACTGCGAGTTTCATAGAATGGAATTCCTCTCTCACGAAATGAATATCTCCACTCTAACGCATTTCGCCACACAAGTTCAGGACAAAATAAAAAACACCAGGATCCCCCACTTAATTGGGGCGATCCTGGTGTTTCACAGCCTAAATAAAACTTTAGGCGCTCAAATCCAGCTGCACGGCTTCCGCAGCAAGCTGCTGAGTAAACTTCCCAAGAAGCTCCTCCGGAACCTCGCGATCTACGCGCAAGATCAATACGGCATCATCAGCATCCTTGCCCTGCGTCAATGCAGCAGCATTGATGTTAATCCCTTCATTACCCAGCTCGGAGCCAACCAAGCCCAAAGCCCCCGGACGGTCTGCATAGGTAAAGAACACATTCAAACCAGTAGCGCGCATATCAACGCCGCGGTCATTGATACGGACGAACTTCTCTACGCCATCAATTCCAGTGAGCGCACCTTCGAGCGTAGAGGTCTCGCCTTCCGCAGAAATAACCTTGACCCGCAGCGTCGACTGGTGTCCTCGTGACTTCTCCGTAGAACGAACATTGACAGACACTCCGCGAGTTTCCGCGATCTTCATCGCATTCACAAAGGTCACTGCCTCAGAAATCACGCCAGAGAACAAACCACGAACGGCAGAAAGACCCAAAACTTCGATGTCTTCGGTGGCCAGCTGTCCACACGCAGTAACCTCAATAGCCACTGGCGCAGCGCCAAGCAATTTGCCTGCAGCCAAACCAAGCTTGCGAGCAAGATCCAACCAACCCGCTACTTCTTCCCCAACGCGTCCGCCGGAGACGTTAACAGCGTCAGCAACAAACTCACCAGCAAGCGCCTTGAGCACCGATGCTGCAACATCAGTACCTGCACGGTCTTGAGCCTCGGCTGTCGATGCACCCAAGTGCGGAGTCACTACCACCTGCGGAAGTTCAAACAGTGGTGAATCGGTGCAAGGCTCAGAAGCATAGACGTCAAAACCCGCACCCCAGTGATGCCCTTTTTTAATAGACTCGGCAAGCGCGGCTTCATCGACAAGCCCTCCGCGTGCAGCATTAATGATGATCTGCCCCTGCTTCGCCTTCGCCAGCAGCTCAGCAGAGAACATTCCCGCAGTCTCCGGAGTCTTTGGCAAGTGAATGGTGACAAAGTCAGCACGCGCCATCAGCTCATCGAGCTCCACTAGCTCTACGCCTAACGATGCAGCACGCGCAGGGTTTGCGTATGGATCGTAAGCAATAATCGAGGTCTCAAAAGCTGCCAAGCGCTGCGCGAAAAGCTGACCGATGTGACCAAAGCCCACCACACCAACAGTTTTGCCGTAGATTTCCACGCCCTTAAACGACGAGCGCTTCCACTCTCCCTCACGCAAGGTAGCATCAGCCTGCGGAATCTGGCGTGCAGTAGAAAGCAGCAACGAAATAGCGTGCTCACAGGCAGAGTGAATATTTGATGTTGGAGCGTTGACCACCATCACACCCCGCTCAGTTGCGGCTGCAATGTCTACATTGTCCAAGCCAACGCCTGCGCGGCCCACAATCTTCAAATTAGACGCAGCAGCCAAAACTTCCGCATCAACCGTGGTAGCAGAGCGAACCAAAAGCGCATCAGCTTCGCCGACAGCAGCGAGCAGTTCCGGGCGGTTGGGACCATCAACCCAACGAACCTCTACGGACTCTCCCAATGCCTCAACAGTGGAAGGGGCAAGTTTATCGGCGATAAGCACGACAGGCTTCGACATAGCGTGATTCCTCACAAGTTTTCTCAATCAAACAAGGATTTCCAAAAACTGGCTGTAAAACCAGCTTTGAGAAAATGACTGCCGCTTATCATAGCGCTTTTAGTATTCCACCGCTTGCATAGATTCAGGTTTATGTCTTTCACTTCTTGGAAATGGGTTCAACCTTCTTGCCCATTGCCTGCTCGATCATCGCCGCTAGCCTACGGCTGCGGTCTGCAGTAAAAGCCGCAAAGTCAGCTTTCCACAACAATTCTGGATCTAGCTGATGTGATGCCAAGGTGACATCAAAATCGGTATCTTCCATAAGGGATTTAGACTGTACGCGGGTCAAATAGCGACGGGGCGAGCTATCCTCAATAAGCACTTCCGTCTTCTTTCCCATTGGAGTCCGGTTCACAACTGATTGTGCGGCATCCGAAGAGACCTGGTGACGTTTACACCACGCCGGCGGAAAAATGAAGTGAAACCCTGTTCCTAATGCTTTAAACGACTGTTGGTTAAAGCTTTGTGCTGTGCGCCAATCCTTGGCTCCTTGAGACATCAATAAGGCGTAAACCGCATTTAAAAGAGCAGAATCATCTGGAGCTGAGTGCAACCGGGATTCATAAAATACAGCTTCTCCTACTGTCTTGGGTTCCTCGCTCCTATCGCCCAGCACCCAGTCCACTACCTCTACGACATCGCGTGCCGAGCGCAGCTTGACAGAATCCGCCCCGTAGAGCTCGCCAAAAATGCCCGACCAAAACCAGCGGTCAAGCTTTTCCCACGCCTGCTTTGCAGAAAGTGCCCCAGGAACATCTGTCAGCCGGGCCAAGATTATGGCCAATGGAATAATCTGAGCAGAATAAGGAACTTGTTCTACGGTGTAGATACAGCGCTGCTTGAGAAACTCTGCCACTTCTTGGAAAGTGATACGCAGCTTTTCCACGCTGGCTTGATATTCCGGCAACGTTAGCGTCAAAATATCCTCGCGTTGCCCGCCCGCATGGCCCTTATTGACCGTCGAATATAACGAAACCGCGGATAGAAACTGCGTGCGGCCAATTCCATCCAATGCAGGGTACTTGCGCAGGTGCTTTTCAACGCGCGCCCAATCATTTGCCAAATGGAAATTCTCATCTTCCAAGGAAAACACCGCGGTCAGGAGATCAAAAACATCCATGTGTACGCCTGCTGCATTTGCCTGCGCAAAAATTGATCCTATACCCGCTCGTGCGGTTTCCCGTGCTAACCGGATCATCGGTACGTCATATCCTGCCAAAGGGAAAAACACCCGACTATGAAAGTCTGCAACTATGGAGGATATATCTTCTCCGTCTCGAGCTTCCGCTGCGGAAAGTTGAAATAGTTTGCGCGTGCCATCATCGGAAAGCATCCCTGCAATGGGCAAACACTGATGCCCAATATGGACGTCTTCATCCAACAAGTTGCCAACAATATCG
>JAXFXA010000036.1:0-11180 GCA_034091885.1 Corynebacterium sp.
GAAGTTTAGCCACGTAGATCCAACTCACCTAGTGGATGTATTGTCCATGGGTAAACTAGCGAAGAGCCCAGCGGGCATGCTGGTTGAAGGCATCTTTGCTAACTTCGTGGTCAACATGGCTATTGTGGGTGCAATTTTTGCGAAGGACATTGTGTCCAAGTTCTTCGTGATTGTGCCTATCATCGCAATGTTTGTTGGGCTAAGTCTTGAGCACGTTATTGCAAACTTCTGCTTGATGACGCTCACCTTCTTCACTTCGAACCCAATTCCTGATGGTTTCACTTTGGGTGCAGTTCTCACCAACTGGTCGATTGTTTGGGTTGGAAACGTTATCGGTGGCGGATTCCTTATCGGCGGTGTTTACGCATGGCTTAACAATGGCCCTGAGGTTTACCGAGATAAGGGTTAAGAAGTCTTGTGTGTATTTAGACGCACAGGTAGGGGCAGGAGATTTGTCTCTAAAGAAAAGTAGCCGGTAGGCGCGCTTATTAACGCGCCTACCGGCTATTTTTCTTGCAGACTCTAACGGCCAGTGAGGTGGTTACGAATCTGGGTAGTGTTTTCTGCCGTGCGAATCCATGCAACTGCGGATTCCAACCAGAGACGCAGTGAGATGGCGAAGAACAGCCCGAAAATGGCCATGATGATCAAAGCCGCGAGAGCTGTAAGGAAGGAATCGGCTGCGGTGGTGATGAAAACGCCTACCGCGAGCACTGCGTACAAGACCAACATGATGGTGTAGATGTACTTGGCAAACTTCACGGTGATGAAGTGGCTGAAGCTCAGGTCAAAGAGTGCTGCGAAGAATCCAGGTTCGCCATTCTTCGTTGCTGGAGCAGGGCTTTGTTCGTTGCCCCAGGAAGTCGTGGGGTACTGCTGGTAACCGCTAGCATCATTGTTCTCAAACGCAGGGGTTGGGTTGGTCATCTGTAGTTCCTTTGGTCGAAGAAATAGGGAAGTAGCTGCGGTTTTTGTTAACCACCGGCCACTTTGGGGCAAAATCGCCACGTGTTCACACTGATGTGCAGATCAAATCATAACTACAGTTATGCGTTATCTTGGCGGGTGCTGTGAATTGTAAGTTAAATAACTACTCAAGTTTGACTTGCAAGCGCACCGGCATACAGGTTGAATTTGTTGCCACGTGCAAAGCCGACGAGGTTCAGGCCTAGTGCCCGCGCGGTTTCGACGGCTAGGGAAGCATCGATAAGCAAAGCGCCGATGACCTTGTCTGCAGCATTATGCCTGCCGATGTCCTCCCGAACCACCACGAGCTCACCCGTGCGGGCGAAGGCGGCAGCGGCATGGATACCCCCAGCCTTTTCGGAACTGCGTTTGCGCTGCGCGCAATGCATCAATTTCCGCGGTACCGCAAACACCGCACGCCGACGTCGTAGTAGACAAACGAGGTGCAACCGTTCGCGGAGTGGAAAAAGCAATGTCTAAGACATTGTAGGAATTCTCACCACGATTATTAGTCCCGGCGCAATAGCGCGCAGAGCTGATATCGCTGGCTGCGGAAAGAGCTCCTCGCTCGTCACCGTATCCGAGCGATTATCTATCAGTATGGTCTCTGCTACCGTAACCCTGGTGACCTCGAAGCGGCGGTTAAGCTTCGCCGCCACCCAAAGCCTCCATGAGCTTAGCGATGTTCTCCCGTGCCTCCTGCGGAGAACTCGATGCGTAGCCCACCAAGAATGCGGCCAATGGCCCAGCCGGACGAGCTCGGCTATGAGCGACCTCTTTAGTTAGGTCTAACAGCTCCTAATTCAAGGATAAAGCCAGTTCATCGAGTGTAAGAATCTCGATAGCTTCATTTAGTCAGGTAGTAAACGCGTTGTTATTCATAACCAACTGTCATACCTTTTTGGAGATTCAGGAACTTACAGGTAGAGTGGCACATCGGACTTATGTCCACAGCACAATCTTATAAACATCTACTTTGTTGTAGGCCCCTCGCCAATTTTTCTAAAGCGTCCCGGTTTATGCATCAAAGGGTGGCGAGCGCCTTGCGGTATTGACCGTAAGGAGCGTGAAGTAGCCCGAAACCAAAACGGATAACGCCAGGTGGATTAAGTGGGAACCGCAACGAGAAAGGTATAAAGGTCTCATCTAATGACGATGACTGATCCTATCGCCGACATGTTGTCGCGCGTGCGCAATGCAAACCATGCGCACCACGACACTGTGTCGATGCCAACCTCTAAGCTTAAGGTCAACATTGCGGAGATCTTGAAGCAAGAGGGTTACATCGCTGACTACTCCGTCGAGGGCCGCGAGCTGTCTCTCGAGCTGAAGTACAACAACCGTGAGCGCTCCCTATCTGGTCTGCGCCGTGTGTCCAAGCCAGGTCTGCGTGTGTATGCAAAGTCCAACAACCTGCCTAAGGTTTTGGGTGGTCTTGGTGTGGCAATTATTTCCACATCCCAGGGCCTCCTGACCGATCGTCAGGCTCAGGAGAAGGGTGTAGGCGGAGAAGTTCTCGCCTACATCTGGTAAAGGGAGGTATGCACAATGTCTCGTATTGGTAAGGCGCCCATCGCTCTTGCAAGCGGTGTAGAAACCAAAATCAACGGCCAGACCGTCGAGGTTAAGGGTCCTAAGGGCACCCTGACCGTCGAGGTTCCAGAGCCAATCACCGTCACGGTAGAGGACAACGAGATCCGCGTTGCTCGTCCAGACGACCACCGCACCAACCGTGCACTCCACGGTCTGTCTCGTTCCCTAATCAACAACGCAGTTGTTGGTGTAACCGAGGGTTACACCATCAAGATGGAAATCTTCGGCGTTGGTTACCGCGTACAGCAAAAGGGCAAGGACCTTGAGTTCGCCCTTGGTTACTCCCACCCTGTCCTCATTGAGGCTCCAGAGGGAATCACCTTCGCTACTGACGGTGCAACCAAGTTGTCCATCACTGGTATTGACAAGCAAGCTGTCGGACAGATCGCCGCGATCATTCGCCGTCTGCGTAAGGACGATCCTTACAAGGGCAAGGGCATTCGCTACGAAGGCGAGCAGATCCGTCGCAAGGTCGGAAAGACGGGTAAGTAAGCAATGGCAAACACTGAAAACGCAAAGCGCACTCCGGTCGGCAAGGATATTTCGACCCGACGTCGCGAGGCACGTGCTCGCCGTCACTTCCGTATCCGTAAGACCCTGCGTGGTACCGCTGAGGCTCCACGTCTGGTTGTCCACCGTTCTTCCCGCCACATGCACGTTCAGGTTATCGATGACCTGGCCGGACACACCTTGGCTGCTGCATCTTCCATGGAAGCTGACGTACGCGCACTTGAAGGTGACAAGAAGGCAAAGGCTGCCAAGGTTGGTGAGCTGATTGCAGCTCGCGCCAAGGAAGCTGGCATCGAAGCGGTCGTTTTCGACCGCGGTGGCTACAAGTACCACGGTCGCGTCGCTGCTCTAGCTGACGCCGCGCGCGAAGGTGGTCTGAAGTTCTAATGGTCAACGGAAACATCAACGGAAGGATCGCCTAATGTCGGACCGTGAACAGCGTGACGGCGGACGTTCCGCCGAAAACAACAACAACCGTGGCGGCCGCGGCCGTCGCAACGATGATCGTCGTAACCAGCAGGACAACGAGCGCGATAAGTACATCGAGCGCGTTGTGACCATCAACCGTGTCTCCAAGACCGTTAAGGGTGGCCGCAACATGTCCTTCACCGCTTTGGTTGTCGTCGGTGACGGCCAGGGCATGGTCGGCATTGGCTACGGCAAAGCTAAGGAAGTTCCTGCTGCAATCCAAAAGGGTGCAGAAGAAGCTCGTAAGAACTTCTTCCGCGTTCCAATGGTTGGCGGCACCATCACTCACCCAGTTGAGGGTCGTGACGCCGCAGGTATCGTTATGATGCGTCCAGCTGCACCAGGTACTGGTGTTATTGCTGGTGGTGCTGCACGTCCAGTGCTTGAATGCGCTGGTGTTCAGGACATCTTGTCGAAGTCCTTGGGCTCCGACAACGCCCTCAACGTCGTTCGCGCAACCGTGGACGGCCTGAAGCAGCTGGTACGCCCAGAGGAAATTGCTGCACGTCGTGGCAAGACCCTTGAAGAGGTAACCCCAGCCCGTATGCTGCGCATGCGCGCAGGTCAGGAGGCATAATCTAATGGCTCTGAAAATTACTCAGGTAAAGGGCCTGGTAGGCACCAAGCCTAACCACCGCAAGAACATTGAGGCCTTGGGTCTCAAGCGTATCGGTCAGACTGTTGTAAAGCAGGATACTCCGATCATTCGCGGTATGGTTCAGAAGGTGCGTCACCTGGTCACCGTTGAAGAAGTGGCAGGGGAGTAGATAAACCATGGCTGAAATCATTAAGCTACATGATCTGCGCCCAACCAAGGGTGCAAACAAGCCTAAGACCCGCGTAGGTCGCGGTGAGGCTTCTAAGGGTAAGACCGCTGGCCGCGGTACCAAGGGCACCAAGGCACGTAAGCAGGTATCTGCTGCGTTCGAGGGTGGACAGATGCCAATCCACATGCGTCTGCCTAAGCTCAAGGGCTTTAAGAACCCAAACAAGATTACCTACCAGGTAGTCAACGTTGCTGATTTGGCAAAGGCCTTCCCTAAGGGTGGCGATGTTGCAATTGCTGACATCGTTGCTGCAGGCCTGGTTCGCGCAAAGCAGCCAGTAAAGGTTCTTGGAAACGGCGACCTCAGCGTTAAGCTGAACGTCACCGCAGACAAGTTCTCTAAGTCTGCACAGGAAAAGATCGAGGCAGCTGGTGGCTCTGTCACCACCACCAAGTAATTCCTGATTGCTTTAGTGGCCCCCATTCCTTATGGAGTGGGGGCCACTTTTTGCGTTGTCGTTTAAGTAGTTGGATATTTTCTCTCTATCTATTAGTAAGTACTAGCGCTGTGCTGGTAGGGTAGTGAGGTCATATATGTCACCACTTCTTTGCTGTGTTATGTGAAGAAGCTGTCGTTAACCACCTCCCCAGGGGCAAGAACCCGGGAGGCCAGGAGGAAGATTAAGTGTCCGCCATTTTCCAGGCTTTTAAGGACGCCGACCTACGTAAAAAACTGATTTTCACCATCGTGATGATCGTGCTTTACCGTATCGGTGCCCAGATTCCGACCCCAGGTGTGGACTACGCGGTTATTGCCGGTCGTTTGCGTCAGCTCACCCAAGATTCGGGCAACCTCTATTCAGTAATTAACCTGTTCTCCGGTGGTGCCTTGTTGCAATTGTCTATTTTTGCAATTGGCATCATGCCGTACATTACTGCCTCTATCATTGTGCAGTTGCTGACTGTGGTAATTCCGCATTTTGAGCAGCTGAAGAAAGAGGGACAGTCCGGTGAAGCCAAGATGACGCAATATACGCGTTATCTGACTTTGGCGTTGGCGCTCTTGCAATCCGCCGGTATTGTCGCACTGGCAGACCGTCAGCAATTGCTGGGACAAGGCGTTGAGATTTTGGTTCCAGAGCGGTCCTTGTTCACTCTCGTCATGATGGTGATTGTCATGACTTCCGGTGCAATTTTGGTCATGTGGATGGGTGAGCTGATTACTGAAAAAGGTATCGGCAACGGCATGTCTTTGATGATTTTTGCCGGTATTGCTACTCGTTTGCCTCTCGATGGTATGCAGATTTTTAACAACAACGGCGGATTCATCTTTGGTGTTTTAATGCTGGGCGTTGTAATCCTAGTTATTGGTATTACCTTCATCGAGCAAGGCCAACGTCGCATTCCGGTACAGTACGCGAAGCGCATGGTGGGTCGCCGTCAGTACGGCGGATCCTCAACCTACCTGCCGTTGAAAGTGAACCAAGCTGGTGTTATTCCGGTTATTTTCGCTTCTTCTCTTATTTACATGCCGGTGCTTATTACGCAGATCGTGCATTCTAATCAGACAGTGATTCCGGATAACTGGTGGCAGCGCAATGTTATGTCTTGGCTGCAAGCACCGTCATCATGGCAGTACATCGTGTTGTACTTCGTACTCACAATTTTCTTTGCTTATTTCTATGTCTCAGTTCAGTACGATCCAGCTGAGCAAGCAGATAACATGAAGAAGTATGGCGGTTTTATTCCGGGTATTCGCCCGGGCCGTCCTACCGCAGAGTATCTGGGTTTCGTCATGAATCGTTTGCTGTTCGTCGGTGCGACTTACCTTGCTTTGATTGCCGTTCTGCCTAACATCTTGTTGGATTTGGGTGTGGGTTCCGGCAATGGAGCCGGTATGTCTGCATTCGGTGGTACCGCGATTTTGATTTTGGTCTCGGTTGCTTTGACTACGGTAAAACAGATTGAATCTCAGCTTCTCCAATCCAACTATGAAGGACTTCTAAAGTAATGCGTCTCGTACTTCTTGGCCCTCCCGGTGCCGGCAAGGGCACCCAGGCAGTTATTCTGAGCGAAAAGCTCGGCATCCCGCACATTTCCACTGGTGATCTTTTCCGCGCCAACATCGGGGCAGGTACTCCATTAGGCAAGGAAGCTCAAAGCTACATGGATGCAGGTAAGCTTGTGCCTACCGATGTCACTGCGCGTATGGTCGCAGATCGCTTGAAGCAGGAAGATGCTAAAGACGGCTTCTTGTTGGATGGTTTTCCTCGTACAGTTGAGCAGGCTGGAATCTTAGCAGAGCTGCTCGCCGCCGCTGGACACAAGCTCGATGGGGTAATCAACTTCCAAGTTTCTGATGATGTTGTCGTTGAGCGCATGTTGGCCCGCGGTCGTGAGGACGATAATGAAGAGACGATCCGTACCCGTATGGGCGTCTATCGTGATGAGACCATGCCTCTTATCTCGTACTATGGCGATGCCATCATTAATATCACGGCAGAGGGCACTGTCGATGAGATCAGTGCTCGTACCTTGTCTGCGCTTGGAAAGTAGCGGAGATAAATAAATGGGTAGACGCAGCCGAAGAAACGTCATTCCTGCGCGTACGCCAGGTGAGCTCGATGCCATGGCTGCCGCCGGAGCCGTGGTGGCGCAGGCGCTGGCCGCTGTTTCTTCGGCTGTAAAGCCCGGCGTTTCAACAAAGGAACTAGATGCAATAGCGGAGGATACTATCCGCGCAGCGGGAGCTATCCCAACTTTTAAAGGCTACGAAGGCTTTCCTGCGTCGATTTGCGCTTCCGTCAACGATGCCATCATTCACGGGATTCCTGATGAAGGCATAAAACTTAAAGAGGGTGATCTCGTCTCCGTGGATTGCGGGGCGACACTTGACGGCTGGGTCGGTGACTCTGCGTGTACTTTTGGGGCGGGTACGCTTGGTCCACAAGCAACAAAGCTTAACAGTGCCACCGAGTGGGTCCTCTATGAAGGCCTTAAGGCCATGATTCCGGGGAATCGGCTTAGCGACGTTTCACATGCGCTTCAACTTGCTACTGCAAAAGCCCAAGACAAGTTTGGTGTTCGCTTATATATCGTAGAAGGATACGGCGGGCATGGCATCGGCAAGCAAATGCACGAAGATCCCTACCTCCCTAATGAGGGCAAAGCCAACCGCGGGCCCGTTATTCAAGAGGGATCAGTCCTCGCAATTGAACCTATGCTCGCGCTGGGAACGGCCGATAACTTTGTCGATCTAGATGATGACTGGACTGTCTATACCTTGGATGGTTCTTGGGCAGCTCATTGGGAGCATACCGTAGCAGCAACCGCGCAAGGTCCCCGCATTTTGACTAGGTAATAGTCAGTCAAGTGGTTTATACTACCTTTTATGTTTAAAAAGCGCATTGTTGCTGCCCTAACCACAGCCCTCATGATTGCTTCCCCTGTAGCTGCGCAAGCGCAAGCTCAGACCGGATCTTCCCAGTCCGTCGGTAGCAGCAGCTTTGACTCTGTATTAGGGCAAACACGTGAGAATGTATGGCAGGCGCGCAATTCATTTTTAGCCCAGATCTCTCAGCTGAATCCCCAAGCAGCTACTCAGCTTCGCCCTGCTCTCGATGCCGCAATTGATCTAACATTCCCTGGTTTGCGTGCTCAGAAAGAGCGCGAGGACCGTGAGCGCCTTGCTGCAATTGAGCAAGCGCGCCAAGCTGAAGTTGCAGCACAGCGTGCTCGTGCGGAAGAGGCGGCACGTAAAGCCGAGGCTGAGCGTCAACGCCAGCAATTCAACGTCGGGCCTTGTCCTGCCGATGCAGCAGTATGCGTAGACATTAACGGTCGCCGCACTTGGCTGCAGTCCGGTGGAAAAGTAACCTACGTTGCACCTTCCATGGCTCCAGGCCGCCCTGGAAATGAAACCCCGCGCGGTACTTTCACTGTATTGCGCAAGGTAAAGGACGAAGTTTCTTACGAGTTCAATAACGCGCCAATGCCATACGCCGTGTATTTCACCAACTATGGACATGCTTTCCACCAAGGCAACCCAGCATATGACTCTTCAGGATGCGTGCGTCTGCCTAACCAAGCAGCAATTCGCTACTGGGATCATCTCAAGATGGGTGACAAGGTCTTTATCTACTAAGACAGAGTCTTGATGTTGAGGGGAAGGATGTACCGATGTGGTGCGTCCTTCTTTTTATGTCCCGAGCGAGTTAATGTTGTGCGCCAGTGTTTGGAAATCCTAGCGATGTAGCGTAGAGTAGGCTGCTGGTGTATTTTTATACGCCGGCAGTAGACCACTAATGCAGAAAAGTTGAGGTTATGGCTAAGGAAGGCGCTATTGAGGTTGAGGGACGTATCGTCGAACCTCTGCCAAACGCAATGTTCCGTGTCGAGCTAGACAACGGACACAAAGTTCTAGCCCATATTTCGGGCAAAATGCGTCAGCACTACATCCGCATCCTCCCAGAGGACCGCGTAGTCGTAGAGCTGTCACCTTATGACCTAACCCGTGGACGCATCGTCTACCGCTATAAGTAAACATAGTAAGCCTCCTTCACCAACCGTGTCTGCAAGGTCGGACACGGTTCAACCTTTGGCATCGGTGGCCAAAGCCTGCATTTCCGTGCGGGACGGTTTGGGAGAAAACCACCGTACAACCCCGAAAGGACACGCCTTATGGCACGTCTAGCTGGTGTTGATCTTCCTCGCAATAAGCGTATGGAGATCGCTCTCACCTACATCTATGGAATTGGCCCAGCCCGTTCCAAGGAGTTGCTAGAAAAAACTGGCATTTCTCCTGACCTGCGTACCGATAACTTGACTGATGATCAGGTATCGGCACTGCGTGACGTAATCGAAGCTACCTGGAAGGTTGAGGGTGACCTCCGCCGTCAGGTTCAGGCTGACATTCGCCGCAAGATTGAAATCGGTTGCTACCAGGGTCTGCGCCACCGTCGTGGCCTTCCAGTTCGTGGTCAGCGCACCAAGACCAACGCTCGTACGCGTAAGGGTCCTAAGAAGACGATCGCAGGAAAGAAGAAGTAATCTATGCCACCGAAGACTCGTTCCGGCGCGCGCCGTACCGGCCGTCGTGTCGTTAAGAAAAATGTGGCCGCAGGCCACGCTTACATCAAGTCCACCTTCAACAACACCATCGTCTCCATCACTGATGAGTCCGGTGCTGTTATCTCCTGGGCATCCTCCGGCCATGTTGGCTTTAAGGGTTCCCGTAAGTCCACTCCTTTCGCTGCACAGATGGCTGCTGAGTCCGCTGCGCGCAAGGCAATGGATCACGGAATGAAGAAGGTTGATGTTTTCGTAAAGGGCCCAGGTTCGGGCCGCGAAACCGCAATCCGTTCACTTCAGGCCGCCGGCCTGGAAGTTAGCTCGATCTCCGACGTGACGCCACAGCCACACAACGGCTGCCGTCCGCCGAAGCGTCGTCGCGTTTAAGGTTTAAGGGAGGAAAAGAATGGCTCGTTATACCGGCCCCGCTACTCGTGTATCCCGCCGTCTTCGCGTCGACCTCGTCGGCGGAGACATGGCGTTTGAGCGCCGCCCGTACCCACCAGGACAGGCAGGCCGCAACCGTATCAAGGAATCCGAGTACTTGCTGCAGCTGCAGGAAAAGCAGAAGGCAAAGTACACCTACGGCGTGTTGGAGCGTCAGTTCCGCCGCTACTACGCAGAGGCAAACCGTCAGCCAGGCAAGACCGGTGACAACTTGGTTGTCCTGCTGGAGTCCCGCTTGGACAACGTAGTTTACCGCGCAGGTCTGGCACGTACTCGTCGCCAGGCACGTCAGCTTGTTTCTCACGGTCACTTCACCGTGAACGGCAAGAAGACCAACATCCCATCCTTCCGCGTATCGCAGTACGACATCATCGATGTTCGTGAGCGGTCCCAGAAGATGGAATGGTTTGAAGAGGCTCAAGACCGTCTGGGCGAGGCTGTAGTTCCAGCTTGGCTGCAGGTTGTTCCTGAGACACTGCGCATCCTCGTGCACCAGTTGCCCGAGCGCGCTCAGATTGATGTTCCGCTGCAAGAGCAGCTCATCGTCGAACTTTACTCGAAGTAAAGTCCATAAACCTTCGTTACATTTTCACCCTCGACCGGCGTCAAATAGTGGGCGTCGACAAGGAGAAGTTCCATGCTTATTACGCATCGTCCGACAGTTACCGAAGAATTCATCGATTCTTCCCGTTCCAAGTTCGTTATTGAGCCTTTGGAGCCTGGTTTCGGTTACACCCTTGGTAACTCGTTGCGCCGTACTCTGCTGTCCTCCATTCCTGGTGCAGCAGTAACTTCCATCAAGATTGATGGTGTTCTCCATGAGTTCACCACCATCAACGGTGTGAAGGAAGACGTTTCCGAGATCATCTTGAATGTCAAGAACTTGGTACTGTCCTCTGACTCTGACGAGCCAGTTGTTATGTACCTGAGCAAGGAAGGCCCTGGCGCAGTAACCGCTGGCGACATTCAGCCGCCAGCTGGTGTGGAAATCCACAACCCAGAGATGACTATTGCAACTCTGAACGATACTGCGAAGTTGGACATGGAATTCGTCGTTGAGCGTGGCCGTGGCTACGTTCCTGCAGCACCAACTTCTGGTGACATCGGACGTATTCCGGTTGACCAGATTTACTCCCCAGTGCTGAAGGTCTCTTACAAGGTTGAAGCTACTCGTGTTGAGCAGCGCACCGACTTTGACAAACTGATCATCGACGTGGAAACCAAGAACTCTATTTCTGCACGCGACGCCCTGGCATCTGCTGGCGGCACCCTGGTCGAGCTCTTCGGCCTGGCCCGCGAGCTGAACACCGCTGCCGAAGGCATCGAGATCGGACCATCCCCACAGGAGTCCGAGTACATC
>JAXFXA010000037.1:0-13833 GCA_034091885.1 Corynebacterium sp.
CGCTTGTGCCGCCAAGGGAAGCAAAATCACGATGGCAATAATCTCACAACGCTCAAACCACGACACAGCGGTGGGGCTTAGGAGCGCGGGCTTTGTAGCCCACCACGGCGTAGAGAGTGCGGCAAGACCCACGACAATTCCTAGAGGTAAAGCGGTTAGCCTCGTCAGAATCCACACTGCCGTGACGGTTAATACACTTGCTAGAGCCATCAGCGTCCATGTCGCGAACGCATGCCGATGATGAGCAGCGTGAACCAACACCGATACCGTGGCAGACAAACATACTGCCACTGTGATCCAAGAATGGTGGGCGGGGACTAAAGCGAGCAATGTGCCAGCGAGGGCTCCCGATAAGGCAATTCCAGCGCATACTCCGAGGTAAAACTGATGTGCTTGAACGCTCTTTTGTTCGATCTGCCGATCTGGTTCATCGGTTATATCTAAGTCTTGCCCAGCTGTTGGGATGAAAGGAACGTGGATTCTAGCTAGAGCAATAGACAATCTGGGAGCCGCAGCTAGCAAAAGAACAGTCCCTGCGATTGCCGCTGTAGGGTGAACAGCACACATCCCTACGCCGGCAGCAGCGGTAAACCCAGCGGCAGACACAAGGGCGTCAGCCCGTCTGAAGAACACCAATAGTGCTGTGGCTCCTGCGATAGCCAGTGCAGCACGGGAAATGCCAAAGGTGCTGCCTGCTACTCCTGATGCAGCAATAATTACTGGGCTCAGCCATAACCAACTATGGAAAAACTGCCAGATAATGCCCAAAATCGCAGCCGCAGCAACCGCGAAGTACCACGGCAGTGGGGTGTTAATCCCGATCGCAATGAGACCAACTAGGACCCACAACTGAACCACACCGCGCGCCGGGCTACCCCAATTCGACTCTGCGAGAGATTCAGCAGCGTCCCTAATTACTGGAGCAGGTAACTCTTCAATGGGTTGAATGAGGACGATGGAACCATCGGCAAGCTGGGTGTTACCCAAGTTAACATCGCGCGGCACTGGTCTGCCTGCGGGAGTAGTCGCTCGCAGTGGCACATCGTTAAGCGGGACATCCATAAAATCTGCAATGTCGCGCAAAAGCTCATCCAACGTTGACGTAATGGGCAGCGCTAAGTCTGCCTCCTTGTGAAAATCGTGCAAATGAAAGCGCATGGTTACGCGCACGTGTTGGCTAAAAGACAATGTTTCCCCCCTGTTGCCTTGCACCCAATATTGTGGCTTACTAAATAAGACGTGTCCACCGCAGTGGATGCATCAAAGGGGGAACAAGGGGGGATACTTGTGATCATTTTTCCTGTTAACGCGGGTGAACGGCAACAACCACCGCTTTTGCCTACCGGCAGCATTGAAGCAGAAAAAGTTCCGGAGGCGGCAAAGGCGCCAAAAGTGCCGTTGACGCGATTGCTCATGCCAGTAGTCATGGTTGCGGCCATGATCGGCATGGTGGTGATGATGGTGGTGCTTAGTGACGGTCCACCTAATCCGATGATGTTGTTATTTCCGCTCATGATGTTGGCGTCTGTGGCCATGATGTTTAACCCCGCAGGTGAAGGGGACCCACACGAGACTCGCAGAACATTTCTCCGTCATGTGGCGGCTTTGCGGAATCAAGCGCTCAGCAATGCACAAGTTCAACGCGCACATGAGCTCTTTAGGCACCCAAGCCCCGAGCATGTGGCGGCGTTATGGTCTGGGCCCAGGCTTTGGGAGCGAAGCATAGGCGATGATGACGCGTGTGAAGTGCGCATAGGGGTGGGGCCTACCAATCTGGTCACGCCGGTAAATGTTCCGGATGCCGGTGCGCCCGAAGACCTCGATCCTGTGTGCGCAGTTAGCTTGCTGCACACGCTACGTGCCGTCTCCACCGTGGAAGCAGTGCCGCTAGCATTGCAATTGCGTGCGTTTCGGTTCGTCGCGTTCCGTGGCGAAGCCGCGGCTGATTTAGTGCGAGCTATTGTTCTTGACTTAGCTGTATTTCATGGACCCGAAACCGTGGGTATTTCATCCGCTGCTCCTGAGTGGGACTGGTTAAAGTGGCTTCCGCACGCAAGGGAACCACAAACAGCCAGTTTTCGCATCGCAGTCATTGCAGAGGCTGGAGCAGGGATTGACGCAGCTGCGTCTCACATCGATTGCTTCCTTATCGTGGATGAGAGCTCTGCCCACGGCGGTCAACGTCAGCTTGCCGATGCAACCCCCGCAACCGTGAGAATCTTCATTGAACACGCAGAAGCCGAAGGCTTGGTCCTAGATGCAGGAACAAAGTTGCATGCTTTGACCGCGGCGGGGAAAGAACTCCTGGGCGCACCTGACCGCGTAAACATGACGCAGGCAGTGACAGTGGCACGAAAGCTGGCACCCCTGCACAGACCCGAACAAGCTAAGGGAACTGGACGCGTTAGTTTTCTCAACCTGCTT
Source organism: Corynebacterium sp. (assembly GCA_034091885.1). Lineage (GTDB taxonomy): Bacteria > Actinomycetota > Actinomycetes > Mycobacteriales > Mycobacteriaceae > Corynebacterium. The sequence continues at coordinate 2,425 of JAXFXA010000037.1, forward strand.
GGATTCGAGGACATCGAGGACATGACAGGGCCTACTATGTGGCCAGGAAGAAATGAAACCACGCGACTTGCGGTACCAATTGGAAAAGACCCATCTGGAACGCCGGTAGTCATTGACATCAAAGAATCAGCTCAAGGGGGAATGGGGCCACATGGACTGTGCATTGGTGCGACAGGATCGGGCAAATCGGAAGCCCTAAGGACTATTGTTGTTGCCCTTGCTGCAACACATTCTCCAGATGAACTCAACTTTGTGTTGGTTGATTTCAAGGGAGGCGCGACCTTTTTAGGACTAGAGGGCTTGCCTCATACCTCGGCTGTGATTACCAACTTGGAGGAAGAATCACTCCTCGTTGAGCGAATGCACGATGCGTTATCTGGTGAAATGACTCGCCGGCAAGAGTTTCTTCGCACTGCCGGGAATTTTTCAAATGTCAGTGAGTACAACGCCAATCGTGGGAACCGACCACCCATGCCAGCGCTAGTCATCGTGGTGGATGAGTTTTCAGAGCTTCTTGGGCAACACCCCGATTTCGCGGATCTGTTTGTGGCGATTGGACGTTTAGGCCGATCCCTACACATTCATCTTCTATTGGCTTCCCAGCGCTTAGAAGAAGGACGCTTGCGCGGATTGGATTCCCATTTGTCCTATCGTTTGGGGCTTAAGACCTTCTCAGCTGCAGAATCACGGCAGGTGCTCGGCGTTGCTGATGCCTATCATCTGCCCAGTCAACCAGGCGCTGGATATCTCAAAACCGATGCGGATGCGTTGACCAAGTTTCAAGCATTCTACGTTTCGGGGCCCTTGCAACGTCGGAGATTGCTAACCACCGCAACAGGAGACCGTCCCCACATTGAACTGTTCACGGGATGGCAAGAAAGGTCCAGTAAACAGGAAGAAATTATCGAAGAAGACAGCTCCACAACTTTGCTCAGCGCTGTGGTTGAGGCTGCTTGTGCGGAAGCAGCCCGCCGAAACCAACAGGCACATCAAGTGTGGTTGCCGCCATTGCCTAGTCGAATTGAATTGTCTGCAGTGTCATGTGGGGAAGGGCTTGCGGTGGGAGTAGGGAGCATCGATAAGCCCTATGCTCAGAGGCAGGACCCGCTAATGGTGGATGTTTGGGCTGCTCATCTTGCGATATGTGGAGGCCCGCAATCGGGCAAATCTATGGGGCTCAAAACGATAGTTGCAGGACTTGCAGTGCATAATTCGCCTGCAGATATTCGGTTTTATCTCATAGATCTCGGCGGTGGAACTCTGCATGACGTGGAACAGTTGCCGCATGTTGCGGCGGTCGCCGGCCGCAACGACCCAGAGAAAGTGCGTCGAATAGTCGATGAAGTAGAAGGCCTTATAAAACGTCCAGAACCGCGGCATACCTTCCTCGTTGTTGATGGTTGGCACCACATTGGAACATCTGCGGCGGAGTTCGAAGACCTCGCGGAGACTTTCAATAGTATTGCTGCCGATGGAATCTCTGCCCGCGTTCACTTGCTTATTGCGACGCCACGCTGGACAACGCTACGCCCAGCAATCCGCGACCTTATTACTGAACGATTTGAATTGCGGCTGGGCGAGGCTATGGAATCTCTCATTGATCGGAAGAAACAACAAAAGTTACCGCACTCGCCTGGTCGGGGGCTCACGCTCGCGGGGGAAGATATGTTGTTTGCATTCACCGCGGCGCAAGATCTTGCGTATATTGCAGCGCATTGGTCGAGTGTTTCTCCTGTTCCGAGCCTGAAAATGTTGCCTAGTAGTTTGTCTCTTAGCACCATTCCGGGTCCACAAGCGGAAAGCTTGCCGTGGGGCGTGGGAGGTCGCGACTTGGACACGCAGTTTTGGGATACCAGCGCCCATTTTGTATGCATTGGTGCCACAGGGGCTGGAAAGTCCACCTGGGTCTCAACGCTAATTACGCAATTGTGTGAACTGCCACGTGAAAAAGTACGTCTTGTGGTTGTCGATTTGCGCCGCGCACATCTCGGGGCGGTGCCGGAGCATATGCTTGCGGCATACGCGGCTACCACCACTGCCGCAGAGGAGGCCTTACGCGATACTGCAACTACGCTGCGGTCACGTCTGCCAGGACCGGATATCACTCCGGCACAGCTAAGAGCCCGCGACTGGTGGGAGGGGCCGGAACTCTTTGTCATCATTGACGATGCAGATTTACTCAGCGAAATAACGCTCGCTCCTCTTGTGGAACTTATTCCACATGCACGCGATATTGGTCTGCATTTGATAATTGCTCGCAAGGCAGGCGGCATTGGACGTGCATTATATAGCCCCTTTTTCTCCGCGCTGAGGGACAGTCAACCGGATGTTCTTGTCCTCGACGCGCCTAAAGACGAGGGAGCAATTTTTAACATCAAACCACAATCCCAGCCACCGGGACGTGGAATATTTCAAACACGCGGGGAAAACGTGGGGCTTTGCCTCGTCGCTCAGCACGATGCGCACACACAGGGGGAGACACAATGACGCATTCACTAAAAATCAAGCAACACGGTACCTACGAGCCTGAGATTGCTGATGCGGTTGCCCCACCTGACGTTGTTATCACAGTTCTTGATACAGCTACAGTTTTTGAGGCTCAAGAGGCAGTTTATCGCTATGATTTGTCGGGCAATGCGGTCGTGGAGGGGACAGCACTGGCAGGTGTAATTGCTCAGACTAAGAAGTTAGTTTCAGCGGCGTGGCCAAACGTCACCGTTGAGGTGGTCGCGGATGCTTCCAGTGGCACCATTTCGCACGAAGCAGTTAAAATAATTCGCCGGCAATTGCGGGTTCATTCAGTAACGGTTACCGAGCCTTTTGCCAAGGCAAATCAAGAGCTTGTCGATGCCCCAACGGCACTTCTTGACATCGACCACAACGAGCCAGAGGAGTTCATTCTTCCTCGTCCGCAACTGGAATCTCCTGCGTGGTGGCACCGACTCGACATGGTGTGGGTTTCCATAATTGGGCTGGTAATTGCGGTAGCACTTGTTGCCTTGTGGCTTACTCGTACTCCGGCAACACAATCTTTATCCGCTGCGTCGACAACGCCGTCGACTGAAACATCAAGTAATTTGGGCTCTAAAGCTTCTGGAACGCAGGAACCGAATAGCTTGTCTCAGGCTTCGCCGTCAGCCGCACAACCGGAAGTTTCTGAAACTGTGGAACTCAACCAAGCGGGTTTATCTGTGAAATTACCCAAAGGGTTTACAGCAACGGATGATTCCGGTGTTCTCACCGCAACAGGCCCAGATCCAAATTTAAGAATCATTATGGCCGCTGACCCAGTTTATGCGGTGCCAGCGACTGCTTTAATGGCGGAGATCCACCAACAAATTGCGCGCGATGAAACTCTAAGTGATGCTGTCGAGGCTAACGGCAAGTTGAGCTACACGGAACGGCCCGGCGATGATTCTGCGGTGGCTTGGACTACGTGGGTGGATTCGGAACAACAAATATCTGTCGGGTGTCATACTCGCTTTGAACCGACTATCGCTCAGCGCGCAGCCTGCTGGATGGCGCAAGAGACAATTCACAAAGTTACTGAGTAAAAAGAGGGATAAAACCCCAGTTCGCAGGTTTGAGCGAGAAAGCTAAAGAAATTTTTCTAGATTGCGGGAACCTTTTAGTAAAAACTTCAGTCTGTTAATAGTGAAGAGAAAATATCTAATAAACCGTGGTTCACTTTTGCGGTCAGTCTCTTCATCACTTAACTACTTTTCTAACTCGGGGGAGATTTAAGGCTAATGAGCCAACTTTTTAAGACCCAAGCTGATGTAATGGTGGCAACCGCCGGTCGCGTCGACGGCACTAATGAGGAAGTTCAGGGGGAGCTTACTCGGCTGCAGGGTGTTGTGGATTCGGTACGTGGTAGCTGGGCGGGACAAGCACAAGTTTCTTTTGACAACTTGATGCAACGCTACAACGCCTCTGCACAGCAATTGCGTGAAGCTTTGTCTGCTATCAGCGACAATATCCGATCCAACGCACGCAATTTCGATAACACTGAAGCTGATAACAGCCAAGCATTTACCTCCGTCGGAGGTGGGCTCGCACTATAGGCGGGCCTATCACAACAATGTGTAGCACCTTTCTCAAATGGTGCGGATTCAGGGCTTACACAGTTCAAGCGGCGTCATAGTAAAACACTGACGCCAACTACCGAAAAGGAATAAACATGTCTGAAATTAAGTATCAATTCGGCGAGATTGCCAATGCAGCAGCTGATATTAACAGCACCTCCGCAAGGATCAACGGTATGTTGGGGGATCTAAAATCTCACATTGCACCCATGGCAGCTACGTGGGAAGGTGACGCGGCAGCAGCATACAGCGAAGCTCAGGCAAAGTGGGACCGAGCTGCAGATGAGCTCAACACCGTTCTGGCCACAATTTCGAATACCGTTTCTCAGTCAAATGACCGTATGAGCGACGTGAACCGTCGCGCAGCTGCCAGCTGGGGATAATCTGCATCTTTAACAACCATGTACCGTCGCTGCATCATTTTTAGACCGGCTTAGTTCATTGTGGGCGCTTGTACTTTGCCGTCTGAAATATGGTGCAGTGGCGGTATTTTGGTTTTCGTCGTGAGATTGGTTAGGATTAGACCCCTGTGTGCTTTGTTTCGTTGATTCGAAACGCGCTTCCTGTAGGTCTCCACCGGCCGCTGCAGGTTATGCGTCAATGGCACCTTGTTGGCCGGCAGCCCCCAGAGACAACTCCAAGGAGTCACTTTGTCTACTTTCCACCCGAAGAGCGGTGACATTACCCGTAAGTGGTACGTCATCGACGCAACCGACGTGGTTCTGGGCAAGCTTGCTTCTACCGTGGCAGATTTGCTGCGTGGCAAGCACAAGCCTCAGTTCGCACCAAACGTTGACTGTGGTGACTACGTCATCATCATCAACGCTGACAAGATTCACATTTCTTCTAACAAGCGCGATCGCGAAATGCGTTACCGTCACTCCGGTTACCCGGGTGGCTTGAAGTCCCTGACCCTGGGTCAGTCTTTGGACGCAAATCCGGCACGCGTTATTGAAGAAGCTGTTACCGGCATGATGCCACATAACAAGCTTTCCCGTTCTTCCGCAAAGAAGCTGCACGTATTCGTAGGCGAAGAGCACCCGTACGCCGGCCAGAAGCCGGAGACTTTCGAGTTTAAGCAGGTGGCACAATAATGGCTGAGCAGAACCTTGACAACAACGTAGCTGACGCTGCTGACATTGCTGCAGCAACCGCGGCTACCGAAGAGTTCACCAACACCATTGGTGACGCAATCGCTATCGAAACCACCGAAGAGCAGGAAGCTGTCCCTTCCCTTCATGAGGGTCCAATCCAGACCGTTGGTCGTCGTAAGCGCGCTATTGCACGTGTCCGCATGGTTGAAGGCTCCGGTGAAATCACCGTCAACGGCCGTTCCTTGGACACCTACTTCCCAAACAAGCTGCACCAGCAGGACATCTTGTTGCCACTGACCTTGCTTGAGCGCGAGAATCAGTTCGACATCAAGGTTTCCGTTTCTGGCGGTGGCCCAACTGGTCAGTCCGGTGCTTTGCGTCTAGCTATTGCACGTGCACTGAACATCTACAACCCAGCTGACCGTGCAGCCTTGAAGAAGGCTGGTCTGCTGACTCGTGACGCCCGTGCGGTTGAGCGTAAGAAGGCTGGTTTGCACAAGGCACGTCGTGCACCTCAGTACTCCAAGCGTTAATCATTTATCGCTTTTCTCCGATAAGGCTCGTACCTGTGGTACGGGCCTTATCGGCTTTTGTATGGAGCAGTGACTTGGGTAGGGCCAGTTGAGTGTGTCTTGGGTTGGCGCATGATTACTTGCGCCGCATAACGAATAACGTTAATATCGAAAAACGTAAGTAATGTTATTCATTATGTTGGGAGACGGTGGAGATGCCATCAGAAGGACGGAGCTCTATAGCTGCGGTCAATGTAATTACCCTTGTGTGCGCGGTGTTCTGGGGCCAATATGTGGCTATGGTGCTGGTACGGCAGACTTTCCATACGGAATTAAGTGCTGCAGTTCCAGGAGGATTGGCATTTGACGCAGTAGGCGGAGGGCCCTTTGTATATTTGATGACTGGTTTTATCATCAAAGCCCTAAGCTTGGCCGTGTCCATTTATGCACTCTGGCGTATCCTGACTCGAATTGCCAAGGGAAAGATGAACTCCCCGGCTGTGGCGAGGTTGTGCAATGTGGCTGCATTCTCCATCCTGGCTTGGTTAAGCGGCGCCTTTTTTGAATTGATGGGAAATAACTTTGCTGCTAACCGTATAGGGATAGAGTCAGATTGGACTGAGGCATCGTTGACGTCTACCTCAGTAATGATCATCGCGTGGTTGCTCATTGGAGTGCTATTCGTTTTGGAGCGGGCAATCGTGTCATCGCAGGAGCTAGAAGCAGAGGTAGATGGGCTTGTCTGAAGGTCTGGAAGTCTATTGCCGTTTGGCAGAGATCTTAGAGGAGCGTCAGATGACTTTAACGGAGTTGTCGGACGAGGTTGGTGTGAGCGTTGTCAATCTTTCTAAGCTGAAAAATAACCATGCCAAAGCAATCCGCTTTTCAACCTTGGTTGCAATTTGTCACGCACTGCAGTGTTCGCCGGGTGATCTACTGGTGGTCAACGCGGCATCGACAAGCTAGATAGCCTTACTGCTGGGGCGAGGAGCTTTTGGGCATTGCCTTGCCAACAGGCATAATTAACGGTATGACTCGACTTTTTGGTACTGATGGCGTGCGCGGCTTGGCGAATAAGAAATTAACTCCAATTCTGGCGATGAAGCTTGGGCAAGCTGCTGCCGAGGTGCTGACAGCAAACCGCGAGTCATATGAACTGCGCCCTACCGCGATTATTGGCCGTGACCCGCGGGTATCGGGAGAGATGTTGGACGCAGCGATGGCGGCAGGCCTGGCTTCGCGCGGTGTCGATGTCGTCCGCGTAGGGGTTTTGCCAACCCCTGCAATTGCATTCCTCACTGATGATTACGGTGCCAATCTGGGCGTGATGATCTCGGCTTCGCATAACCCTATGCCGGATAATGGAATCAAGTTCTTTTCGGCAGGCGGAAAGAAGCTTCCGGATTCAGTTGAAGACGAGATCCAAGCAGCGATGGAGAAGCTTAGTGAAACTGGGCCCACGGGCTCTAAGCTCGGTCGAATTATTTCTGAAGCTCCAGATGCGCGGTCACGTTACCTAAAGCATTTGGCAGAGGCGGTCCCCGTAGATTTGTCTGGAATTAAGGTGGTTGTGGATGCTGCTAATGGTGCGGCATCGAAGGTTGCGCCAGCAGCTTATCGCGCTGCGGGTGCGGAAGTCATTGCGATCCATGACAAACCAAATGCTTTCAATATCAACGAAGATTGCGGATCAACTCATATTGCGGTTGCCCAGGCAGCGGTACAAGAATTCGGCGCAGATTTGGCTTTGTCACACGACGGTGACGCTGATCGTTGTTTAGCGGTAGATGCTGAAGGCAACGTTGTCGATGGTGATCAGATCATGGCGCTTTTAGCGGTAGGTATGAAAAATGACAATAACCTGCGTTTTAATACTCTTGTTGCCACAGTAATGTCGAATCTGGGGCTAAAAATAGCAATGAAGGCGCAAGGAATTTCTATTACTGAGACAAAGGTCGGAGACCGCTATGTCGTCGAAGAACTTAACCGAGGAAACTATTCTTTGGGCGGCGAACAGTCAGGTCATATTGTTTTGCCCGATGAATGCACCACTGGCGATGGCACCTTGACAGGGTTGTCTATTATGGCGCAGATGGCGAAAAGCGGAAAGACCTTGAAGGAACTAGCCTCTGTGATGACCACGTTGCCGCAGGTACTTATCAATGTTCCGGTCTCTGATAAAAACGCAATTATGGACAATGTTGACGTGCAAAGTGCGTTGGCTGAGGCCGAGCATGAGCTCGGTGAATCTGGGCGCGTATTATTACGGGCTTCCGGAACTGAAGAGTTTTTCCGCGTCATGGTAGAAGCAGCAGAACAAGAACAAGCGCGCAAGGTTGCAGGGAGACTGGCGGCGGTTGTAGCTGCGGTTTAAACCTAGAAGCGGCCGGAATTAAAAACGTCTAGAGAATTTCCTCTAGACGTTTTTTCTTTTGTCGGGAACCTTTTGGTGAATTTTCCAGTCTGTTATTGGTAGAAGCCTTTGTCAGCAAGGGCGAATCACACCATCAAAAAGGGGGAGGCATTGGAAAGTGTCTGATTTCTATATTGATTATGAACCTGCGCAGCGGCAATTGCGGGATGCGATCGTGAATGCGGAAGAGCATTTGCGCGCACACGAATCACAAGCTCCTGCGTTTCCGCCACACTCCACGGGCAATGGATTTGCTGGACACGGTGCGCAGATAAGTAATTTGCTCAACAATATGCATGAGCGAACGCGTTGGCGTTTGCACAATGCTCTCAACACGTTTCAGGCTGCTGTACAACAACAAGAGCAATTTAAGCTTGCCGATGTCTCCAATGCCCACTCCTTTAGCACCAAGTGGGAGCAATAATGAGTGTATTAGCAGGAAGTCTTATTGCAGACTACAAGCAAGAGATTAGGAAGTTTCAGCTTGCAGCACAAGGCTTCTATTTAGGGCCGGCTATGCCGTTGCCCATTGTGGACAAGGCTGTTGCAAATGCAGATGGTTTGAAGCCGCAAGAATTAGTTCGGCATACAGAAGCTGCTACGGGTAAAAGCCGGCCTCGTCGTGGTGGCGGTCTTTGGGGCGTGGCCATAGACATTGCGCTTGGCCTTTTTGGATCTGTGGCAAACGGAAAACTGGGGGAGTTCTTCGCAGCGATAACTGCGGACTATGACGAGGACCAACGCGATGCAGACAAGGTTTCCGATTCTGCGCGTGATTGCGCCGCAGCATTAGATGACATCGTCAATACCTCTGAAACCACGTTGGCTGAGATTCTTACCGTAGCCATTTCGATGCTAGGTGGACTGACTGGCCTGCTCATAATGAATCCGGCGGCACGGGCAATCATCCCATTTATCGTCCCCGTGGGACGTGACCTCATAGACGGAGTTAACAGCTTTATCGTTGACCTGTGCAACGACCGTGATAACGCAATTGAGTCGTGTTTTACGGAGTTTGGGCGTCGATGCGAAGAAGTCTGTGAGAAGAAACTACCTCCAGAAGCGCCGGAGGTAGCAGGATGTAATCCCGCAAAACCAACACCTGCAACCCAACCCTGCAACACCATCCCATCACCGTGTAAACCAGTAGATAACACTGAGCCAGCAGGTCCTGTCCCGGCGCAGCCAGCACCAACCCAACCAGCAACGCCAGTACAACCCGGGCTATCGACCACTCAGGACGATGCCGCGCGCAGTTCGGAGACTAAGAAAACCGATCTTCCAACCAAGCCGTGTAGTTCTGCAGTACCGCCGTCTTCATCAACTGAACCCGAGCAGCCGCGAACAGAACCAGTGCGTACCCATAAGCCAGTTATTCAAGAAGAGTCCCAGCAAGTCTCCCAGCAAAATCAAGAGTGTAAATCCGCAACTACAACGCCGGCCTCGAATTCGGTGACAGAAACGTGCCGAGAACGGACAACTACAACGGAGATTGAAACTGAGCGTGACGCTACAACTATTGCAGAAACTGATACAACGGCGGAAGTTGAAGAGTCTGCAGAATCTGCTTGCGGCTGCACGGAAGCGGAAGTAGTAGAAAAAGGATGTACTGGCACCAGCGGGTTAGTCGGCTTGGGAATTGCTGTTCTCGGGATTGGCGCTCTTGTCGTAGTAGCTCAGCAGTTTATTGAGGACTTTGTGCAACACATCCCGCCCCTTCCCGATGGCGGGAGTTCTGATATACCTGCACCTGCACCGGAGCCTGCCCCAGAACCAGTTCCAGAACCAGATCCAGTGCCGACGATGGAAGAGCTAAAAAACGTCCCAGAACCTACACCTCCTCCGAAGAAGATGGTCCCGGCTGCTTCGCCAGGTGGGGCAGCTCTGGCACCCAACCCACCTGTAGCGGACACGGTTCAGCAAGCACCCGCAGCCCCAGTATCTAGCTCAAGCTCAGCAGGCAGTTCTATACGTGCTCGAAAGGCAGGACAATGGTAAACGACTTTGAAGAATTCGCTCAAAAGTTTCGCAATCGAGCGGCGGCACGGCTCACCGAGTTTGAGAAAATACTAGATAAAGCTCAACGTGACTTAGAATCAGGAACGAAAAAGGCAGTTCGTGCTCAGCAACAAACCAAAACACCTGAAACATTAAGGCCCATGGATTACAGAGAGCCACAACTTCCTACAATGGCTCGAATCCAGCAAACCCCTGCACCGACGCGGGCGGTACAGGGGCAAGTGAAATCAGTGCTACGAAAAGCTGATTAAAGTTGGCTGGCTGGAGTGGCTCCGATTTCCTCGGGCTCTAGGTGACCAGCGCGGTCTGCTAAGTCAGGGCCGTGGAAGCTTTCAAAGCCCTTACCCTCAGCAACGGCTGCGGAAAACCCAGAAAATTTACCTTCATTATCTAACCGGTGCAGGAGAAAGCCCGTTAACAGTCCGCGTGCGATTTCACGCGGACCAGCTTGAAAAGCACCGGAGCCCATAGCAATTCGGTACAAACGATCTTCAGTAAACCCCTGCTGAGTTCCTTTGTTGACCTCACGGTAGGCAACATCGCCTTTCCAGTTATAGGCCAGTTGTGCTGGAGAACCTCCACTGAAGATATCAGAGCGGCTCGAACCGATAACTAGGCCTGGTGTGTTTAGATGCCGAGCGGCATCGACAGCTGACGGCGAGGTGATAGCTGGGTAGATGGCGCCAACGGCCTTAACTTTTTCGTTATCGACTGCCGTAAGGACAGCAGTTCCTCCACCCATACCGTGCCCAATAACACCAAGTTTTCGGGCGGAAACGGTGACGTTTCCGTGACCGAGCTTAACTCCCGCAGCGATTTGCAAACTGGTTTCCAAATCAGCAGCTAAATTGCGAGGGTCAGGGAGGAAACCATTTTCTGTATCTGGAGCGACAACGACAATGCCCCAGCTGGCAAGGTGGCGCAACGTCGCATGGTAATGCTTAATTGGTTTACGCCAATCGTGGCCAAAGGCTACCGCGGGAAGTGCATCACCTTCAGCTGGTGTATAAACCTTACCGGGTAGCCCTGCGTAGTTGAGGTCACCGACAAGAACCCGGTGTTTCCCGCGCTTGGACAGAGTTGCTAGGTGTTTTTTTAGATTCGCAGACACACTTACAACAATAGAGCAAACTTAGTTTTTCTGTGCCTGTGCCCAAGGTTATCTCGGCGACGAATGATGCCTAGGTATTTGCAGTTATTGCAGCGCAGCGGGGGAGGCGTATTTAACCCATCATCTAGGTTAGAATCAACATCTATGTGTGGAATTGTTGGATACGTGGGTCATT
>JAXFXA010000038.1:0-12228 GCA_034091885.1 Corynebacterium sp.
TCTTCGCTGGGCATGGTGAAATTGGAAATGCTGGTGGAAGGGATGCCAGAACACGAAACAGATCACGCCCCCGTTGATTTTTCTGCCGTTGCAGAAAGTGCTGGTATTAAGGCTATCCGTGTGGAAAAACCAAAGAATGTGCGTCGCGCAGTACGTGAAGCCTTAGACCATGATGGCCCCGTATTGGTTGAGTTCATTACGGATCCTAATGCCTTGTCTATCCCACCGACGTTGACCATGGAGCAGCTATTGGGCTTTTCCAAAGCTGCCACCCGAGAGGTTTTTGACGGTGGGGTAGGAAAGATGATGGACCTAGCCACCTCAAATCTGCGTAATATCCCGCGGTAGAGGTGGAATTATCGTCCAACCACTCCCCGCAGAATGAACGGTTTGGGGCTGTGTAGCGTTAGTCCGGTGATCACAGTGCTGGCATCGATGTCATCGGTGGCATCGGCAAGCTTAATGCCACTAATGAGGTAGGTGCCTCCTAGGGTGTCATCGCCAAGCGTTGCCAAGGCAGGATGATGAGCAGGAATATCCACTGTTTTCTTGGCACCTGAGCCATCGGGCATCACGAGGTCCAAGGTAACGGAAAGCGCGGTGGCTTCCTTAGCAGTTGCAAGCGGTGCGACGAGCAACTCCGGCAACCGTAACGGCTGGGCAAAAGCGACTGAGGCTGAGTCAGAAACGACACCTAATTGCGTGGTGTAGAACGCGTCCAGAACTCCGTCATCAGGGTCAGGGCACAGTGAAGGCGGCAGTTCCCTGCCCATGGGCTCCGGCACCGTGCACAGCTTCACGCCTGAAAAAGCGTCTGGACCCACGAAGATACTTCCGCTGCGCAAAGAGCGCGTTGAAGCGGAATTGTATTTGGTTTCCCACTGGGGCGAAGAGACATTATCTATCAAAGCACTTCTAAACCACTGCAGTGCTGCCGCGGTGATTATCTCCTTGTGAGCAGCGGCATCAGGGCAATCCAAGACATCACAACCGATGCGTTCATCATCCATATTCTCATTGACCAGCATATGACCCAATCCTGGAATGACATGGGACTCAATATTTCCTGCGTCAGGGTGTGCACTAACCCATTTCGGAGCGGCTAGGCCTACATCGGAATCCAGCGAGCCAGTTAGTTCCAAAACCGGTACCGTATCGCTGTGCGCGGCCGGAGAAGTCTCGTCATAAAAACCGCCGTAGCTCACCACTGCATCGACACCAAGGTCTGCCACCGCACGATCAACAAAAGCAGCTGAGCGTGAATGCGCAACCAATCCCACCCGTGACGGATCTCCAGGCACATTCGCCAGTAGAGGAGTTACTACCGCGCTCCATGCCGCGGGCTGATCATAGGGGGTAAAAACATCACCACCGTGTACAACCGCAGTGAGATCAGGAATGACTACGTTAAAACCTTGATCTGCTAGTGCTCGGCCTAGATACGCCATTCCCGTGTCATACCGGAGCTGTTCCGTACCAGCGGGGCAAGGATACTCAAAAGATTCATCGCTGCACGTGGGCGCGCGAAGGTGGCTAAGTATCACGATGGGTTCGTTATTATCTGCACCATCGTGTGCCGCAAACACCACACCACGCGCAGGAAAAGTCCTGTCCCCCACGCGTACTTCTCTGAGATCTATTTCTTGGCCGCCGTATGTGCTGCCGGATTCGGAACTTGTGTCAGACGTGGTGTTTGTGACAGAAGTCCCAACGGGATCAGGAGGCGAACATGCCGTTAATGCACCTCCTCCAAGTGCGAGCAAGCAACTTGCTAACACAGCAGCAGGAACATGACTCCGCGGCGACTTAGACGTACACATACCGACATTGTAGAGGCGATAACAGCGTTGCCTACTGAGTATGCGTAATTGAGGACTTGTAGTGACGGCGATGCGGATCGCGGACAGGAATTAACACCAGCGCGCCGAGGGCAATGACCAAAGCTATGGCTATAATGCCACCGCGATCTCCCTGGCCCAACAGTGATACGAACAAGCCAAACAGGGCTGGAGACAGCCATGAAACCGAACGCCCTGTGGTGGCATAGAGACCAAACATCTGGCCTTCTTTTCCAACCGGCGCTACACGCGCTAGGAAGCTGCGTGCGGAGGATTGAGCGGGGCCCACGGCGGAACACAAAATTAGTCCGCCCACCCAAAATGCCAGTGGGCCTTCGAGGAAGAACATTGTAAAGCTGGTTACTGATAGCACAGTTAGGCACGTCAAAATGATGGGTTTGGGCCCCACTTTGTCATCTAAAAGACCACCAGCCACTGCTCCCAATGCCGCCGCCACGTTCGCAGCAACTCCAAAGATCAACACATCCCCAGCACTCAAACCGTAGACGGTCACACCCAAAATTGCCCCGAAAGAGAAAACTCCTGCCAAACCATCACGAAAGATTGCAGAGGCAAACAAGAAGTAACATGCATTGCGGTCGGTGTGCCACAAAGATTTCACATCAGTGAATAGCTTCCGATAGGAGTCTAAAATTCCTCCGGTCTGTTCAGGGCGTGGAGGGATTTCCGGAACGCGAATAAGACCTGGCACACAGGAAAGCCCAAACCATATAGCGGCCACCAGAGCTACAACACGGATATTGAAACCACCCGTGGTGGAAAGACCCAACAAACCACCCTCACCCGAAACAAAACCGACGTAGCACAACAAAAGCAGAAAGATGCCGCCAAAATAACCGGCTGACCACCCGAGCCCTGAGACTTTGCCCACTGTGTGCGTTGTGGCTACTTGGCTTAGCTGCGCAAAGTAATTGACCTCAGCAAATTCAATGGTGATGGTGCCGATTGCCAGTAACACCAAGCCGGACCAGAAATAGATGGGGGCATCATTGCGAATGAAAAATAGCGCGATCATTATCAAAAACGTCCAGAGCGACCACATCGCCAACGAGCGTTTTCGCGTTCCGTGGATATCTGCGCGTTGTCCCATGATTGGTGTCACCGCAAAGATGGCAACGCCCGCAACAGCCACTGCGAAAGATAACCACTGAGCAGGCGTATATCTTGAGTTAATCGTATCGCCGACGGAATCAGTCAGATACACAGCGAAGATAAAAGTCACCAAGACAGCGTGAAATGCGGCTGCGCCCCAATCCCATAAAGCCCACGCTGCGACAGTGAGTTTGTCCGTGCGGCGGGCAGAATCCGGAACCTTATCCAAGGGGATAGACGAAGGTGACATCATGAACTAAGAGTTTAGAGCTGAACCCCGCGCCGCGCAGGACAGGGTGTTTTGTCACAACTTGTTTCTGAGCGCCTTTCAGCTGGTGAACGCAACGTTGCTGTACACAACCTACTCCAGCCGGTCTCACAGGATGTGTACAGTTGTCCTACAGTTGGTTTGATAGCCACTGTGACACACTGGCGTGCATATATGTCTTAGTATTCGAAGGAGTCTTTAGAAATGGATGCACAACGCACCGACAACATCACGGTTTTGGTCGTCGACGATGAGCCAAACATTGTTGAGCTTCTCACTGTCTCTTTGAAGTTTCAAGGTTTTGATGTGCACAGTGCCAACTCCGGAACAGAGGCACTACGCATTGCCCGTGACATCAATCCGGATGCCTATATTTTGGACGTTATGATGCCAGGAATGGACGGCTTTGAATTGCTGGCAAAACTACGCAGTGAGGGGCTTGATGGCCCAGTGCTATATCTGACGGCCAAAGATAGCGTTGATCAGCGCATTCATGGATTGACTATCGGCGCTGATGACTATGTGACCAAGCCTTTTAGTTTGGAAGAAGTTATCACACGGCTGCGCGTTATCTTGCGTCGCGGAAACAACGTACAAGCAGAAAATGTCGGTGCCGTACTGACGTATGCTGACTTGACCTTAAATGATGACACCCATGAGGTTACTAAGTCAGGGGAGATTATTGATTTGTCTCCAACGGAATTTAACCTGTTGCGATATCTCATGGAAAACAAAGAAGTGGTGTTGTCTAAAGCAAAAATTCTGGACAATGTCTGGCACTACGACTTCGGTGGTGACGGCAACGTGGTCGAATCCTATATTTCCTATCTTCGCCGCAAGATCGACACGGGTGACACCCCACTAATTCACACAGTGCGCGGTGTGGGTTACGTGCTACGAACCCCACGCTCCTAGGATGACCGCGGGTGTGCGAGTGAGTTTTCGCGTAAAAAGCAGGGATGGTTCACTGCCGAAGGCCATTCCGCTACGGGTGGGCCTGGTCGTAATCATCGTATTGATTTCTGGCTTGGGCTTGGCGGGTTCTTCCGCGGTTGTGTCTGCAATCATGCGGGATGTGTTGTATAACCGCGTCGATCAGGACTTGTTGGAAGCCGAACGCAGTTGGGCGCGCAATGTCGATTTCTTTGGTGTCGATATGGCAGGCGCGCCGCCGACTGAGTTTTGTCTTATCAGAGTGCTTCCCGATGGTTCCTTGCGCCTGCGCAACCCTTATGACTCCATGCCCCAGGTAGATGACCTCATTATTGGAGGAGCACCGCGGACTGTCGCTTCCACTCGTGATTCTGAGCAGCCTTCGGAGTGGCGGGCACTGGCTACTGAAAATAACGGCGGCATTTTGATTGTTGCTAAGAACCTGGACTCTGAGAAAACAGTGTTGCAGGGGCTGGCCATTTTGCAAGTGCTTGTTACTATTGTGTCGTTGGTTTTGATTGCTATTGCGGGGTTTTATGCCATCCGCAGAGCTTTGCGCCCCTTGCGTGTGGTGGAAAAGACCGCAACTGATATTGCTGCAGGTGAAGTGGATAAACGTGTCCCGCAGTGGCCAATGCGTACTGAGGTTGGCCAGCTTTCAGCCGCACTTAATATCATGTTGGGGCAATTGCAAAACTCCATCGAACAGGCGCAAGAAAAAGAAAAGCAAATGCGTCGCTTCGTAGGGGATGCCTCGCATGAATTGCGGACCCCTCTTACGAGTCTGCGCGGTTACGCGGAGCTTTATCGTTCGGGCATTACCAATGATGCCGATATGGTGCTAGATAAAATCCACAGCGAAGCAGAGCGCATGTCGTTGCTCGTAGAGGACTTGCTTGCGTTGACGCGCGCGGAAGGCTCGCGGTTGGAGCTGCGCACGGTGGATGTCCTTGAGCTAGCATTAAATGTTGCGTCGACTGCTCGCGGAGCTTTCCCTGGTAGGGAAATTAAAGTGAGCAACCATGCCTCGGGGATTCCGATGGTACAAGGCGACCCTTCGCGCCTCCATCAAGTTGTGCTCAATTTAGTGAGCAACGGTCTAAAGCATGGCGGTGACAATGCCGTGGTGGTAATTGAGTTGGCGCGAGACAACACGGATGTGCTTATTCGGGTCATCGACAGTGGTAAAGGTATGTCTGCTGATGACGCCGCGCATATATTTGAGCGTTTCTATCGGACCGATTCTTCGCGTACTCGCGATACCGGTGGTTCGGGCTTAGGCCTAGCCATTGCTAAGTCGCTCATTGAGCAG
Organism: Corynebacterium sp.; assembly: GCA_034091885.1. Classification (GTDB taxonomy): domain Bacteria; phylum Actinomycetota; class Actinomycetes; order Mycobacteriales; family Mycobacteriaceae; genus Corynebacterium. The sequence goes on from JAXFXA010000038.1 coordinate 5,465, forward strand.
CATGGAGGCACAATTTGGGTGGAATCCGAGCTTGGTCAAGGATCCACTTTCACCGTTCGCATTCCAGCGCTTATCGATGAAACCGAAACCTCTTATTCTCACACCGCCGAGGACAGCGAGCCCAGTGACCATCGCGGCGGGGATGAGCTGACCGATGCCAGCTTGGCTGCAGCGCGAAATAAAGCGGGCAGGAAAGCTCGGGGAGCATTCCTGCCGAAGCTTGGTAAACGCGATAAAACGAATTCCAAGCTAAATAAGGAATGATCTAGCGGCGGAAACCATCCTCATCGGTATTGAGGTGTTGGCGCAACCGAGTTGCTGCCTCATCCATTGCACCTGGATCCGTTGCCTCCATTGGGATGACCTTGGCAAAGTCATAGTCAGCCATCTTGTCCGTGGGGAACAGATGGATATGAGCGTGCGGAACATCAAAACCTGCGATGATGTAACCACAGCGAGGAGAATCGAAAGCATTAATTATCGCTGCGCCAATTTCTTGAGCAATGGTGTTCATGTGTGACCACACGTCACCTTCTAGGTCTGTCCACTTGTCCACCTGGACAAGTGGAACCAATAGAGTGTGGCCGTAACGGAGCGGTTCAATGGTTAAAAACGCGGCGCAGGTGTCATCGCGATAGACAAAGCGTCCAGGAAGATCGCCGTCGAGGATTCGGGTAAAAACTGATGGTTCAGGTGAAGTCATGGACTCCATGCTAAGTCACGAAAGTCAGTTGTGAGAGAAAATCCGGAATAGAGTTCGTAGCGTATTGCTTAAGCCTTATAAGATAGAGGGCATGCGCATTCTAGTAATTGGTTCGGGCGGCCGTGAACACGCCCTTGTAAAGGGACTTTCCGCTGATCCACGTACCTCTGAGTTGCACGTAGCGCCTGGTTCACCTGCAATGGCGAAGCTGGCAAAAATTCATCCGGAGTTTTCTGAAGTGGACAATCCAGACCGGATGCTGGACATTGCCCGCCAGGTCAACGCGGACTTGGTTGTTGTTGGCCCAGAGATTCCACTCGTTGCCGGAGTTGCTGATGCACTGCGTGCAGAAGGGATCGCAGTATTTGGTCCTAACGCTAACGCTGCACAAATCGAAGGCTCCAAAGCCTTTGCTAAGGATGTAATGGCGGCAGCGAACGTGGCTACCGCACGGGCGCAGTCTGTCCAGCCTGGGGCATCGCAAGCTGAGATTGATGCGGCGCTTGCAGAATTTGGACCTACCTTCGTTGTGAAAGACGACGGTCTAGCGGGCGGTAAGGGCGTCGTCGTGACTGCAGACCGCGAGGAAGCTTTGGCACATATCAATGCAGTACATGCGGCAGGAAACCCAGTTTTGCTGGAATCTTTCCTTGACGGCCCAGAAGTATCACTGTTTTGCCTAGTCGATGGTGAAACGGTTGTTCCATTACTCCCTGCCCAAGACCACAAGCGTGCTTTCGACTTTGACAAAGGTCCAAACACTGGCGGAATGGGTGCCTACACTCCACTTCCATGGCTAAGCCAAGAAAATGTAGACCAAATCGTTCGCGACGTGTGTGAGCCAGTTGCCAAGGAAATGGTCAACCGCGGCACTCCGTATTCAGGCCTTTTATATGCCGGTTTGGCTTGGGGAGAAAAAGGCCCTGCGGTTGTTGAATTTAACTGCCGCTTCGGAGACCCAGAAACCCAACCTGTGTTGAGCTTGCTTAAGACCCCGCTGGCCGGTGTTCTTACTGCAGTAGCCAACGGCAAACTCGCCGAACTCCCACCTCTAGAGTGGGAAGACGGCTATGCCGTCACCGTTGTTGTCGCAGCTAAGGGCTACCCCGAGTCTCCACAAAAAGGTGATGAGATTTCTTCGCCAGACTTAGAGGACACCTCAAAGATTCTGCATGCGGGAACCACTGAAAAAGACGGCAAGGTTTATTCAAACGGTGGTCGCGTTCTCAACGTCCTCGGCCATGGCTCCACGTTGGCAAAGGCTCGTGAAGAAGCCTACAAGGTTCTAGAGGACGTTGAGTTGGCGGGCAGCTTTTACCGCTCGGATATTGGCCTCGCAGCAGAAGAAGACCGTATCAGTATCTAATACGTATTCTTCCTGCGGTGGTTAACTCCACAGCACAGAAAGACTTGTCTTAGACAGTGTGCACGTTTTGAGCTTTGGTTAAGGCGTGCACACTTTTTGTTTTTGCTTTAGGTTCGTTGTATTTACCCAGTGTGGAATAATGATCGTCGTGGCTGAAAAGAAGAGAATCTCTAACGTATTATCCTCGCGCTATGCTTCCGCAGAGCTTGCAAATTTGTGGAGCGCGGAACATAAAATCATCATGGAACGGCAACTATGGGTTGCCGTCATGAAAGCGCAAAAAGACCTAGGTGTCGACATCCCGCAGGAAGCAATTTCTGCTTATGAGGCTGTCATTGACAACGTGGACTTGGACTCCATCGCGCAACGCGAGCGCGTTACCCGCCACGACGTTAAGGCACGTATTGAAGAATTCAATGCGCTGGCAGGACACGAACACATCCACAAGGGTATGACGTCCCGCGACTTGACAGAAAACGTCGAACAGCTGCAGATTTACCGCTCCTTGGAGCTCATACGAGACAAAGCAATCGCGGTCGTCGCGCGCATCGGTGAGCGCGCCGGGCAATACCAGTCCTTGGTGATGGCGGGACGTTCACACAACGTGGCTGCACAGGCTACAACCTTGGGAAAGCGTTTTGCATCGGCAAGCGATGAATTATTGCTCGGCATTGAGCGTGTCAACGAGCTTTTGACTCGCTATCCTCTGCGCGGCATCAAGGGCCCGATGGGCACCTCACAAGACATGCTGGATCTGATGGGTGGAGATGAAAACAAGCTGCAGGCGCTAGAAACCGCGATTGCAGATCACCTCGGCTTTAGCCGCGTCTTTAACTCCGTCGGTCAGGTATATCCACGTACCTTGGATTTTGACGCCGTATCTGCCCTCGTGGAGTTGGGTGCTGCTCCTTCTTCTTTGGCAACGACCATCCGCTTGATGGCAGGTAATGAGACTGTCACTGAAGGATTCAAAGAGGGACAAGTTGGTTCCTCTGCTATGCCACACAAGATGAATGCACGGTCGTGCGAGCGTGTGTGCGGCTTCCAGGTAATTCTGCGCGGCTATCTCACCATGGTTGCTGATTTGGCTGGTCAGCAGTGGAATGAAGGCGATGTTTTCTGTTCAGTGGTGCGTCGCGTGGCGCTGCCGGATGCATTCTTCGCAATCGATGGCCAGTTCGAGACCTTCCTCACGGTCCTCGATGAGTTTGGTGCATTCCCCGCAATGATTAACCGTGAGCTGGAGCGTTACCTGCCATTCTTGGCCACAACGCGCATTCTTATGGCTGCAGTACGGGCAGGTGTAGGTAGGGAAACCGCTCACGAAGTTATCAAGGAAAATGCCGTAGCTGTTGCTCTCAATATGCGTGAAAATGGTGGCGAGCAGGACCTCGTCGACCGCTTGGCTGCCGATGATCGCCTGCCCATGAGCAAAGAAGACCTCGAAACCGCACTGGCTGATAAGCACGCCTTCATCGGTGCAGCTGAGTCTCAAGTTCAAGGTGTGTTGACCCGAATCCAGCATCTTATTGACCAACACCCTGCAGCTGCTGCCTACCGCCCAGGTGAGATTTTCTAGTTCATCAGCTGTCCAGCCTGCTTAATCATCTTTTCACTCTCTTCTTCGCAAAGGTTGACCATGCGCCCGCAACTTTCAGACTATAAGCACCTGTCTTCTGGCAAGGTTCGTGATATTTATGAGATCGACGAGAACACCTTATTGATGGTGGTCAGTGATCGCATCTCTGCCTACGATCACGCATTGGAACCAGCAATTCCTGACAAAGGCCGGGTTTTGACTGCCACCACGATGTTTTTCTTCGACGCTATTGATTTCCCTAATCATCTAGATGGCGGTATCGACGATGAACGCATTCCGGAAGAAGTTCTTGGGCGCGCACTTGTGGTGAAAAAACTCGACATGTTGCCTTTTGAGTGCGTTGCTCGCGGCTATCTCACCGGTTCTGGGTTGAAAGAATACAACGCCACTGGTGAGGTGTGTGGGGTTGCACTTCCTGCTGGACTGGTGGAGTCTTCGCGGTTGCCGGAGCCAATTTTTACCCCTGCAACCAAGGCGGAGCAAGGGGACCACGATGAGAATGTAACTTTTGAGCGTGTGGTTGCAGATCTCGGTTCTGAGCGTGCTGAGCAATTGCGGGCCGCTACTTTGCAGATATACGCAGCTGCCGCTGAGCTTGCAGAAAAGCAAGGCATCATTCTTGCAGACACCAAATTCGAGTTCGGACTAGATTCCGCAGGCACCTTGGTGCTTGCCGATGAAGTTTTGACTCCAGATTCCTCACGGTATTGGCCAGCTGACTCCTATGTCGAAGGCCAGGTGCAGCCAAGCTTTGACAAGCAATTTGTGCGCAACTGGTTGACCTCAGAAGAATCTGGTTGGGATGGCAGCGATGGGAATACTCCACCGGCCCTTCCAGACGATGTCGTATCTGCTACACGCCTGCGCTACATCGAGGCTTATGAGCGTTTGTCCGGTAAGCGGTTTATTGACTGGATCGGATAAAAAAGCTTCCCAATCTGCGGGAAAACTAGCAATTGAAGCCATAGCCTACGAGTGTAAACTTGTGGGCTATGGCTTCACATATTGCTGCAGATTCAGAATTTCCTGAACGCGAAACAGACGCTTCGAAGAATTTTCACAGTGCTCTTGTCCCTCCCGTGGCAGCGCGCTTTCCGTTTACCCGAACATTCCACAACCGCGATTTCATTGACGATTATGAATGGTTGCGCGACAAAGATTCGGCCGAAACGCGTGCATATTTAGAAGCAGAAAACGCTTATACCAAACAGCAGACCGCGCACTTGGAGACGTTGACAGACAATGTCTATAACGAGTTAGTCTCCCGTATTAAGCAAACGGATATGTCTATTCCGGTGCGTATGGGCCGCTACTGGTATTACAGGCGGACTGAGGAGGGTAAGGAATACTTTTCTTTGTGTCGGATTCCGGTTTTAAAGGGACAGGATCCGTGGCAACCACCGGTCATTGTGGAAGGAGAAGTACCTGTTGGTGAGCAGGTCTACCTTGATTCCAACGAGTTGGCGCAAGGTCATGAATTCTTTTCATTAGGGGCAGCATCGCTGACCGAATCCGGTCGATTCTTAGCGTATTCGGTGGATACCGCTGGTGATGAAACGTTTGACCTTTATGTCAAAGACGTAGAAACGGATACGCTTTTACCAGATCGTTTGCACAATGTGTTCTACGGCGCTGCGTGGGCTGGTGAAGACTATATTTTCTACCAAACTACCGATGATGCATGGCGTCCTGACCGTGTATGGCGGCACAAAGTTGGCACCACTCAAGACAAAGATGTGTGTGTCTACCACGAACCAGATGAACATTTCCGCGTCGGAGTGAGCGTTTCTTCTTCTGAGAAATACATAATTATTGGCTCGTATTCGTCTACTACATCCGAACTATGGTACATAGAGCAAGAACGGCCAGAAGGCTCGCTTTATCAGTTGTGGAGCAGGGAGCCTGGCGTGGAATATGACGTCGACCACGCCGTGGTGGACGGAGAAGATCGCTGGCTGGTCACCCACAATGCACTTGGGGCTAACTTTGCGGTTGGTTGGGTTCCAGTAGCAGGTGCAATGCCCAAGTTACAAGACATCAACCCTTTGGTTGCGCACAGCGATGATGTGCGCATTCTCGGGGTAAGTCCGTACCGAGATTTCGTCACAATGGCCTACCGACGTGGTGGTATTCCACGTGTAGCGGTAATGCAACTTGGCGGCAGCTCCACTGCTTCTGCTACGCAGGGCTTTGGCGAGTTCAAAGAGCTCGATTTTGATGAGGAGGTCTACTCGGTCTCGTCATTGGGCAATCCTGAATGGGATGCACCGGTTATTCAACTTTCTTACACTTCGTATACACAGCCAACGCAGCTTTGGCAGTACGAAGTAGCCACCGGCGAGCGTACCCTGCTGAAAGAACAAGAAGTGCTCGGCGGCTATGACGCTAATGACTACGAGGCCTTCCGCTTATGGGCACAGGCTGTCGATGGCACCCAGATCCCAGTCAGCGTGGTTAAACGCAAAGACACCGATATGAAGAAACCATCGCCTGCATTGCTGTATGGCTATGGCTCTTATGAAGCAAGCATGGATCCGTATTTCTCTGTGGCGCGGTTGTCCTTACTAGACCGCGGAATGTTGTACGTGGTCGCGCATGTACGTGGCGGAGGAGAAATGGGCCGTTTATGGTACGACAACGGCAAATTGATGAACAAGGCTAATACATTTACTGACTTCATCGCGGTGGCTGACTACTTGATTGATCAGGGGCTTACTTCGCCAGACCAACTGGTGGCGGAAGGTGGATCGGCAGGTGGGCTCTTGATGGGTGTGGTGGCCAATATGGCGCCCGATCGGTTTACTGCAATTCAGGCGAACGTACCTTTTGTGGATCCGCTTACGTCCATTCTGAAACCCGAGTTGCCGTTGACTGTAGGCGAATGGGAAGAATGGGGCGACCCGTTCCATGACCCCGAGGTGTATGACTACATGGCAACCTATTCGCCATATGAAAACATTTCTGCTCAGGATTATCCCGATATTTTGGCGCTTACTACATTAAACGACACTCGCGTGTTGTATGTGGAGCCTGCAAAGTGGATAGCCAAGTTGCGGACCCTCGCAACAGGTGGGGAGTTTTTGTTAAAGACCGAA
>JAXFXA010000039.1:0-18493 GCA_034091885.1 Corynebacterium sp.
CTTTCCTGCAAACCGCCATTTGTTGCGACGGCCGGAGTGGATTTTTTCACCAGTTTCTTCCTGTAACGGGCGACACCAAAGACACTATACTTTGTGGCTAAAACCCGCAAGTGACACAACATGTAGTAGTTACACTCATGAAATTACCAGGATAAGCCCAACCCGCACCCCACATATTGTTCATTTTTACCCCTTCTTCACGCCAGGTAAACGGCACAAATGTAAGTCCCCATCCGCCAACCACTAGCCCGCATTGGATCGACCTGCAGTTTCTCCCCCTGCCTCGCCTCAACAGTGACAAACGTCACATTATCGCAACATATAGGGTAGCCCCCGAAACAATCGTCGCCACCACACAATCTCCCTACACATAGAAAAACACCCCAGCTACACCGTAAAGATGTAGCTGGGGTGAGAATCAGATTCCGCGTTGCAATTAGCCCTGACGAGCCTTGAAACGTGGATCCTTCTTGTTGATCACGAAGACCTTACCGTGGCGGCGAATAACCTGGGCGCCCGGCTTCTTCTTCAGCGACCGAAGCGACTTGCGAACCTTCATCGGGCGCTCCTTTCGTTATGCGCTTTACTTTCCCAACATAATCTCCACTAACTGAAGGTTATGCCTGCAAAAACTACAGCTGGGTGAGATACTCTGACTGTCATATCACGGACTGTCATATCACGGTCATGACACGAGGGAAGATATTACCCTACAGCGTCCAAATAGCCAAAAATGCCTGGGAAATTGAATTAGCTTTAGCGGCGGGTAAAGCGCTGTTCCATCTCCACGCTGACATCGGAAAGCGATTTGCCCATGGTCTCTGGAACCAGAACTCGAGTGTAAGAAAGCGCAACGACTCCCAGCACACCGAAGATGGCAAAGGCGACTGGACCGGTCAGCCATTCCACCAACGGTAGGAAGTACTGTGCCACAGCCCAGTTGGTGACCCACAGGCTCAAACCGGCAATACCCATACCGATACCGCGTACTGAGGCTGGGACCAGCTCAGAAATCAGCAACCAGGTGGTTGGAGAAACAGCTGCTTGTTGGAACGCAATGAACAGCGCCATGAAGAATAATGACAGACCTGCGTAGAAAACACTTCCCTGTGCTTGTGAGTACACCAGCGCCAAAATGAAAAGGGAAATCGTATTTCCGGTCAAGCCGATAAGCAGCAAGCGCTTGCGGCCAATTTTGTCAACGACCTTGAGCCCTACCCAGCACGCGATAACAGAGACCACGCCGATAACGATGGCCGTGTACACCGAATTCTGCGTCGAGATACCTACTTGGTTCATCATCGTTGGAGCAAAGTACACGATGGCATTAACACCCGTAATCTGCTGTGTTAGTCCCATCAGCATGGCCAACAAGACGGTCAGCTGAATCCAGCGAGTAGATTTCAATACTGCCCATTCGCTGCGCACGTCAGTGACAACACCTGCGCCGGCCTCGACCAAAGCTTCCTCATCAAGGCGATGGGTTGGGCGGTTGAAGTCTGCGGGGTCAAGGCCCAAACGTGCGGAGACAGCCAGAGCTTCTTTATCGCGTCCACGCGCCAAAAGCCAAGCGGGGGAATCAGGCATAAAGAGCATTCCGATGGTCAAAAGCACACCAGGAACGGCAGCCAGACCTAGCATCATGCGCCAGCTTTCAGTAAAAGCTAGGGCCGAGTTTACTAAGTACGCGACCAACTGTCCGATAACGATCATAAGCGTGTTCAACGACACCATGCGCCCACGAATAGCTGGAGGCACCATTTCTGCAATGTACATCGGGGAAACTATAGATACGCCACCCACTGCTACACCGAGGAAGGTACGAGCCGCAGCCAGCCCCCAAACCGATCCGGCAAATGCACACCAGATCGAACCAACAACAAAGATGACACCGCCGATGAGCAGCGTCGTTCGACGTCCCCACCGGTCTGCAGCACGTCCAGCAGTAAGCGCACCAATTGCTGCACCGACAAGCAACATCGAGGTCACTTGTCCTTCTTGTACCGCCGTCATGTCAAACTCAGGGGAGATAAACAGCAACGCACCTGACATCACGCCGGTGTCATATCCAAAAAGTAAACCACCTAGTGCGGCAATCACCGCAACTACAGTAGGGGTCACTCGAGAAGTTATTTGATTGTTCATGCAGGTAATTTAACCACATCACCTGCCGCGACATTCGCTAATTCATGGTATCGCCCCACTTTTATAGCCGTGCAATCATACCCCAGAAATTCTTTCAATCAACAGGTATGCTTTGTTTTTATGAGACCGTTGCAAAAAGAAATCATCGCCAGCCTAGGTACGGTACCTGCGATCAATGCAGCTAATGAAATCAACCAACGCATCAATTTCCTCGTCGACTACCTGCGTTCTACGGGCGCAGGCGGGTTTGTCCTCGGAATTTCAGGCGGCCAGGATTCCACCTTGGCCGGAAAATTAGCGCAGCTAGCAGTCAATCAGGTAGAAGGCGCTGAATTCTACGCCGTTCGTCTCCCCCACGGGGTGCAGGCCGATGAGGACGATGCGCAGATTTCTCTCGATTTCATCTCCCCCGATCACCGCGTCACCATTGATATCAAGCCTGCAACGCTGGCGATGGATACGGCCGTGGCCTCGGCACTAGGCAAAGAGGAGCTTGGCGATTTTAACCGTGGAAACATCAAAGCTCGCCAGCGCATGATCGCCCAATACGCACTGGCGGGTGAGAAGAATTTATTGGTCCTCGGCACTGACCATGCCGCCGAAAATGTCACCGCATTCTTTACTAAGTGGGGCGACGGTGCGGCAGATCTATTGCCTCTCGATGGACTAAATAAGCGCCAAGGCGCACAACTCTTGCAGCATTTAGGTGCCCCTGAGAGCACATGGAAGAAGACTCCAACTGCAGATTTGGAAGACAATAAGCCTGCGCTTCCCGATGAAGTAGCTCTCGGCGTTAGCTACACCCACATCGATGATTATTTAGAAGGCCGCGAGGTGCCACAGGCTTCCGCCGAGCGCATCGAGGAGCTGTGGCTTCGCGGTGCGCACAAGCGTCGTATGCCTTCAGGACCATCGCCACTCACCGCCCACTCTGACCAGTAACAGCTGGTAATAGCCAATAATGGCCAAGGCCTGACTTTCCGCAACTATTCGTGACGTAACTATCCGTAGCGTGCGATGACTGCCTGCGCGGCCTCTGCAAGTGGCCGGTGATATCCCCTGCCGTGGGTCATGGCATGGACCGCTAATGGGTGCAGTTGGTGGAGTGCAAAATCCACATCGGGGTCGCCATAGCCGGCCATAATATCAGGCAAATGCGGAGTCCCGAACAATTCCAACATCGCTAGATCCGTATGTGGATGTCCGCCATGGGCGGCGGGGTCTATCATCACGACCCCGCCTGCGCTAAATAGGACATTGCCCGACCAAAGGTCGCCATGAATGCGCGCCGGCGGAATGTCAAAGACCGGGTTGTCCCTGCACCCGAGCATTATTGAACATGCTTGTTCAACAACATCTGCATATTCTGGAGCTAATTGTGCGCGGCGCGAAAATGGCAAAACCCGTTGGTGGACATAGAAATCTACCCAGGAATCGCTAGGGGTACATTCTTGTTCAACCCTGCCGATGAAATTCTTGCCATTCCAGTGTGCAGGGGGCGCACCAAAGGCTTCTGCGCCTGCTTCGTGTATCCCTCGAAGGATCTTTCCAAAGGCACATGCCGCTTCTGGGTCGGGCGCAACCGTGTGAACCCGCGCCTCTTTCAGGGTGGTTCCTGAAACTTCTACAACTTCCACCACCACATCGCGAGCTTCCGGTGTTGCGTCTGCAAGCCATGCAAGTCCGGCTGCCTCAGCCGCTGCTTGTTCAGGAAGCTTGGTATGTTTGATAAAAAATTCGCCATCGCTCATGCCTCAATTGTGACATGTGCGATGGCGAAGGTTCAGCGCATAATGCACTGAGTTATGCGGCGTTAAGCAGCCTTGGCGTATTTACCAATTGCCAGTGGTGCGAACACCACGACGAAGAACACGCAGCCGAGCAATACCGCAAGGATTGGATTCTGCAAGGTCCATACATCCGGTACCGGTGCGGTTCCCATATTACCGAATAGCTCACGGATTGCCTGCACCAATGAAGAAACAGGATTCCACTCAGCAAAAATACGGAAGTACTTTGGCATCGTCTCCGAAGGAACGAAGGCATTAGACAAAAATGTCAGCGGGAAGAGCACAATAAAGGATGCAGAACTCATGGTCTCCGAGTTCTTGACCATCATGCCCAACCACACCATGACCCAGCTAAAGCTCCAGCTAAACAGCACTAGCAAGCCGATGCCCGCCAACGTCGATCCCAGGGAGTTCCCTGGGCGCCAACCGACAGCAAGCCCGGTCAGAATCATGACAAGCAATGAGATTGCATTGAGAACAACGTCAGCCAAGGTACGGCCGATTGGTACGGCCGCAGGGTTCATCGGCAACGTGCGGAAGCGATCCAATAGGCCGTCTTTTTTATCAGTCGCCATGACAGCTCCTGAGATGGTCGCGCCAAAGACCATGGTCTGCGCAAAGATACCAGCCATGAGGAAGTCAGTATAGTCGCCGCCTTCCACGTTGATGGCACCACCGAAGACTTGACTGAACAAGATAACGAACATGATTGGCTGAATAATGCCAAATAGAATCGTTTCTGGTTCACGCCGGTAACGAATGAGGTTGCGAATGGTTACTGCACGGATGTCGCTGAATAATGTATTCATCGCCCGTCACCTGCCTTTCCACCGGTAAGCTGCAAGAAAACATCGTCAAGCGTAGGTCGTGCAAGGCCTGCATCGTGAACTGCAAGGCCACGGTTTTTAATCTCTGCCATCACGCGAAGAAGTGCTTCCGGACCATCATTGACCTGCACAGAAACTGAGCGGGCATCTGTAATAACGGTGGTTTCAGGCAAGGCCACCTGAGCCAAAATGGACTGTGCAATCGCAACGTCAGCCTCATCAACAAGGCTGACATAAACGCGCTGGCCACCGGTAGTGGATTTCAGTTCGTCTGAGGTGCCCTCGGCGATGACTGTGCCGTGGTCAATAACGCTGATGCGATCAGCTAAAGCGTCTGCTTCTTCCAAGTATTGGGTGGTCAGCAACAAGGTAGTCCCCTGGCGAACCCTTTCACGGATAACATCCCACAAGGCAAGGCGCGCTGCTGGATCTAGACCTGTGGTTGGCTCATCGAGGAACAAGATCTGCGGATCATTGACCAAGGATGCTGCCAAGTCAGCACGGCGCCGCATACCGCCGGAGAAACCCTTAATTGGGCGGTTAGCTGCTTTGTCGAGATTGAAAATCTCCAACAGTTCATCGGCGCGTGACTTTGCCGCCGCGTCACCCAAGTGGAACAACCGGCCAATCATCACGAGGTTTTCGCGTGCTGTCAGTTTTTCATCAATCGTCGCATATTGTCCTGATGCGCCAATCATCTGCCGAACTTTATTAGGGTGCTCGGCAACATTTATCCCATCGACAAATGCTTCGCCCGAAGTCGGTTTAATGAGAGTGGTAAGAACTTTGACAGTAGTGGTCTTGCCCGCCCCGTTAGGACCCAGCAAACCGCGTACAGTGCCCCGCTCTACATCTAGGTTCAAGCCATCTAGGGCACGAACCGCACCATCAGCGGCGGGGTATACCTTTCGCAAATCGCGAATCTGAATTAATGACACAAAGACGAAGCTTAACACCCCGAATGATAGTTAGGGTTCCCCAAATCGCACTTTTGTTGACATAGACAACAAACTGGTTTGATTAAATAGATATTACCAGCTAGTTGACCCACTGGTGGTAAATCATTACCGCGCTCAATACGCTCACAGACAACCCAGTAAACAGGATCAGAATGATTTCAGGCTGATCATATTCTGTAGAGATTCCTTGCAGCTGACGGACATAACGCCGTACCGCCGTAACTCCCACGGGAAGGATCGCGATAAGCATCCACGGTGCTATAGCAAAGCTGTGCTCCCCGAGCTTTAGTTGCGTAACTGCGACAATGACAAGCGCCAGAATTGTCCGATTCCACGACAAAGTCGTACGTTCTGGCAGCTGCCCGTGCCCCGGTGCTTTTCCTGCGGTCATTGTTTCTAGGCTCCCACAACGCTATAAACGGTAACCGCTGCAGCAATAAAAACGGCAAGTGCCATGACAAACAAAGCACTGGGGACTGGCAGCGACTTCCTCTGACGTAAGGAACGCTCAATTCGTATCCACCGCACCACTGCAGAAACTGAGATAATCAAGGCGACGAGCGGTAAGACAAGGGCAATAACACGCCATTGTGGATCCTGCGGCTGTGAATTTGCAAAGGCATCAGCACCAATGCCTCCCGCGAGAAAAGCCACCGCGGTTCGAATCCAGGCTAAGAAAGTTTGCTCGTTAGCAAGAGTAAAACTGGGGTCGGGGTCTTGGCCGGTGGGGAAAAGCACTGTGGAAAGCCATTGCCGCTCTGGCTCGGGTGTAGGCAGAACCTGCGACGATTCCTTACTATTCTCGCGATCTTCCACAAACTCTCCTTAATGTTCTCCCTCGCGGGATGTACTTCCCACCTAAAGCCTAGAATCTAAATCCATGGATTTGTCTATATGGCTTTCTTTGCTGGGAGCGTGTGTCGTCATTAGCCTCACCCCAGGAGCAGGTGCGGTAAATACTATGACCACTGCGCTACTCTACGGCTGGTCTCGCACCCTGTGGACTATCCTCGGACAACAAGCTGCACTTATCGTGCAGATTGCCATCGTCGCGGCCGGTGTGGGCGTCATTGTGAGCAACTCACCGCTCATCTTTGACACTATCCGGTATGCGGGCGCAGCCTACCTTGTGTATCTCGGCCTGCGCATGCTCCTGACACAACCGGCGAACTCAGAAACTCAACAATCCCCTGCCCCACCCCGACAAAGCAAACGCTTTGGAAAACTGCGGCACGGTTCCCCAACAGCACTGTTCCGTCAAGGATTCTGGGTCAATATGTCCAACCCCAAAGCGATTGTTTTCATCCTTGCTTTTACTCCGCAGTTTCTCACCGCTGAAAAGAATATGCTACCGCAGTACGCTATATTGATGGCCACCATGGTCGCGACAGACATCGTTGTGATGTGGGGCGGCTTCGCAGTAATTGCCCGCTCACTGACTAAGTTTTCTCAAACAGCTCACGGGCAAAACCTTCTTAACAAGACCTTCGGCGTACTATTCATCGCCGTTGCTGGTCTGCTAGTTTTCAGCAGCCACTAGTTAGAACTTTCCACCACAGATTTCAAGGATTCCAGCCCGCGGTCAAAGTCTTGGGAGATACCCTTCTTCAACCGCATGAGCGTAAACAACACACGCATAAGCAGTGACTGCTTGCCAGTCATTTCCCAAGTCACGCGAGTAGTTGTTTCTGGACCAGGAATGGGTGTGATGCGAAAGTGTGAACGATTCTTTGCCTTAAAAGGCTTGAGAAACTCGATGTCTACTTCGACGAGTAGTTCCTCATCTGTGACCACAACCATGCGTCCCGCGCCGGCCTTTTTATCACCGCTCCACTGCATGCCCGCACCGGTTCCGGCTTCAGCACCAAAATACGTCTGCTGCATTGCGGGATTAATTTCCTGCCACGGCGACCAAGACTCCCATTCGTGGAGGTCACGAATGTATGTGCGCACCGTAGCCGGAGTAGCGTTCATAGTGATCTCACGCGAGACCAGCACACGCCCCTGTGGCCGAGATTCTGCTTGGCTGGAGTTTGAGTTTTCGCTCATTCGTTCATTTTAACCGATTCTTCATCCTGCTGACGCGTCCCCAAAAGTACAACACCCCTGCTGCCACGGCGTTTCATGGCAGCAAGTCCACTTCCTCACGGAAGAATTTTAGGAGGACCGATTCAAGTCCTTCACAATTCTCATCGTCTCCATCGCTACCCTGGTAACCTTGCCGACCAAATCCACGATGTAGCGCGGGTTACCCACCTCATCAGCCCAGTCATTCGGGTCATTGACAATGCCCGATGCTTTGTCCTTCTTCACCTGATAACGGTCGATAATCCACGCCAGCGCGGAGCGCGAGCCAAGCATGTACTCGTCAGCCTCCTCAGGAATGCCGGCAATCGTAACCTTCGAGTTGTAGATCATCTTGGTCACGTCGTTGACGTTCTTGCCGGTCTCCGGGTCTTTCTTCTTCGCCCACTTTGGTTTGATTACACGCCACGTCTCGCGATCATCCTCATCGCCCTTGACTTGCACATCTAGCGGCCACGGTTCTGCGTCCTCATATCCCACGTGCAGCGCCATCAACCCCGCACCCGCGGCAGCAAACCTATCGAATTCCTCCCGCGTCGCGGGCGTCTCAATGTGCGGCAGCATTTTCCTCAGGTCCGCTGCGTACTTCGTCCGGTACTGGGGATCGTGCAGCTTGCCATACACGAAGTGGAAGATGTCATCACCCGTGATGTCCGCACCCAGCGCATCCCGATAGATCCCCTTGATTTCCTCGGTGATGTTGTCCGTGCGCACGTACGCATCGACGACTTCGCCAATCTCGCCGTAGGCACTCGTTTCGGACCCTTGCTTGACGACGTCCCCCCCCCGTCAAATAATCCTCCATCCTTCGTCTCTACCGGTGTCCAGGTGAAGCGGGGGAAGAATTGGCCTGTGTAAGTAAAGAACGAAAGGTCCGGGATCGTGTTTACCGCAAGAACCCCGAAATCGACGCCATCACGAGGCGCCATGACCACATAGCCAACATTGCGGTGCGCCGGGGTCGGGAACATAGCAGGGATACGATAGAGAGACTCGCAATACCCGCTGTCGGCGTAGCAGTACTGGCTCATAAATGGCCGATATTGCGCACGCTGGATTTCCCGTTCATTGAAGCTGAGCTTCTTGCCCAGCTTGAGTAATTTGCCCCATGTCGAGGTCCACTTAAACTTGGCTGGATCAATCTCGGTCGGCGCCGCCTCCAGACTGTTGAAATTAATTATGGCCGTTTCAACGTGCTGGAGAAGACTCTGCAAGCTAAAGCTGTACGCCCAATTGTCACGGGCTGTTTGCACTCCGCGCGAGTTGATCTCGAACATACGCGTCTTGTTTCCTATAGAGCTCCCAATCGCGGGCCACGCCTCAAACTCTTCGGAACGCTGATTGACCCAGTCGCCCTCTTTGTTCGGTGTGATATCCCGCCAGTCAACGTTCTCGATGGTCGAAGAATCGACGATGTTGAGCTTCTCCTCGGCGGTGAGGTAGTCCCCGATGTCGCGGTAATGCAACTGGAAGCCGGATTTGTTGGGATCCTTGATTCCGACAGTGATGGCCACAGTGTTGCGTGAGCCAGAGCCGAAGACCTTTCCGCCCTCTTTGCGGGACTGCTCGCCAGCGGTGCGCTGGTTGCCGCGCAAGTTGAACACGTAGAGATCCGTGAAGTCCTCGGCCAAGGACAGGCGCACACCGTCGCCAGTGTTGCCGTCGATCCAGCCGCCGTTAGACACGAAGGCGACCACTCCTTGCTCTCCGATACGGTCGGTGGCCCAACGGATAGCGCGGAGGTAAGAATCGTACAGAGAGTTCTTGTTCGTGGCGGTGGACTTCTTGGCGTAGGTTTCTGCGATGCGGGCATCCAGGCTGGGGTACTTGAGGTTGGCGTTCAGATCGTTCGCGGACTTCTGGCCGGCGGAATACGGAGGGTTGCCAATTACGACGTTGATGGGGGCGGCCTTTTGACGCTCGATGGAAGCGTTGTTTTGGGCAAAGACTTCCAGGTCAGGGATGTCGCCGTCTTCGTGGATCTGGAAGGTATCGGCGAGGGCGATGCCCGTAAATGGCTCATAAGCTGGTTCAGGTTCGCCGTTGCGTTGTGCCTCCTCGGCCCGCAGGGCGTTGTACGTCGTCTCGATGTTTACGGCGGAGACGTAGTAAGCAAGCAGCATGATCTCAGTGGCAAAGATTTCGTTCGCGTACTTGCGGGCTAGATCTTCTGGCTTGATAATGCCGGACTGAAGCAAGCGAACCATGAACGTGGAGGTGCCGGCGAACGGGTCAAGGATGCACACGCCTTCATCGGTTAGCCCCTTGCCAAAGTGCTTCTTGGACACGTCATCGGCAGCGCGGATGATGAAATCCACGATCTCGACCGGGGTATAGACGATGCCCAGGGACTCAGCCTGCTTCTTGAACGCTTTACGGAAGAAACGCTCGTAAAGCTCCTTAATGACCTGCTGTTTGCCCGACGCGCTAGTGACTTCTGAGGCCCGGACACGCACTGAGTCGTAGAACTTATCCAAAGATTCGGTCTCTGTCTCCAAGTCGGAATCAGACAAGGCATTGACCATGCGATCCATGACTTGAGCCACCGGGTTGTGCTGCACAAAGTCATAGTTATTAAACAAAGCGTTGAATACTGGTGCGGTGATCAGGTGCTGAGACAGCATGGAGATCGCATCATCTTCGGTAATGCCATCGTTGAGGTTGTTTTTCAAACCCTCAACGAAGATTGCAAACTCTTGCATGAGTTCTTCGTTTGCACCAGCGAGTAAAGCTTTGATGCGCGTGATTTGGTTTTCTGCGATGACAGCAACGTCATCTGCCCAATCCTCCCAATAGGTACGCGTACCCACCTTGTCCACCAGCTTGGTGTACATGGCCTCGTGCCACTGTTCCAGTGAGAACAAAGCAACCTGTCGAGCGATCTTGGAACCGTCTTCATAGGCTTCGGTTTTGTTACCGTCGAGCTCGTCAATTCGCTTCTTCGGGTCTTCAACGTGGTCGACATCGATAGGCAAGTCCTTTGGCGTGCCCTCATTGAGACCAATGCAATTAACCTTCGCATTGAAGCGATCATCATGTGCACGCAAAGCATTGAGAATCTGCCACACCACCTTGAAGCGAGTGTTGTCATTCAACGCTTCAGATGGAGACTTCCCTGGTGGCACCGCTACCGGCAGGATGATGTAGCCGTAGTCCTTGCCTTCGGCCTTTCGCATAACGCGACCAACGGACTGCACCACATCCACCATGGAGTTACGTGGGTTGAAGAAAATAACAGCGTCCAGGCCTGGGACGTCCACGCCTTCAGACAAACAACGAGCATTGGTCAGGATACGGGTTTCATGATCATCGATAGCCGCTTCCAACCATGAGATCTTGTTGCCGCGTTCCATAGCATTCATGCCACCGTCTACATGCTGAGCGGCGACTTCAAGGTCAACATTGTGCAATGACACATCGTTGAGCGCAGCATGCTCACGGAGGATTTGTTGATGGCTTGAAATCAGAGATGGATAATACTCCGCGATTAGCTTAGAAGTCTTAATGTCCTTCGCAAACGCCACCGTACGTTTCATCGCTGTAGCGTTCTCATCAAAGCCGCCCTTCTGGCCTTGTAACTTGCCTGAACGCTTAGCCAAACCATTCCACGCACCGATCATCGCCGATGCCGTAGTCAGGTTCATGCCCTCCTGCGTGTGGCGTGCCATGGCGTCGGCTGCCACGTCTTCATCGACAGTCATGACAAGTACGCGGTAGTCGGTGAGCAATCCCTTTTCCACAGCCTCACCAAAGCCAAGGCTGTGGAACTCTGGTCCATAGATTGCTTCATCATCCATGGACACTAGCTCCGCGGAATGTTCTTCTGCTTTGCCCTTCACATTCTCATCAAACAGACGCGGCGTGGCGGTCATGTACAAACGCTTGGCGGCCTTGATGTAATCAGCGTCGTGGACCTTCACAAAGTTTGAGGAATCTTGACCAGCAAGGGTAACACCGGTGGTACGGTGCGCCTCATCGCAAATGATGAGATCAAAATCGGCCAGGCCCTGCTGCTGAGCTTCATACACTGCTTGAATGGACTGGTACGTGGAAAATACTACGTTGAGTCCCTTCGCCCGCTTTCCTTGCTCAAAGCGTGCCGCAACGTCCGCCCCAGTGGTGGAAACAGGAACTTCGAGATCGTATGTGGCAATGTCTTCTGCCTGGCGTGAAGCCTTGTTATCAGAGCACACCGCGAAGCTTTTCAAATCAACGGTTGCTTGCGCGGTCCACTCCCGCAGGGTCTGTGACAACAGCGCGATAGACGGCACTAAGAACAAAATACGGGCTCTACCACCATTGTTTTCTGCGACCTTTTCTGCAAGGCGCAAAGCAGTAAAAGTCTTGCCCGTGCCGCAGGCCATGATCAGCTTACCGCGGTCATGCGTTTTGAATCCCTTGATCACATTATCGATGGCCGCTTGTTGATGCTCCCGCGGTTTAAATGTTTCACGGCGGGTGAGGTGAACTTGGATCTCAGATCCAGGAAACACAACATCCCAGTTGATAGGCGATGTTTCAATGTCTGCCATACCAATTCGGCTGGTTGGAATGAGCTGATTCTCCAACGCTGCTTCCGCATTGGATGACCACTTATCCGTCGTGGAAATAATATAGCGATGAGCGAAATGCTCGACCCCGTTCGCAGTCTCAAACGCATGGCCCGAAGCCTCGAAGAAAGAGTCGATGTTCTTCTTCTGAATGCTTGTTGTCGGTAAATAAAACTTCGCTTGGATAGCGACCCAGCGGCCATCTTCTTTGCGCCGTGCAACAAGATCGATACCAGTATCAGCCTTGCCTCCGTTGTGCTGCCACTTGTCCCAACGGTAGACCTCATCAAACTCATTGGAAAGTGTGGGATCAGTTTTGAAGAAGTTCACCATCAACTTCTCAAACGCAATGCCGTATTTACCCTGCGGCTGATTCTCACGCAGCTGATCAAGAACTTCAACGAAAGTGGACATGCTCTCTATTGTGCTATGAAATCCTTCTCTAAGGAAAAGAAATAACATGACAAGCCCGAAACGGGTCTCAGCAGCAAGAATAGAAGAAACCGCAGATCCCGATTGATCTGCGGTTTCTTCGTGTTTGTGGAGCTAACGGGATTCGAACCCGTGACCCCCACACTGCCAGTGTGGTGCGCTACCAGCTGCGCCATAGCCCCGCATATGAAATTAACCTTCAAGGTTTTGTTTCATAGCACTCGTGCAATAATACCCCGCGGTCCCGAACCGCTCCAAATTGTGCAGGACAGCTTTAGAAAATTGAGGGACGCGGGCGATGTCAGCTCACTGCATCGCTAAGCAAAAATGCCACCGCTCCTGAGAGCATAAGCCTCAAGGCGATGGCGCCGTTGCAGAAGGTTTTAAGCTTCTAGGCGTTGGTTACATAAGCCACCCAGTTAGCCAATTCGGTGTCTGGGATGTCTTTTCCATCAACCAAAACGCGTGGGGTTGAGACTTGACCTGTGGCTTTCTCAAGGTAGTCGTAGTTTGCCTGGGCAATCTTCTGGGCTTCGGCAAGATCACCGGTCTTGATTGCTGATACTTCTTCATCGGATGCACCATAGGTGCGTGCCTGGTTGGCAAAGTCTTCAGCTGTCCAGTTGTTGTATACGCGCTGCTGGTCCAAGAGGAGCTTGTCGTGCAAGTTCCAGAAAGCCTTAGCATCGCCAGCCTTTGCCAATGGCAAAACTGCAGCGAGGGATTTGGTGGAGTGGCCTTCGTTGTTGGAGATATCTTGGCCATCGAGGAAGTTCAGCATACGCAGGTTGACAATGAGGTCACCGTTTTCAATGGCTTTCTTCATGTCGCTGCTGGTATCTCGTGCAAGGTCGGCGCAGTGTGGGCAGGAGAAGTCATTAAACAACTCAACGGAAGCTGCGTCTGGCTTTGCATTCGGGGAGGCTAGCGTCACAATGCCGTCATTGAAGGTGATGTCAAAGGCTACATCTGCAACGGCATCGGCGCGGTGGCGCTGACCGTTCCAGACAATATAGCCAATAACTACAGCGGCGATGAGCAATAAAGCAACGATGCCCCAGAGAAACCCTGCGCCTTTTTCATTTGGGTCTTTGATTTTCCCGACATTAGTCATCTTCTACAACCAACTTTCAGTGTTACTCACGTCAATAATCATTCGGACCGGCAACATCATCCATAGACATCTGCCGCATGGCAATGACGTGCTGCCCACATAGTTAACCACTATGTTACGTATAAATATCTTTAGGGATAGATTGCGAACTTCGTAAATGGCCGCTTCATTGTCCAAATAGTTAGGAAAATGTAGAACGAGTCGCGCAAAATGTTACGCAAGTAATTCATGACCATAGCGTCGTCTTCTGGGTTGATGGTAAAGCAACCACAGTCAATGAGAAGTCCGCGTCCCCAGGCCTGAGCAATACCGATGATAAACAGTGACAGCACAACTACTGCAACTACGGAAGATTGCCTTAAGAACAATCCCAGCAGCAGCAAAACTCCACCCATGATTTCCAAGGGGCCAATGAGATGAGCTAAGCCATCGGCCCAGGCACCGGTAAAAATTTCATAGTTGCGGATAGTCATTGCAACAGAGGCGTGCTGGTTGAGCTTGGCCACGCCAGCGCTAATCCAGATGTATGCCATGTAGAAGCGTGCAAAGGCGCTGATGCAGTCAAGGATGAACTTTTTGTTTAGAAGTTCCCTATTTAAGTATTTCACTGAAGTTACATTACATCTACGTCTTTCGATTGAGTGTGATGTAGTGAAGAATTTGCGCTTCTTTTTGAGATTTTCCCAGGTGTTTTTAATATTCATAGACGGCAAGAGGTGGCGCCGGTCCCGACGCCACCTCTATTTATTGTTCATATTTAGTGTTCAGCTTGCCGATGCTGCCCTTACCCACTCAGCTATTCTGCAATCGCTTCCAGTGGTGGAGTTTTAGCAGCTCGGGAGGCAGGCCAGAGTGCGGCGAGAACACCAACAACTGCAGAGCTACCGAGAATGATAGCCATTTGGGTCCATGGCACTACTGGGTTACCTAGCCCAGTATCTGCAAGCACCTTAATAAATGCCCAGCCCAGACCAAGGCCGATGAGAATACCCATCACGGCACCGAATACTGCGATTTGTACTGCTTCGAGCGTAATCATCGTACGGATTTGGCGGCGTTGCGTACCGACGGCACGCAACATACCAATTTCTTGACGACGCTCAAGTACGCCTAATGTCAGCGTATTGATAATGCCGAGGATTGCGATGATAACGGCCAGGGCCAACAGTGCGTAAAGGATATTCATCATCTGATTGACCTCACCAGTTGCTTGACCTGCAAACTCTTGAGCAGTGACCACCTGAACGACTAAGAGATCACGCACGGCATCTTCTAGGTTGGTGCGCAGCGTCTCCGTGTCTACTCCTTCACCAGCGGTCACTCCGATGAGATTGACTACCTTGCCTTCGGCAGGGATAACCTCGTCGACAATGCTTTCACTAAATGCAAGGCCTTCGATGACACCGTTAGCCTTGAAAGTACCGATGAGCTTGGCTTGCGCCGATGCACCGGGAACAATGCTGCCAACTTCGTAGGTTTCACCAACCTTCCAATTATGGGATTCAGCGACCGTATCGACGGCAATGAAACCTGGCGTGGCTTCTAGGTTGGCGCTGCCTTCCGTCATGTCAAAGGTGACCATCGACTCTGGGTTGCCAGCCAGATACACGGATTGGGTGTAGGTAGGTCCGTAGTTGTAGGACGCTTGGCCGTCAACAGTGACAGGGGCCAGACCTTGGACAACTATCGAGTCCACTCCGTCGACGCCGCGAACAATATCAGGGGTTTCTGCAGGAGTAGGGAACGCGCTATTCGGAGGACCAGAAAGGATAAAGTCGGAATGCACGTTCGACTCCATCATGTCTTGAATGGCATTGTTCATAGTCGTGCCCAGCATGCCGATAGCCGTTACCAAAGCCACGCCCAAGGTCAAAGCAAACGCAGTAGCTGAGGTACGGCGCGGATTACGCTTCGAGTTAGTCGCAGCCAAAGAACCCATAGCGCCGAAGGGTGCACCGATAATCTTTCCCAGGGTAGGGACAATTGGCAAGCTCAGTGCCGGGCCAGCTAAGAAGAAGCCGACGATGACGAGGAAAGCACCCACACCGATAGTGATTGCACGAGGCGGAGTCTCCCAAGAATCCTGCAGTGCACCAACAATGGCGCACAGTGCGCCGATCCCAAGAACTACGCTGCCGATGACGGTGCGTACCTTCAACGACGCGCCCGCCGCCGACTCCGTAGAGCGCATTGCCTCAACCGGCTCTACGCTGCCAGCGCGCCGCGCCGGTGCCCAAGCAGATACCACGGTGACGATGGTGCCCAAAACTAAAGGAATCAACACTGCAGACAAAGAAAGTCCCAGCCTGCTGCCCAAAGGCATCCCTTGAGAACGCATCACAGCCTTGATGACCGCAACCAGTCCGATACCCACTAGGACACCGATACCAGACCCGACGAAGCCCACTATGGCAGATTCTGCCAACACTGATTTCGTAATTTGCCCACGAGAGGCACCCAATGCACGCAACAGGGCGAACTCTTTAGTTCGTTGTGCCACAATCATCGAGAAAGTGTTGGCAATAATGAACGTACCCACCAACAAGGCGATGAGACCAAAGGCGACAAGGAAGTAGTTGATGAACTTCAGGCCATCGGCAAGCCCGTCAGCCATATCCTTCGCCATGGTAGCGCCGGATTCTGCCTTCACCGGATACGTGTCATTCAAGTGAGCCACGAGGTCATCTGCGGTGACATTGTCAGCGGCACGCACAGCAAGTGTGGACGCACCCCCACCAGCCTGGAATTGCTCGGCGTAGCTAGCATGATCCATAAACAGCGAGATGGTAGATCCCTGCTCAACAGGTGGCTTGACCTGTCCTACTACCTCGGCAGAAAGGCGTTGCTGCGGCGTCACCAGCAAGATACGATCACCGGTCGCGATTCCATACTTCTGCGCAGCATTATCGTTGATAACGACTTGATCAGTACCTTGGGGCTCGTGGCCATCGACAAGCTCATAAGGCTTGCCGATGAACTCTGCCGGCGCATAATACGGCGCAATCGAAGAACCGCCGCCCCCTGTTTGGAACGGCTCCGCATCAGCATTAGCCGCAACGATAAGCTGGTAGTCGCGAGCATTAACTGCCGCAACCTGCGGATCATCCGTAATACGCTGGACGTCGGCGGAAGAAATGCTGGACTCATTACCAGCAGGTGATACGGCAGCGTCTACCCCGTCAAACGACGAATAAATAGCCGATTCAAACGACTGCGACAAAGAATTAGTGAACATAAAGGAGCTAGCGATAAACGCCGTTCCCAAAACTACGGCTAAAAGCGTCAGCACGAGCCGCAATTTGTGAGCGATGATATTGCGCAAGCTGACTTTGCGCATGACAGACCCGTTAGCCATTAGCCCTCAATCTCCGCCATGATTCGGTGAATCCCGTCCATAGTCGGGTTATACAGCTCGTTGACCAATTTGCCGTCCGCAAGGAAAACCACGCGGTCAGCATAAGACGCAGCTTTGGCGTCATGGGTCACGATAACGACTGTCTGATTGTCCTGGTCCACTGCAGTGCGCAAAATGTCCAATACCTCTGCCGAGGAATTAGAATCCAAGTTACCCGTAGGCTCATCACCGAAAATAATCTCGGGGCGTGACACCAAAGCACGCGCGCACGCAACGCGCTGCTGCTGACCACCCGAAAGCTCTGCCGGACGGTGGGACAAGCGCTGGGTAAGCCCTAAACGCTCAG
Organism: Corynebacterium sp.; assembly: GCA_034091885.1. Classification (GTDB taxonomy): domain Bacteria; phylum Actinomycetota; class Actinomycetes; order Mycobacteriales; family Mycobacteriaceae; genus Corynebacterium. The sequence goes on from JAXFXA010000039.1 coordinate 17,604, forward strand.
TTACTTCATCGAACCACGCTTGGTCAATCTTCTTACCAGCGATTTCCGTTGGCAAAGAAATATTCTCCGCAGCGGTGAGGGTAGGTACCAGATTGAATGCCTGGAAGATAAAGCCCAAACGGTTCCTGCGCAACGCCGTGATGTCCTTATCAGATAGACGGGACATATCCGTATCTCCGATAAACGCACCGCCTGAAGTGGCACGATCCAAACCAGCCATGGTGTGCATCAATGTAGACTTACCGGACCCAGATGGGCCCATAATGGCGGTAAATTGGTTGCATCCGAACTCAATGTTGACATGATCCAGCGCAGTCACAGCCGTGTCTCCGTGACCGTACTGTTTGAATAGATCAATTGCACGCGCGGCCGGAGTTGCCGCGGCTGGCTGCTCTTTAGTTGGCTGCATCCTAGCTTCACTGTTGTTAACGATGGAATCAGCAACAGTATCGTCGTGCTTCGTGTTGTCCGCGTCAGGGGACACTGGGTTAGTCATAAACCGAGGCCTTCCAGCTGTAGAAAATAAAATCGCGCAAGTGATTCTTCTTACGTCACATGCCTTTTCTACACTACGCGTTAGGAATAAATAGACCTAGCTAAACCAACAAAATCAGGGGCTTCCCTGACCCAAACTAGTATGGTCCCCTACCCCCTTAAAGAACGCGACCATAAAATTGCTGTGCACCCGACAAATGGGCGACTCTTTCTCCGTCGGTCTGTGTGGTTGGGGCTTTCCCCGAAAGCGCCACAAAGGCCCGTTCACGTGGTGTGTTCGGGCCTTTGTGGTATTTTATTTGGTTGTGTTTTGTTTGTATGTCGGCGGTGTCTTACTCTCCCACACCCTCCCGGGTGCAGTACCATCAGCGCTGGCAGGCTTAGCTTCCGGGTTC
>JAXFXA010000040.1:0-29780 GCA_034091885.1 Corynebacterium sp.
TGGGCAATGTTCAGGTTTGACCTCATGTTTGGCACCCTGGGGCTTGTCCTTGCTGCAGCCTACGGCTATGCCTTGTACATGAATAAACAGCGTGGTTTGGACTGGTCAGCATGGCGAACCACCTGGTTTATGCTGGGAGCATTGAGCTTGACGGTGGTTATGTCCACTGGAATCGGAATGTATATTCCGGCGCTGTACTCCATGCACATGTTAGGGCACATGGTGCTATCCATGGTTATTCCACTGTTTTTGGTCCTCGGTGCACCACTTACCCTTGTCATGCAGGCCTTTGAACCTGGGCAGCCCGGCACACCAAGCCTTCATGATTGGGTTGTAGCCTTTGTGCACTCTAAGACTTTGCGCTATCTCACACATCCCGTGGTCAATTTGCTGCAGTTCTTAGTTGTATTCTATGCCCTGTATCTTTCCTTTGATTTTTATCACCTGGCAATTTCCGAACACACCGGACATGTGTTGATGAACTGGGCGTTTTTGGTCTCAGGTTATGTGTATTTCTGGGAAGTTGTGGGTCCAGATCCGCTTCCTCATCGTCGTCCAACATTAATACGGCTAGGCGTATTATTCGCTTCCATGCCAATCCACCTATTCATGGGCGTGTACTTGATGCAGCTCACTGAGATTTTGGGTGTGGAGTATTACCAACAATTGGGATTGCCGTGGAATCCTGATCTGCTGGCAGATCAACGCGTAGGCGGCGGCGTTGCTTGGGGGTTTGGGCAATTTCCGCTTGCTTTAGTCTTCGGAAAACTCTTCCTCGATTGGTTACGCGATGACCGCTCCGAAGCAGTATCACATGACTTAAAAGCAGATATTGATGGCGATGATGATCTAGCCGAATATAACCGTATGCTTGCTCAGCTCAACCGCGGAGAATCTGGCAATTATCGTCAATAGTAGGAAATTTTTGGTGCTGATGATTCGCCGGTCCAAGTGTGGAGCGAATATTAGTTGGCGCCCCAATCACCCGCAACCGATACGTGCGCACTTCCCTAAAAGCGAGGCAACACTGTGGATAACTGGCGCAATATAAAACGCTCAAAGCTTGAGTTATCCACAGATTCGCAAAGCTGCCCATTTCTTCTTTTCTCCACGCACCAGACTGTGAGACAGAACCACTAACTCTTCCGCTTATGGGAGGGCGCAAGGTTCTTCACACATGCTGGCAACGAAGAGTGCTTTTCGTTTAAAACACAAGGAGAAATACATGTCGCAATACACCGTGACAATCACAGGGAATCTAGCAGCCGACCCAACCCTTACGCGTTTCAAGGGGGATAAATACTCCGCGCGATTGCGCGTTGCGTCATCACGGCGCACTCGTGAACAAAAGGATAATGGCCAATGGGACTGGCGTGATAACGACACCATGTACATGGACGTTGAAGTATGGGGCCAGTTGGCTATTAACGCCTCTAAATCTCTCAAGCGCGGCATGCCGGTTATTTGCCACGGCTCCCTGTGCACCGACCAATGGGTAGATAATGAAACACAGAAAAACCGGGAACGCACCTATCTACGGGCCTTGCAGCTAGGTATTGATATGAATCGCTACATCGTAGCCTCGCAGCGTATGGATGCCACTCACACTCCAGAAGGAATGGTTATTCCAAATATTGGAACCGAACACCTTCACGTTGACCGTGATTTCACCACCTATAGTGATGACGACGTCCGCGACGAGGTGCCAACAATTGCAGCGGTTCCGGAGCTTAAGGAGGAGCGTGAATTGGTTGGGGCATAGAAAAATACAGTAGGGGAGAAGAGCTTTATGCACCGTGAGCTTAACGGGGGATGGGAAGCTAGCGGTGTATAAAGCATTACCGCAGTTAGGCGTTGATCTTAAGGCCAGCCAGTTGTGGTTTGCGCAGGGGTTATGTAAGTGCGGTAGGGTTTGAGGTTGATAAAACCTCAACGTTTAAAAGGAAGTGACATGGGCGAATTCATCTACACGATGAAAAACGTGCGTAAAGCTATCGGCGACAAAGTCATTTTGGACAACGTCACCATGGCTTTCTACCCAGGCGCCAAGATTGGTGTCGTGGGCCCCAACGGCGCTGGTAAGTCGTCGATTCTCAAGATTATGGCTGGTTTGGATCAGCCTTCGAATGGTGAGGCATTCCTAGACCCAGGTGCAACAGTAGGTATCTTGCTCCAGGAGCCACCGCTAAACGATGAAAAGACCGTCCGCCAAAACGTTGAAGAGGGTTTGGGCGATATCTTTGCCAAGAAGCAGCGCTTTGAAGAAATCGCTGAAGAAATGGCCACTAACTATACCGATGAGCTCATGGAAGAGATGGGCAAGCTCCAAGAAGAGCTCGATGCAGCGGATGCGTGGGAAGTTGATTCCAAAATTGAGCAGGCTATGGAGGCTTTGCGCTGCCCACCTTCTGATGAGCCTGTAACTAACCTCTCTGGTGGTGAGCGTCGTCGCGTGGCTTTGGCAAAGCTACTGTTGAGCGAGCCAGACCTTTTGCTTCTCGATGAGCCAACGAACCACCTCGACGCTGAATCAGTGCAGTGGTTGGAAAAGCACCTAGAAACTTACCCTGGTGCTGTTTTAGCTGTGACACACGACCGTTACTTCCTCGATCACGTCGCGGGCTGGATCTGTGAGGTTGACCGCGGAAAGCTCTACCCATACGAGGGCAACTACTCCACCTACCTGGAGAAAAAGGCTGAGCGTCTGGAGGTAGCTGGCAAGAAAGATGTCAAGCTGCGCAAGCGTTTGAAAGAAGAATTGGCTTGGGTTCGCTCCGGTTCTAAGGCACGCCAGGCTAAGAACAAGGCTCGTCTGGAACGCTATGAAGAAATGGCAGCTGAGGCAGAGAAGTACAAGAAACTGGACTTTGAAGAAATCCAAATTCCTACTCCACCACGCCTCGGAAACAAGGTTGTAGAAGTCAAAAACCTGCACAAGGGCTTCGACGGACGCACCTTGATCAAGGATCTTTCCTTCACATTGCCGCGTAACGGCATTGTGGGCGTAATTGGCCCTAACGGTGTGGGTAAGACCACGCTGTTTAAGACAATCGTGGGCTTAGAGGCACCCGATGAGGGAACTGTGGATGTCGGCGAAACAGTTAAGTTGAGCTATGTTGACCAAAACCGCGCCAACATCGACCCAGAAGCAACCGTGTGGGAAGTAGTTTCTGATGGTTTGGACTACATTCATGTGGGCCAAAATGAGATGCCTTCGCGCGCTTACTTGTCCGCCTTTGGTTTTAAAGGACCTGACCAGCAAAAGCCTTCGAAGGTTTTGTCCGGTGGTGAGCGCAACCGTCTTAACTTGGCACTGACCTTGAAAGAGGGCGGAAACCTGATTCTGCTCGATGAGCCTACAAACGACCTTGACGTGGAAACCCTTGGTTCTTTGGAAAATGCGCTGGAGCAATTCCCAGGTTGTGCTGTGGTCATCTCCCACGACCGTTGGTTCCTTGACCGTACCTGTACCCACATCTTGGCGTGGGAAGGCAATGTGGAAGAAGGAAAGTGGTTCTGGTTCGAAGGTAACTTCGGCGACTACGAGAAGAACAAGGTTGAGCGCCTCGGTGAGGATGCTGCCCGTCCTTCCCGCGTCACTCACCGCAAGCTAACCCGCTAGTTAAGGAGCAAAACTCGATGGCTTCTAGTGCCATTCATACCCACCGGATTCCTGTTCGGTGGTCTGATTTTGACCGCTACGGTCATATCATGAATGCCAATTACGTTGAGATTGCGCAGGAAGCGCGGTTGGTATTTGCAGAGGACTACCTGTTTGATCACAATCCGGACTTCGCAGCATTCGTTCGGCATTTGGACTTGGATTTCCGCAAGCCCATTGAGCCAGAAGGCAACTCTGAACTGGTTGTGGAAACCCAGGTCGTTGAGATTGGCAACTCATCTTTCGTGACACGCCAAGAAATCAAGGATAAGCACGGGCGAACCGCTTGTGTTGTGGAGTGCGTCCAGGTGGCAGTCGATATTGACACCCAGCGCCCGCGTCCCTTGACTGAAGATGAAAAAAATATTCTGCTTAACGTCGGGCAGGAAACCGCTACTGAGTCTGCTGCAGATTCTTTAGGACTTGGTGAGATCGGATATGACGATTAGTCATGTCTGAGACGCTGAGGCTGGTTGCAGGGGGCCGCGGGTTGGTATCTTTGCTTACCCGTGCGGTAGCTATCGACGCTACGTCGCTGGCTCGCTTCCGCCAGATGAAGGCGGGCAGCCCCGCTGATGCCTCAGCTGGAGACAAACCGCAGCATCCCACGATGGATGTCTTCGTGCGCACGCCATTTGAGGTGGTTGCTTCACGGCGTGTGGGCGGAGAGATTAGTCGCGATGGGGCTGTAGTCAGTGCACGAGAGCTTTGCGATGCCCTCGCGGCAATTGATTTCACGTCCCTCTCCAAGGAAGACAGTGTGGATGTTGATGCCGGTACGCCGAAGGATCCGGCGTGGCCAGGTGCGTTGCCACCCGCGGAAGGTTTTCAGTTAGTAGATAATCTTCCTGTGAGTGTCGTTCGTGAACTCGCTGATAAGGGACACGTGTTAGCGCGACAGTTTTCAGGTCCGTTGGGGCCGCCCTCGAGTTTGATGAATCAAACAGTAGTTACAGTCGTTTCTGCTGATGAAACGTTGCGGGTGGATATCCCCATGCGCATGATTTTCGCGTGCACATCTCTGGGTCTGATTCCGGGTTTTTCTGCGCCGATGGACATTCCGCGTCACGTGCGCGTTTCCGTGTGTGGTCGTTGGATTCGCCTCGACGCGCCATTTGGGACCGTTTATTATTCCAACCGAATTTCACTGTTGACTGTCTAATGCAGCGGTGCTGCGACGACGCGATGGGGAAAGGGGTATGGGAAATACTCAAGAGCTTGCAGAGGCTTTGGAATCGCGCGCGGGATTTAACCAAGTAATTAGCCCCCGATTCAGTTTCGTAGCGAGGCTATGAGATATCGCTATCTGACGATTTCTTTAGACTGGGATACATGAGTTCTCACGATAAAACGACAGAGCATCCCACCACCATTATTGTCGCTGCAGAAAATGGCGACCTCAAAGTATTAGCCCAAAGTCTTGCCGTAACCGTGCAAACAGATGAGGCTGCACCGCGCCCAGTGGCGATAGTTACAGGTGCTACCGGCGGCATGGGAACGGAGATCGTTGCAGCACTTGCGACAGATCACCTAGTGGTGGCACTAGGACGTGACCGGGAGAAATTAGAGACGCTAGTCAACCGGCATCCTGGTCACGTTGTTGGCGTGGTGGTTGATTTAGTGGCGGAACTAGATTCGCCGGCATTCTTCACGGCAATAGCTCAAGCGGTGCCAAAGGTAGCTGTAGTTGTGCATGCTGCTGCAATTGCGCAGCGCTTCTCAGTAGACAGTGCTGAGGTATCTGATTGGCGTAGTCACATGGACATTAATGTGGTTGCACCAGCTGAACTTACACGAGTGCTTTTGCCCGCGCTGCGTAAAGCAGAGGGAACCGTGGTCTTTATCAATTCAGGTGCCGGTAGGAACGGTTATGGTGACAATGTAATTTACGCAGCGACTAAGCACGCGCTATACGCGTTGGCAGATTCGCTGCGTAAAGCTGAGCGCGATGTCCGAGTGTCCACGGTCGCGCCGGGTCCTACTGATACGCCGATGTTGGCAGGGCTGCAAGACTACGATCCCAGCCATGTTATTGCCCCAGTTGAAGTTGCGCGGGCTGTACGCGCAGTGATCGATGCCGGTCCGTCGACGCAGTTGACCGAGGTGCAGGTGCGTCCACGAATTGAGCTCGATCAGCGCGCTTAGGTCGATTTAGCTGGCATCGACAGCGCGATTGCGCAAAGCTCGTACTAAGCGGTCGCGTTCTTCAGCTACTGCGCGGCGCAGGCCGCCAGGTAGTTCTTGGGCGAGGAATGCATCAGCCTTATCGATGGTTTCTTGGTCGATGGACCACGAAGGGAAAGCTCCTTGGATCGTGGTTAACGCAATCTCGCTCGACCCTGCCTGCCAGATGCGTGGGGCGTTGGCGAAGAATTCATCCACCATGTCTCCTAGGTATTCCTCTGCACCGGGGGCATGGAGGCCTGCTAGTTTGCTGCGCAAGGAGAGGTTGGAAAGTTCAAGAGACATGATCTCATCCCATGCCGCGCGTTTGGCCGGGGCAGTGTTGATCGCTGCGCGCGCTTGCACTGCGCTTTGTACGGCGGTGGCTGAGTTATCGCGAGCAAGCTCGGTGTCGATGGCCTGGTCAATTGCGTTTGTGCTGGCGAAGGCACCGTCGGCAATCAGCCCCGTTAAGGCTTTCCATCGCAAAGCATTGTCCTCTTCATTGCTGAGGATGTCCTGGAGGAACGCGCGGGTGGCATCGTTAAGCGGGAAGCGGCCTAATGCCTGCTTGAACACAATGGAACGCGTGGAGTCTGCGCAGCGAGCTTCGGAAAGGAACACAGAAGCTAGCAGTTCATAGCCTGTAGACTTCGCCCAGGTGGGTTCGGCGTAGGTATCAACCGCAACAATTGCTTGCGTCACCAGGCGCTCAAGTACAGCCAGCTCAGTCTCAGCCGAAATGCCGCGCGCTACCAATGCTGCAAAGTCGCGAGCACGCATCGTCCCGGCGCGCGTCATCTCCCAAGCCGTGGACCAGCAGAGCGTCCGTGCCATTGGATCGGTGATGTTGTCTATATTCTCTACAACAAATTCCAGTGAGTCCGGGGTAAATTCTATAAGACAATAGGTGAGGTCATCATCGTTAAGCAAGACCAGCTCACCGGCTTGCTTGCCGATGAGCTCTGGCACAGCAGTGCGTTCGCCATCGATGTCTACTTCTACTTGGTGGTAGCGGGTAACTGCCCCCTCTTGGGACTGATAGAGACCTATTGCGATGCGATGGGTGCGCAGGGTTTTACCACTTTGGACGACTGTGAATGACGTATAGTTTCCCTGTTCATCGACAGTGAAATCTGCGCTGAGAGTGTTTATGCCGGTGGTTTTTAGCCACTGGTTGGCCCAAAAAGACAGGTCGCGGCCGGAGGCTTCTTCCAAATGCCGCAATAGATCAGCAAAGGTGGCATTTGCCCAGGCGTGGCTGGAAAAATGGCGACGCACACCGGCAAAGAAGTTTTCGCGGCCGACATAAGCTTGCAGTTGCTTGAGGACCGAGGCTCCCTTGGCATAGGTAATTCCGTCGAAGTTTTGTTCTACGGTTTCAATGTCGGGGGCATCGGTGGAAATCGGGTGTGTGGTGGGCAGTTGGTCTTGCTGGTAGGCCCATGATTTTTCAACGTTGGCGAAGGTGACCCAAGCGGTGTCGTACTGGGTGGCCTCAGCCTGTGAAATCGCGGCGGCCCACGTGGCAAAAGATTCGTTGAGCCACAGGTCGTCCCACCAGCGCATGGTGACAAGGTCACCAAACCACATATGGGCTAGTTCATGCAGGATGGTGTCTGCACGTCGTTCGTACATGTAGTGAGTGGCTTGGGAACTAAACACATACTCGTCGCGAATAGTGACGCATCCTGCGTTTTCCATAGCGCCTGCGTTGAATTCGGGGACGAAGATCTGGTCATATTTGCCAAACGGGTAGGCAAAACCGAAATGGGCGTGGTAAAAATCAAAGCCTTGCTTAGTCTCAGTAAACAGACGCTGGGCATCGAGGTGCTCGGCCAGAGAGGCGCGGCAGTATAAACCCAGTGGTACTTCCACGTCTGTGCCAGGTTGGCCCTCTGGATATTCAGTTAATTGTCCGGTCCACGTGTCAGTAACTTCGTAGTAAGGACCCGCACAAAGTGCAACGAGGTACGTAGACAAAGGTGTGGATACCTCTGCATGCCACGTCTTTGTTCCTTTGTCCTGTGCAGATACAGGGGAGGTGAGCTCAGTGACAGGGGAGTTAGTGATGACTTTCCACTGCGCTGGAGTGTGGAAAGTCAAGGTGTATGTTGCTTTCATATCCGGTTGATCGAAGCAAGCAAAGACGCGTTTGGCGTCGGCAGTTTCAAACTGGGTGTAAAGATAGACCTCACCATCAGCAGGATCGACAAAGCGGTGGAGGCCTTCGCCAGTATGTGAATAGGCAATCTTGGCCTTGATCACCATCTCATAGTCAGCAACTTCCAATGCGCTGAGCGCAATTCCGTAGGTCGGGTTGTAGGAGCCCATGGGGAAGGGGACACCGTTTAAGCGGACATCGATAAGCTCATCTGCCCTTAAATCAATAAATGTAGAACCGGGTTTGGTCGCAGAAAACTTAACGGTGGTTGTGGAATAGAAATAGTCCTCCTCGCGTAGGTCCAGCTCAATGTCGTAGGAGTCCACCGTGAGCATACTGCTGCGGTGTTCAGCTTCGGTGCGTTGCACATTGATTGAGGTCATAAAATTATTCACTCCTGAAGTAAAGAAGATGGTTACGCTGGATTCTACAATTGGACAATACCAACCAAACTACCTCGCTCAGGAGAAACAATAATGACTCAGTCTGTAAGCTTTTGGTTCGATGTAACCTGCCCGTTTGCGTGGGCTACTTCCCGTTGGATAAAGGAAGTGGAAAAAGTCCGCGATGTGGAAGTGGAATTTATTCCGATGTCTTTGTCTGTCTTAAACGAGGACAACGATATTCCTGCCGACTATGCGCAGATGATGGAGGCTGCATGGGGGCCGGCTCGGGTCTTTGCCTATGTGAAGACTGTTAGCCCTGACAAGGTCGATGAGCTTTACACCATCATGGGTGAACTCATTCATGGCAACGGAGAGGGCGGCAAGAAAGGCTACGACGCCTACGAAGAGATAGTTGCCCAAGCTTTGGACCAGGTTGGGCTAGACAAAGAGTTAGCCGAGCTTGGCCGCGGGGACACAGCCGACGAGGCTCTGCGCGCTTTCCATGCCCGAGCAATTGATGCCGTTGGCAGCGATGTTGGCACCCCAGTGGTAAAGCTAGGAGACACAGCGTTTTTCGGGCCAGTCATCACGCGCATTCCTACTGGTGAGGAAGCAGGGGAGCTTTTCGATGCTTCCGTCCGTCTTGCTCAGTATCCTTACTTCTTTGAGCTAAAGCGAACCCGAACTGAAAAGCCTCAGGTAAAAAACTAGCTGTTTGATAATGGACATTGGCGCAGCAGGCAGCGGCGTGGCTGCTAGGATGAGGGCATGCGCGTTTATCTAGGAGCAGACCACGCAGGGTTCGAGACGAAAAACATCATCGCCGAGCACCTGACCAAGCAAGGCCACGAAGTAATCGACTGTGGCGCTTTTGTTTACGATGCCGAGGATGACTACCCGGCGTTTTGTATCGAAGCTGCACTTCGTACAGTCAATGATCCGGGTTCGCTCGGAATTGTGTTGGGCGGATCCGGAAATGGTGAGCAGATTGCAGCCAACAAGGTAAAGGGTGCGCGATGTGCACTGGCGTGGTCGCCTGAGACTGCTCGCCTAGCACGTGAGCACAACAACGCTCAGCTCATTGGTATCGGCGGACGTATGCATACCGAAGAAGAAGCATTGGCAATTGTTGATGCTTTCCTTGACCAAGAGTGGTCCCGTGCAGACCGCCATCAACGCCGTATCGATATTCTGGCTGACTATGAGCGCACCGGTATTGCTCCTGAGATCCCTGGTGGCGAGCAAAAACTCGTCTAGTTTTGCCGATTATTCGCAGGCTCCTAGTCAGAACACTTTGGAAGCCGGTTAGATAAAAAGTGGGCCGGCAATTAAGTCATGCAGGGCCACTTTTGGGTAATTACTTAGAAATCGAAACCGAAGTCGAAGATTCCGCCGCCATCTCCGCCATCTCCGCCAAAGAGGCCTCCATCTCCGAAGAAACCGCCGTCACCGCCGGCATCGCCGCCGAAGTCCCCGGCGTCACCAGCACCCATATCTCCAGTAGCGAAGTCACCTGCCGCGGCGGCTTCGCCGGAGTACCCCACACCGGACATTCCCATGAACATGGCGTTAAACATCATCGAATAGCCCATTGCCCACACACCGGTAGCCAATGCGTCAGCCCACCACGGGGATGAATACCATCCGGCGGGAACTGGCCGTCCTGCAACCATGCCACCCGGATAGTAATTTGGAGTCTCTGCCGACGCATAGGGCGATGCAGTCAGAGTTTGCCCGTTGGCTTCGACGGTGCGCTTTTCCGTAACCTTTCCAGCAGCGCGTTGACCCTCAAGGGGAGGCAGCTCTGGTCCCTTGCCTAAGCCCATGATGTCGCGCGCGGCGGCGACATAGTGCATACCTTCTAATGCAGACTCACGAGCATACTTTGCTTGTTGAGCCGAAGCAGCCTGCGCTAATGCAGAGTTAGCTGCGGTAAAGCGCTCGGACGCATCTGCCATAGCTTGAGTCGACGCCGTATCATTCCCGGAAATAGTCATAACTTGACCGCCTAGCCGGTCGATCCAGCGCTGGGCATCCGCGCGGGCATCGGCAAGCTCTCGCTGCTCGCGCTCCTGCTGGTTCTTCTTCGAATTTCTAGAGGCGAAAAACCACGCTCCGCCGCCGACCGCTGCCGCGATGAGAAGGAATTCAACCATAAGTGACCACTTCCATATCTGATGCCTTATTACCACCCAACATAACGAATGAGGAAGCCATTAAGTTCCACAGTAGATCGTGCTAGAGCGAGATTTGAGAGTGCTGAAAAGGCATTTTGATTTTGTGCGGGCGTGTGCGCTACTATGGTTCAAGCAAGCAAGAACAATTGTTTCGCGTTTGTGGGAATGTCGTATAGTGGCTAATACCTCAGCCTTCCAAGCTGAAGACGCGGGTTCGATTCCCGTCATTCCCTCCAAATTATTAAACCCTGGTAATCAATGTGATTTGATTACCAGGGTTTTCGTATCTAGAGATACCTGTGAATTCTTGAGAGTGCGCAGGCGCTTAGCACGGGCTGGAGTAGTCTGCTGCTTTAGTAAGCCGCCGTGCGTTACCTTCACCGCGGGCTGCTGCGGCACAGGCTTTAGCTCGGTCCGATCCGTAATCGACATAAATGGGGTAGATAGCTTTCCCATCGACTTCGGGGCGGAAGGAACCGCACACGCCAGGATAGGTGGAGACAGCTCCAGGATGGGCGTTCACGCGAGCCAAAACCTTATCGGTTGGTGTCTGCCCCTTGGGGACGAGGACTGATTCGACGATCACCACATATTCGCCGTTGCACTGCGCATACGGTAGGAAATCGCTAGAGCCAATGAGCATGCCGAGCTCTGGGGCTTTATCCTGATGCCAATCGCCGCCGCAGATCCTGCGGTTATCGCCTAGCGATGCAACAAGGCCCTTCGGTGCCCCATCGTGGTTTAAGCGCTCACGGTTATAACAGGAAAATCCTTCGCCCATGCTGTGCTTCTTGTCTGACGCATAAGCATCATAACGAGAACCCTGCCCGCGGGCGACGTAGACAGCCCGCGATGTCTCATCACCGTAGGCAACCCACCCAGACGCGCAATATAAAACCAGCGGTTTGCCCAGCAGTTCTGGAAACAGTTGTGGCTCGCACTTCCATTCACCTTCTGCATCGATTGCGATAGTCGTAGCACGGTGCTCACCGGATACTTCGAGTGCAGTAGAAGCACCTTCGTTTCGTTGCGGAGCCGAGCTTTCAACCTTTGCAGTAGCCGCAGCGATAGTGGGGGCGTTGCTGTCAGAAGCAGAACCCGAACTGTCTGTGGCCTGGGCATTTTCACTTGCCGATACCTCTTGCTCATTGTCGGGCGTTGCGCTGCGATTGCCCATCATCACACCGAAGGCAATTGCTGCGCCGATTGTGACAACGGCAAACAATGCAACTACGACCCACACCAGCGGCATTTTGTTGGCAGTCGGGGGAGTAGAATCCCATTCGTTATTGGAGGTGCTCATCTGTTGGCTTTCCTAGTTAAGAAGATGGATCTCTAGCGGGTGCTTGAAGGGCAATTAATAAGGTGGAAGATCGCCAGACATGACTACGCTCTGGCTTTGTTCATCCCACGCAAAAGAAGCCCACGTGCTTCCTGACCGTTGGTATTGGTACTCACCTTCGCGGAGCCAAGTGTAGGTCACGTCGATAGTGTTGGCATCTGTCCGGTGAATCTTAGGAAATGAAGATTGTGGATCTTTGGTGGCAGTTCCTACGTATTCTCCGTGGTGAAAGAGCATGATGTGCCGCGGGGAGGCCGAGGCACCAAATCCGTCGTCCACGATTACCCAAGACAGCGGTGCACAGGGATCGTACGTAGAGGTGTCAAAGGGGGTGTCACTCCAACCCCAGCCAGTGGGCTCGACGCGGTCAATGTTGGCACGGACAGCCTCGAGGCCAGACATGGAGCTACATGGCGGCGGGGTGTTGTCTACTGGTGCAGCACTTGCGGTTTTAGGCTCTAGTTCTGCAGTCATTGTCACTGTTTGGGTGACAATTTCCCCGTCTCCTTCATGTGCCACCTGGTCTTCAGCACCTGTGCACGCTGTCAGCAGGAAAGCTGTTGAGGCTAGGAGAGGAACGACGAATTTCATGTGTACTTAAATCCCATAGTTCGAGGTTCACCCCTGGAAGCATGTCGAGGGGTGAACATCCTGTCAGTCTAGGTCGGTGGTACGTCACCAGACATGATGACGCGTTCGGCGCTGTCATCCCAAGTAAAAGAAGCCCAAGTAGAACCAGAGCGATTGGCAGTGCCCTCGCCTGGACGTGACCAATGGTAAGTTACGTCAATCGTATTGGGGTCCGTTCGCACTACCGTGGGCATAAACCCATAGGCATCATAAGTTCCGGTGCCGAGGTATTCCCCGTGGTGGAATAACATGATCTGGAACGGCGATGATGCTGACGCGTGAGAAATACCTACAACAGCCCATGACAGTGGCAAGCACGGGTCAAAGTCTGATGAATATATGTAGGTCGGATCCCATTCCCAGTGGTCAGGAGTCACTTGGTGGATGTTGGCGTTTACAGCTTCTTCAACAGATTGTGATCCGCAAGACGAAGAGCCGCGACTCTGCGCTCCCTTCGCTGCAGCTCCGGTCGACTCTGCGCCGGGGCGGACATTTGGTGGAAGCTCACGCTTTGGCTCGGCCGTAACCGTTGTCGTTTCAACAGTGGGTGTTTCTGCGGATGATGCCGCTGACGTCGTGGTGGCTTCTGCTGGGACGAACGCAGAAGGTTCGCTGTTAAGACCACAGGCGGTAAGCAACAGCGGCGCAGTAATTAGTAGAGGTACTACGCGTTTCATTAGCGAATGTTCCTACCAGCCCACTTGCGGATTACCCACAGGCATTGCCAGATGACCAAAATGCTGATGGACATAACGAGTACTGTGATAACAGTTTCAGAGAGATTTTCGAAGGCAGAAACCGCCCCGAGGAAAGACGCCGAAGCTTGATTGAGCAAGATCAAGCTGCGTAGGAGCATGAAGATCCAAGCTAGGCCGATGATGCCGCATCCAATTGCCCACATCAGGGATTCAGAGCGCTTGCGTGCAGGGCTTACACCAAACTTGCTCAGATCAATTGTCATAGTGGAACCCTGCTCAGTCTTTGAAGGCGCAGTCCATGCTGTCGAAGATGCGTTGTAGTTCGTCTGCGGTGCAGCAGAAGAATAAGCTGGCGCGGAAGGCGTGGATGCAGGCATAGATGCCAAAGGTGTTGCAAAACTCTGGGTGAGCTGTGAGTCTGATTCGTGGCGAATTGCAGGGTGGGAACCTGCAGCAAAATCACGGAACTCGCTGATGCTGATTTCGCGGCCACTGGGAGCATCTAGCGCTTCATCATAGGCGTTTCGGCGTGCGTCCTCGGTGAAAAGACTACGGGAGGTGCGCAGCATATCCAGGGTTTGGTTGTCAGCTGGTTCTGTTGCCGCAATTCGGTCATCAATCTCGGCCAAGAACTGGCTGTTGCTGAGACTACGGTCGAGACCAAGTGCCTCGTAAACGTTGAAGGTGTTGTTGTTTGCCATGGGAGCAAATCCTTTCAGTTAATTAGGAACCAATAAGGAGTATAGGGAGGGAATCTACAGTGAGCGACAGGGAGTGTTGTATCGGTAGGCTTATTCGCTGTTTAGCAAGGGCTGGAATAATCTGCCGAGTTCTTTAGCGCGCGAGCGTTGCCGCCAGATCGTGCAGCAGCGCAAGCGCTGGAGAGATCATTGCCGTATTCGTAGTAGATCGGGTAAACATCCGCGCCCTCGACCCGCGCACGGAACGATGCGCAAGCGCCTGGATACGTAGCCTTGGCACCAGGATGCTTAGCTAATGCCGAATTGACGAGGCCTTGAGCGTCTTTACCTGGATAAACCAGCACCGATTCCACGATCACAACGTAGGAGCCATCACACGCAGGCACCGGCAACCAGTCACCAGATCCGATGGATGCAGTGCTTTCCGATGCAGTTTTGCTCTGGTTATTCGGGGCGGCTTCGCTTGTGCAAAACTGGCCCTTCCCATCCATAATGCTGAGGAGTTCCTTTGGAGCATTTGCAGCTACGAGCTTGTCACGGTCGTAGCATTCGAAACCAGTGAAATGGGTACCATCGGAGGAGTATTCCGCCCAGCGATCACCTGTCCAGTAATAAAGCGTGATGTTTGCTGTGGAGTATTGGCCCAAGGAAAACCACTCACCGTCACAGAAAAGATTGACAGGATTATTGAGATTAGGATCTATGAGTTGAGGATTACAGCTACCGCGCTTGGGCTCGGCCTGGGCAGTGACTGTGGCTACTTCGGTTGCGGGGGATTCCGACTTGGCAGGGTCGGTGACGGCTGCGGATGCGCCGTCGGCGCTTGATGCTGCAGCTGATGATGTCGCATCGGCTGCGTTGATGCTTGCGGGGGCGTTGTTGTTTTGGGTAAACCACCAAGCGCCGCCGCCTGCGGCAATGGCTAGTGCAATGATCGCAACAAGGGCAACAAGGACAGGGTTTGTGCGCTTAGCTGGTGGGTTACTGTTTGCCGCTGGTTGCTGCGCGGGCGCGGGAGAGGGGGCAGGCGTGCCCCATTGGTTGTTGTTTATGGACATGTCGATACGAGCTTTATTACTTTCTTGGGAGCTTTATCTTCTTTCAAGCCGTCAACTTCGAAGCAATAACCATTGTCTGTATAAATTGAGTTGCGTTCGTAGTAGTCCCACGCATCGCCGTCCCAAACAAGGGGAACTTCTTCGCTGATTTCGCCGTCAGGGTGCTCGGTATGAAGCACCATCCACGTTCCATTGCAATACGGCATCTTGGTGACGTATTCGAGTTTGTAGCCAATACTACTTTCTTCAACTGCTTGTAACGAGCAATTGGACGGGCGAACATTGAAGGTTAATACGACACCAACTGCGGCGAGAGCGACGACGGCAACTGCCGCAATGGCAACAAGGCGGGTGGGTACCGTTACCTTGGACCCAGTGTTGCCTACTTGGTGGTCGGAATGAGGGGGAGGGGTGGCTGGCTGCCCCCAGGAGTTGTTAGAGGGCGTGCCCCATTCATCAGAGCTACTCAATGTAGTTTCTGCTCCTTATACGAAAAATTAAGAGTGATAGGGAAAATTGAGGGGTAATCCTCACTCCGCAAACTTTACATTATTTGGCGGTTGTGTTTGATATTAAGAGGTATAAATAATTTATTGTCCGTGAACTTGTGCCACACGAATTACAGTTATGTGATGGCAAAAATGCATAATTTTTTCATCAAAATAGCTGGGGGCTATCTAATAATATCCAGTGAGCTGGGTAAAAGTAACTGTGGAGTTGAGGAGATGGGATTAGGCGATTACTGCTTAATCCAAAGCTTGACACTCGGCAGTGGACTTGAATGGATGGGAGTAGAAAGATGTTGTCCTCGGAGCAATTGCGCCCAGAGCGCATGATGACTGCGGCGGAATTGGCAGGAACGCGTAATCGTATTTCCATCGCGCCGGATCTTGTGCGAGAAATCGCAGAACAGCTCGGGTATGACAAGGAGAGTGCTTTTGCGGGGGATGGGGTGACATCGTTAAGCAATTTCTACGATATCCCGGACTATCTGGAGCTTGTCTTGCGTGCAAAGTTGGGTGAGTTGCGTCTGTCCAATAGTGCTGAGCAGAAAGCGGAGATGGATAAAGCTAATCAGCTGCTACGACGCATTGCCAAAGGGGAATATCTAACTCGTGAACAGATTCACAAGGAGCTGCCGCCGGAGACGGTAGTGCTGTTTAAGATGGGGCCGCCGCGGTTGTGGGGTTATGCGGTGCGGCAACGTGTGCCTTCTGATGCTGAGAGAGCTATTCCGGCTTCTTTTCATGAGGACCCGACCGGCCCCTACACCGACCCCAAGGAAGCATGGTTGGGGGTGCATGTGGCAGATGCTACCAATCTCCATGCCTTAGAGACCCGTGTGAGCGATGTGCCTATCGATGATGACCGCTACCAGCGCCTGCGTTTGGGTATGGGGCTTGTCGATGAGTTTGACCAAGTCTGGAGTTCAGCCCGCGGTCACTGGCATATTAGCCCGGACACGCGCTATATCGTTCCGTCACGATATGGCTGGTGTCCATTTGTTTTTAAGATTGCCGATGATGGCTGGCGACGTGATGAATTTGAGGGAAGTCGCGACCGATACATGGCCACGCACGGATACTTCATCGATATAGAGAATGAGCGCCTCATTGAACTGGGGGAGCCAGATCCAGACCGGTGTTGGTTGCCTAAAATGAAGGTATCGGAGCTGGCGCCGAGCGAGCGTGATCTAGCGGTTGCAGAAGCGTTGACGGATAAAATAATTGCCCTGGGGGCCTCACAGCGTAATCCTGTTATTCGGTTGCGGCAGTCGGGTCGCCGCTTATTTAAGTAATTTTGGAATAAAATAGCGTCTTTGACGTGGCGATTTGTCTCTTAGGAAAACGCTAGGATAAAGTATCTCAAGTACGCAGCGCGGACGTGAGAATAATAAAAGCCACAAGCTTTTTAATTTCACACAATCCGGAGCCTACATACGGGGCGTGGCGCAGCTTGGTAGCGCACCTGCTTTGGGAGCAGGGGGTCGCAGGTTCAAATCCTGTCGCCCCGACGTAAAGGGGTCTGGGAAAATCTTTTAAGGTTATCCCAGACCCCCTTATTTATGTAAAAATACCGTTTGGTATTTTTAGATAGTCGTGTACGAAACTGACACCTAGTTAGGTTTCGGCAGGCACGACCAAAGAAGTCTTAAATTCCAAATAATCAGGAGAGTTACTCGTGAAGACAACCGTGGACAAGCTGAGCGACACCCGCGTCAAGCTCACCGTCAACGTTCCGTTTGCTGAGCTCGACAAGGAAATCGAACAGGCTTATGTTGCAATTGCGCAGCAGGTGTCCATCCCCGGTTTCCGCAAGGGTAAGGCTCCCCGCAAACTGATTGATGCTCGCTTCGGCCGTGGCCCAATTCTGGAGCAGGTTGTCAATGACATGCTGCCAACCCGCTACCAGCAGGCAGTTACGGAAAACGAACTCAAGGTAATCGGTCAGCCTTCCATTGACATTTCTAAGATCGAAGACAACGACTTCGTAGAATTCACCGCTGAAGTAGACGTTCGCCCAGAGTTTGAAGTCCCTGACTTCTCCAAGATTTCTGTTACCGTCCCTGCTCTCGAAGTAAGCGATGAAGACGTTGACAACGAGCTGAATTCTTTGGCTGAGCGTTTCGGTGAGCTCAAGGACACCAAGCGCAAGATGAAGACTGGTGACTACGCCATCATCGACATCGAAGCTTCCTTGAATGGTGAAAAGCTAGAAGACCTTTTCACTGAGGGCCTTTCTTACCGCATTGGTGACGACGACCTGATCAAAGGCCTCGACACCGCATTGCGTGGTATGAAGACTGATGAGGACAACGAGTTCACCGCGAAGCTCGAGTCCGGCGAGCACAAGGACGAAGAGGCAACCATCAAGGTTCACGTCCAGCAGACCAAAGAGCGCAAGCTACCAGAGCTTGACGATGAATTTGCACAGATGGCCTCCGAGTTCGACACCATCGAGGAGCTTCGCGAGTCTACCAAGACCAACTTGGAAGAATCCAAGAAGAACGAGCAGGCTGTTGCTATCCGCGACGAAGTCCTGAAGGCTGCTTTGGCTGAGACCGAGTTTGAACTGCCAACCTCCGTGGTTGATGAGCAGGTTAACGCCCAGCTACACCAGATCATGGGTCAGCTTGCACACGATGAGGCAATGTTTGCCAAGCTGCTAGAGGCTCAAGGCACTACTCGTGAAGAGTTTGACAAAGAGTCCCGCGCCAACGCTGAAGAGTCTGTACGCACCCAGTTGTTCCTCGATACCTTGGCTGATATCGAAGAACCTGAGGTTTCCCAGCAGGAACTGTCTGATCACATCCTGTTTACGGCACAGTCTTATGGTATGGATCCAAACACCTTCATCCAGCAGATCTCTTCCAATGGCCAGATTGGCAACCTGTTTGCTGACGTTCGCCGTGGCAAGGCACTCGCTGCTGCTATCTGCCGTACCTCCGTCAAGGATGACGCTGGCAACGATGTTGATGTAGAGCAGTACTTCGGTGAGGAAGAAGCTCCAGAGGCTGAGGCTACCAACGAAGAAGCTTAATTCTTCTGATTTATAAAATCTGCGATGAGGCGAACCACTTGGTTCGCCTTTTCGTATGTGCAGCCATGACCCGATTCGATGTGGGCAAGTTGGGCATTCGGGATGACATCGGCAAGCTGTCGCTGATGGTGCCGGCATGCTCTGGAAGTTCTTGATAACGCTAATAGCGAACATGGCCTTAATTTTGCGTAGTGTTTTGGGAATATTAAGTAGGGTGGTAGCCATTGAGAAATGAAGAAGGAAACGAGCTCTTCGTTCCCCAATGCGATAGTTAGCGAAAAGGAGTTTTATCCATGTCTGACGCAATTTCCATGACTTCCCCCACCGGAGGCATGAATTTGGGTGACAGCGTTTACGAGCGTTTGCTGCGTGAACGAATTATTTTCTTAGGCACTCAGGTAGACGATGAGATTGCAAACAAGCTGTGCGCGCAGATCCTTTTGCTGTCTGCCGAAGATCCCACACGCGATATCTCGTTGTACATCAACTCACCAGGCGGCTCCGTAACCGCAGGCATGGCTATTTATGACACCATGAAGTACTCGCCGTGTGACATTGCCACCTACGGCATGGGACTGGCTGCATCGATGGGTCAGTTCCTCCTTTCCGGTGGAACCAAGGGCAAGCGCTTCGCTCTACCGCATGCGCGCATTATGATGCACCAGCCTTCGGCCGGAGTTGGCGGTACCGCGGCGGATATCGCAATTCAGGCGGAACAATTTGCGGCGACCAAACGCGAAATGGCACAGCTCATTGCAGAGCACACCGGTCAGACTTTTGAGCAAATTACCAAAGACTCCGACCGTGACCGCTGGTTTACCGCACAAGAAGCTAAAGAATACGGCTTGGTAGACCACGTTATTGAGTCCGCTTCCGGCTCTATTAGCAACTAAATCAGTACGAGTGGAACCAAGGAGTAATTCACAAATGTCACAATTTCAGCTGCCTTCGTCCCGTTACGTGCTGCCTTCATTTATTGAGCAGTCCGCACAGGGCACCAAGGAAACAAACCCTTATTCCAAGCTCTTCGAAGAACGCATCATCTTCCTAGGCACCCAGGTGGATGACACTTCCGCTAATGACATCATGGCGCAGCTTTTGGTGTTGGAGGGAATGGACCCCGATCGCGACATCACGATGTACATCAATTCCCCAGGCGGATCATTTACAGCGTTGATGGCAATTTATGACACCATGCGTTATGTACGCCCAGACGTACAGACCGTATGTTTAGGCCAAGCAGCTTCTGCTGCTGCAGTATTGCTGGCTGCAGGTGCTCCAGGCAAGCGCGCTGCGCTACCTAACTCTCGTGTGCTCATCCACCAGCCTGCAACCCAAGGCACACAGGGACAGGTTTCGGACCTAGAAATCCAAGCGCGTGAGATCGAGCGTATGCGTACCTTGATGGAGCAAACGTTGGCTGAACACACTGGAAAGTCGCCGGAACAAATTCGTATTGACACCGATCGCGACAAGATTCTGACCGCGAATGAGGCTGTTGAATACGGCATCATTGACCAGGTATTTGATTACCGCAAGCTCAATGGCTAATAATCCGGAGTAGCGGGCGAAAGCCTGTTTCTCAATACTCGCCACTAGGGTTCGTCTGACAATTGTGAGACGGGCCCTTTTGGGTTCTTAGACTTAGCTCCTTGTGCGTTATTGTTGAAACGGTTGACCTACTAAAGTGGGAAATAATATTGTGGCACGCCACGGCTGTGGTGCAGCTACCAAGACGACGAAGTAAACGAGAGATATTTTTAAATGGCTCAAATGCAAGACAGTTATGACCTGCTGAAGTGCTCTTTTTGTGGAAAGAGCCAGAAACAGGTTAAAAAGCTGATCGCGGGTGGAGGGGTTTATATCTGCGATGAGTGCATTGAGCTGTGCAACGAAATTATTGAAGAAGAATTCGGGGCAGCCCAAGCTGCAGCTGAGCAGGAAAAAGAAGCTAAGTTGCCGCGGCCATCGGAAATTTCTGCTTTCTTGGATAACTACGTTATCGGTCAAGACCAAGCAAAGCGGGTGCTGTCGGTGGCTGTGTACAACCATTACAAGCGTCTGAAAGCTGAAGAACAGCAGGCCGCGGGTTCGCGCCGCGCTAAGTCTGGGTCTGATGAGGTAGAGATTGCAAAATCTAATATCTTGCTCTTGGGCCCGACTGGTTCCGGTAAAACGTATTTGGCTCAGACCTTGGCACGGATGCTGGATGTGCCTTTCGCGATCGCAGACGCTACCTCGTTGACTGAAGCAGGCTATGTTGGCGAAGACGTGGAAAACATCCTGTTGAAGTTGCTACAAGCCGCGGATTTTGATGTTGAGCGTGCTAGCCGCGGCATCATCTACGTTGATGAGGTAGATAAGATTTCTCGGAAGTCCGACAACCCTTCTATCACCCGCGATGTTTCTGGTGAAGGTGTTCAGCAGGCTTTGTTGAAGATCTTAGAAGGAACCGTTGCTTCGATTCCACCGCAAGGCGGCCGGAAGCATCCTAACCAAGAATTTATTCAGTTGGACACCTCCAATATCTTGTTTATTGTTGCTGGTGCTTTTGCTGGGTTAGAAAAGGTCATCGCTGAGCGCGTTGGTAAGAAGGGCGTGGGCTTTGGCGCCGCCTTGGACACCGCGGCGGAGCGGGAACGCAAGGACCTCTTCGAGCATGTTCGCCCTGAGGATTTGGTGAAGTTCGGTCTCATTCCAGAATTTATTGGACGCTTGCCAGTTGTCGCTACCGTTGAGAATCTAGACGAGGACTCGCTTATTCGAGTTCTTACTGAGCCCAGGAATTCCTTGGTCAAGCAGTACCAGCGCCTCTTTGAGATGGATGGGGCACGCCTTGAGCTTGCCGATGACGCCTTGGCAGAAATTGCCAAGCTTGCCCTAGAACGCAAGACGGGGGCTCGTGGATTGCGCGCCATCATGGAAGAACTCCTTGTCCCCATCATGTATGAGATTCCAGATTTGGACGGAGTCGAGGCAGTGCGGATTAGCGCAGCGGTTGTCCGCAAGGAAGAAGCTGCGGAGTATCTCTTTGCAGATGAGACGGAGAAAGCCTCTTAGAGATCGAGGTCGTCACCGTAGATTCCTGCGGTGTCATCGTCTTCATCGGGAAGCTGGATGTGGAAATAAGAACTTTCCGTACTGTTAGGGATATTGGCGGTTAAAAATGCCAACACCGCATCAACCGTAAGCCGATGTAATCCAGCTTGGTTTTCTGGCGAATGTAAGTCTAAGCCAATGAGGTTGTTGACCAGCTGGGAGGCGGCCACAGGGTAGAGCGTAAGCGACGTAATCAACACACAAATATCGTGTTCAGATATTCCGGGACGGAAAACACCGGAGTCTTGGCCAACTATCAATAGCTTGCTCAGGTGCAAAATGAGCGCTGAAAAATCTGCGACTGCGGGGTTATCGTTGAGATCACCGTGCGGATTGATGGACTCGCTGACAAGTAGCCGTAGTTCAGTGGGGTGTGTTTGGTGCAGCACTACAAGCTTGTCGATGATTTTGCGTACCCCATCCACAGGTACTGCAGAATCAATTACCATGTCAGAGCTGGGGGGAATTAACCGGTTGGCTGCCAAAGCCAACACTGCCCGGTACAGACCTTTTTTATCACCAAAGTGGTAGTGGATCATGCGTTTTGACATGCCCGATTCACGGGCGATGACTTCTAATTTAGTTTTGCTATAACCGGCGGTGGCGAACCGAGGTAAGGCTATCTCAATGACATCAGCCACTGTGGAGGCTGATCCTTCTAGGTGGTCTTCTGCGTTCATCGTCGGGGGCTCGCTTTCAGATATTTCTAAATTGAGTTGTGTATTTTTAGCCTATGTTCTCAGGCGAGCGGGCGCCGGACCACGATGCAGAAAAATCATGGCTCCAATTCTTAGAGCGGAGTATCATCGTGGCGTGCTCCTCACCAATGGTGCCTTAAGCATTGATGTTTCGGTGTAGTACTTAGCAAAGAACTAGATGATTCGTGCTGAGAGAGTAAAAATTGCAGCTGAATGCTGTTGCAATAGCGGTCTATCTCACCTGTTTGGGGGTGCGAGGGGAAGAAAGTGAGAAGTTTTTACGATGAATAGTGCACAGGATCGCAAGGAACCCATCAAGGTTGCAGTGACGGGAGCAGCCGGAAATATTGCATATTCGCTTTTGTGGAGAATCGCTTCCGGTGAAGTGTTTGGCAAAGAGCAGCCGGTACAGTTGCAGCTTTTGGAAATTGAACCAGCTCTAGGCGCAACGCGTGGCGTGGCAATGGAACTTTTCGACTCCGCATTTCCACTTGTTCAGTCGATTACCTATGGCACAGACGAGCAGGAAGTTTTTGCAGATGTCTCGGCGGCTTTTCTTGTTGGTTCGCGGCCTCGGACCAAGGGAATGCGTCGGCGTGATTTATTAAAAGCTAATGGAGAGATCTTCTCCCGCCAGGGCAAAGCTCTTAACGACAATGCGCGCAAGGACGTCAAGGTATTGGTAGTGGGCAATCCTTCCAATACCAATGCGCTAATTGCGGCTCACCATGCACCGGACATAGATCCGCGCCAATTTACTGCCCTTATGCGTCTAGATCACAACCGGCTGCTTGCACAATTAGGCGCCAAATTGGGAGCTTCTACCCAGGGCTTTTCCCGAGTCGTCGTGTGGGGAAATCACTCTGCCACGCAGTTTCCAGACGTGACATTTGGCGCTTTCAACGGGAAACCCATCGCAGATAGTATCGAAGAACGATGGGCCACGGAAGAGATGATTCCGGCGATAGCTAATCGCGGCACAGAGATTATTGAGGTGCGGGGAAGCTCATCGGCGGCATCGGCAGCTTCTGCTGCTGTAGACCACATGCGTGATTGGTGCGCTGGAGTAGAAGATTGGCGTACTGCCGGCGTCTATTCTGACGGTTCCTATGGCATTGACGAAGGCCTATTTGCAGGTTTTCCCACTATTGCTACCGACGGGAGATGGGAAATAGTTCATGGACTCGAGCTTTCCGATGAGCAATCGCGTCGAATTGCCCACTCGGTAGCAGAGCTGCGCGAGGAACGTGAGATGGTGGCTGACCTGCTCCGCTAAGTGTCGGGGGCTGTGTGTAGAATTATCCGAGTGACTGAGCAAAACAACTTTGATGCAACAAATAATGAGATTATCGGCGTCAATCGTGCAGACGCCCTGCCTAAGTCTTGGGAGCCACAAACAGTAGAGCAAAAGCTCTACTCTGCGTGGGAAGAGGCTGGTTATTTCCGCCCTGATGAGAACCCGGAAAAGCAGCCTTTCTCTATTGTTTTGCCACCGCCGAATGTGACCGGTCAATTGCACATGGGTCACGCCCTAGACCATACGCTCATGGACTCTATTATTCGCCGTAAGCGTATGCAGGGCTTTTCCACCCTGTGGTTGCCTGGCTCTGACCATGCCGGAATTGCCACTCAAACCAAGGTTGAGGCACGCCTGAAGGAAACAGAGGGCAAGACTCGGTGGGACTATGACCGCGATGAGTTCATTGAAAAAGTGTGGGAATGGAAGCGGGAATTCGGCTCCACCATTACGAATCAGATGCGCGCAATTGGTGATTCGGTTGATTGGACCCGTGAGC
Source organism: Corynebacterium sp. (assembly GCA_034091885.1). Lineage (GTDB taxonomy): Bacteria > Actinomycetota > Actinomycetes > Mycobacteriales > Mycobacteriaceae > Corynebacterium. Next base: position 24,114 of record JAXFXA010000040.1, read on the forward strand.
GCTTTACCCTTGATGAGGGTCTTTCCCGTGCCGTACAAACTATTTTTAAGCAGCTTTTTGATGCTGGAATGATCTACCAAGATTATCGTTTGGTGAACTGGTCACCGGTTCTAGAAACCGCAGTGTCAGACATCGAGGTGATCTATAAAGACGTCGAAGGTGAGCTAGTTTCCATTCGCTACGGTTCGCTCAATGATGACGAACCTCACCTCATTGTTGCCACGACCCGTGTGGAGACCATGCTGGGAGACGTAGCTATTGCCGTTCATCCGGAAGATGAGCGTTACCAAGACCTCATTGGCCAAGAGTTTGAGCACCCCTTCCGCAGTGATTTGCGGCTGAAAGTCATTGCAGATGCCTATGTGGATCCGGAGTTTGGTACCGGTGCGGTGAAGATCACTCCTGCCCATGACCCTAATGACTATGCCATGGGGCAGCGCCATAGTCTGGATATGCCTATCATCATGGATGAAAAGGGCAATATTGCCAATACTGGGACAGAATTTGATGGACTCAGCCGCGAAGATGCCCGCGTGAAAGTACGTGAGGCATTGGCTGCTCAGGGGCGTATTGTCAAAGAAATTCGCCCATATGTCCATTCTGTTGGTCACTCTGAGCGCTCCAATGAAGCTATTGAGCCGCGCTTGAGCCTGCAGTGGTTTGTTAACGTCAAAAAGCTGGCTGAGTATTCGGGTGAAGCTGTGCGTCAAGGTGACACTACTATCCACCCGACTGCGCTGGAACCACGCTACTTTGAGTGGGTCGATGACATGCACGACTGGACTATTTCGCGCCAGTTATGGTGGGGACACCGCATTCCAATTTGGTATGGACCTGCAGACGCAGAGGGTAACCGAGACATCGTTTGTGTCGGCCCTGATGAAGAGCCACCGGCAGGTTATGAGCAGGATCCAGATGTTTTGGATACATGGTTCTCTTCTGCTTTGTGGCCATTTTCCACGCTGGGTTGGCCAGAAAAGACTCCGGATCTGGAAAAGTTCTATCCCACCAATGTCTTGGTCACGGCCTATGACATTTTGTTCTTCTGGGTCGCCCGTATGATGATGTTTGGCACTTTTGCTTCGACGCAGACGCCTGAGTTGCTGGGCGAGGGACCGGAAGGGCGCCCACAGGTTCCGTTCCACGATCTATACCTGCACGGTTTGGTGCGCGATGAGCAAGGACGAAAGATGTCTAAGTCCTTGGGCAACGGCATTGACCCGATGGATTGGGTTCGTGATTATGGTGCGGACGCTTTGCGCTTTACTCTCGCCCGTGGCGCTAACCCTGGTGTGGATCTCCCCGTAGGTGATGATGCCGCGGCTGCTTCGCGTAATTTTGCAACCAAGTTGTTCAATGCTACTAAGTTTGCGTTGATGAACGGTGCCGGAATTGGACAGTTGCCGCCACGCGAAGAGCTTTCCGATGCCGACCGCTGGATCCTTGACCGTTTGGAAGAGGTACGTGGACAGGTAGACAACTATCTTGATAACTATCAGTTTGCCAAGGCCAATGAGTTGCTTTACCACTTTGCTTGGGATGAGCTGTGCGACTGGTATGTCGAGATTGCCAAGACACAGATTCCGCGTGAAGGCAGCACCCCACAAGGTCGAGTGACGCAGATTGTTCTGGGTCGTGTTCTAGACGTTGTACTGCGTTTGTTGCACCCAACTATGCCGTTTGTGACCGAGGTACTGTGGCAGGCACTGACAGCAGGTCAACAGGGTGATTCCATCATGGTGGCGCCGTGGCCAACTGCCGCTGATACCAATGGTGGTGTGGAAAAGGACACCGTGGCAGTTCGCCGCATTGAAGACGCAAATAAGCTCATCACTGAGTTGCGTCGTTTCCGTGCAGATCAAGGTGTGAAGCCTTCGCAGAAGGTTCCAGGTCGTATGGACTTTGCCGCTGCTGACTTGCAAGGGCAAGAAGAGCTCATTCGCAATCTATCTAATCTGACTGTTCCGGAAGAGGGCTTTACTGAGTCAGCCACTATTGAAGTACGTCTGTCGCAGGCGACGATTGAGGTTGCCGTAGACACGTCTGGTGCCATTGACGTTGAGGCGGAACGCAACCGTTTGACCAAGGATCTGGCTAAAGCCAACAAGGAACTTGAGCAGACTGCAAAGAAACTGGGCAATGAGGCCTTCTTGGCAAAGGCACCGGATGCTGTTGTGGAGAAGATTCGCTCCCGACAGCAACTTGCACAGGAAGAAGCCCAGCGTATTACCGCCCGCTTGGAGGGGCTGAAGTAATGACAAATTCGCAAGAATTTGATGAACAGGAATTTGATGAATCGGAGGATTTTGAATCCTTAGTTGGAGACAGCGTCACCCTTGATGAGTCTGGCTTAACCCTTAACTTAGGGCTTATGGCTGGTGAGGAGAAAGACACTACTCCGAACACTTCGGTGAGTGAGGATGACCGTCGCGCTTACGCAGCATTAGAAGCTGAGTTATCTCAGCGCGGCTTAGATACTGATCCCAACCCCACGTTGGAACGGCTCACCATGGCTATGGATGTTCTTGGCGCACCGCATGAGGCTTTCACCGCCATTCAGATCGCCGGTACCAATGGGAAGACTTCTACTGCACGAATGGTGGATTCTTTGCTGCGCGCGTTTCACCGGCGTGTGGGCTTATTTGTCAGCCCGCATATGCAGCACCTGACTGAATCCATCATTATCGATGGCCAGGAAATCTCCATTCCCGAGTTCTTGCGCATCCATGAGGAAATCTCTCCATATCTTGCAATGGTGGACCAGCACTTCGTAGCGCTGGGACAAGAACCGATGACGCGGTTCGAGGTGTTGGTTACCCTCGCGTATGCAGCTTTTGCTGATGCTCCCGTGGAGATTGCCGTCATTGAGGCAGGAATGGGCGGCACGTGGGATGCCACCAACGTGACCACAGCAGAGATTGCTGCGGTGACACCTATTGCGTCGGATCACCGTGCGATGTTGGGTGAGACCCTCGCGGAAATTGCTGGGCACAAAGCTGGCATTATTAAGTCCCGTCAGGAGCGCGATGAGTTTGCGGAACCTGCGGAAAACATTGCGATCATCGCCAAGCAATCGCCGGAAGCATTGCAGCCGCTACTTGCGCGTGCAGTCGAGGTAGGCGCAGGCGTGGCGCGCCAAGGAATTGAGTTCGACGTTGCTACCTCGGCAGTGGCGGTCGGCGGTCAAGTTCTAACTCTGCGTGGACTTAGCGGAACCTACAATGATATTTTCTTGCCGCTTTCCGGTGAACATCAGGCTTTTAACGCCTCGGTTGCGCTTGCGGTCGTGGAAGCATTTTTCGGCGCACATTCTGATAAACAACTCGATGCCGCAGCGGTGCGTACCGGTTTTGCTCAGGTCAAGGTGCCAGGGCGTTTGGAACGCTTCGGGGCTGATCCCGTGATCTTTGTAGATTCTGCGCACAATCCACACGGTATGGAATCATTGGCCAAAGCCATTGAACGCGACTTCAATTTCACCTCATTGGTAGGTGTGGTAGGCGTGCTAGCAGATAAGGATGCAGCAGAAATGCTGCGCCAACTCGAGCCCGTGTTATCCCACATCGTGGTCACAGAACCGGCTTCGCCGCGCGCTTTGCCTGCCGATGAACTCGCGAAGATGGCTTATGACATCTTCGGCGATGAACGCGTATATGTTTCCTCTGATCTCTTGGATGCACTCGATCAGGCAATTGTCATCGTGGAGGAAGCTGAGGAAGACGGGCAAGGGATCGTGGTGACCGGCTCTATTGTTACCGCAGGTCAAGCACGAGCTATGCTTGCAACTCGGGCAGAATAACACTAGGGCGAAAATTGCGATGAAAACTGCGTGGATGCTGACTAACTCTTGGCTAGTCTGGGACAAGTTTGAGCAACAATACGCAGATCTCGTCGCGGCTGCAGCCCGGCAGGGAATTGACCTGGTGAGGTTGGGCAACGATGAGGTTGCTGGGGGCATCGAAAAGCTAGAAGCGGGAAAAGCTCCGCGACCGGACTTCGTGCTCAATATGGACAAAGATGTGGCTGTGCTGCGTGTGCTCGAGGCTGTGGGCTTGCGCACGATCAATACTGCGGCGGCGGTAGCAGAATGCGACAATAAAGCGCTGACTTATGCGGCTTTGCGAGCAGCGCATCTACCGCAACCTCGCACCTTGGTTGCTCCCACAGTATTTCGCCCATTGTCTGCCGCAGAGTGGGAGCACAGCAAATACGTGGCCGCGGTGGAGCGCACATTGCCCTATCCTGTCGTAGTCAAAGAAGCAGTCGGCTCGTGGGGGACAGGTGTATTTTTGGCATACAACCGTGCTCAGCTGGTTGACCACTTAAGCGACGCCGGAACCAAAGCGGTGTTAGTACAGGAGTTTATCTCCGCAGCACGCGGAAAAGATGTGCGGCTATATTTGCTAGGTCGCAAAGTGGTCGCAGCCATGGAGCGCAGCGCGCCGGGAGATGATTTCCGCGCCAATGTCACTGGAGGGGGCAGCGCACAGCCTTGTGTCCCGACACTGACGATGGTGGAAACTGCCCGCCGCGCAATGGACGCCGTGGGACTAGATTTTGGCAGTGTGGATTTCCTCATTGACGACACTGGAACCGAACTTATCTGCGAAGTAAATTCCAATGCACAATTTGTCACCTTGTCAGCAGTAACCGGCGTCGATGTTGCTGATGCGATGATGACGTGGTTAAGCCAAAGCAGTTAACAATGACTACGTAGAAGTTGCTTAAATAAACATGTAACGGCAAAGGAGCAATCAAGCACATGACACACAGTACACGGCAGCCAGAGGATCTTCCGCAGCCGGAAAGCACTACGGAAATAAGCCCGTTAGGTTTAGGCCACGACCCTGTTAAAGACCCTATGCGTGGTTTTCGCGGTATGGTGTCTGCCACATTGCTGATGGAGGCCATTTCGATTCTGCTCGGTCTACTGGTGGTCTTGAAAATCGATGGGGGTTCTTATTGGACCACGTTTAACTGGGGCTTTGTCGCCGCTTTGGGAACAGCCCACTTGGTAATGCTGGCATTCGTCACCCGTGGATGGGCATTGCCCACAATTCTAGGTATCCAAGTTGTGGGACTTTTTGGGTTCTTTATTCACTGGTCCCTCGGCGCTATTATGGTGCTCTTTATTGCAATCTGGGCATTTGCTTTGCACTTGCGGTCTACCTTGATTGAGCGCATGCGCCGTGGCTATTTGACCACACAGCATCTCGATGCAGCGTAATTGTGTGGGATGCCTGCGTTAAGAAATCAGATGTTAGTTCGGCACAACCAAAGTCGCGCTACAAGGTATTCCGGATGAGGAGGAAGAAATGTCATTGCGCTACGTATATTCACTGACAGCGGCAATGCTTTGCGGCTTTGCTATCTTCGTTCGCGCAGCGGGGATGAGCGTAGTGCTTGCAGCTTTGGCGCTATGTGCGGCTGCGGCGTTTTTGGTTCTAGCCATGAAGACCGGCACTGGGCAGGAGGCAGGAAAGCACCGGCCACTGTGTGAAGAAGATCTAACCGCTGATAACAAGGCGGAACTGGTTCGGCTTTTAGATAACGGGCAATTTGGCACTGCGGTAAAGCAAGTGCGTTTGTGGTTTAGGCATGTAAACGAAGACCAAGCTCAAGCATTCGTCCTTGCGTTGTCACGAGACCGGTAGTCCACTGCGTGAA
>JAXFXA010000041.1:0-16938 GCA_034091885.1 Corynebacterium sp.
CTGCAATGACCTGCTCAACTGTTAGCTCAGGAGATCGGTCGGCGGCTGCGACCAAACCGCGGTGCATATCAAAACCGGCTACCGCAGCAAGCGTTTCCCTGCTGACGGTATAGATAGGACAACCTGGATCACCATAGGTGTCCAGGTAATCTGCAATTTTGTTTTCAAACCCCACCAAGCAGCGCAGCGGATATCGCGATTGCGTCATCCGCGACACCACTAAATGCCCCTCCCCGATGACTAACCCATCGCCGCGTTTATCGGATTTGTTGAGATCCCGAATGTCGTCGAGACGGGGGTCAGTGGGGTCCGCGATATACATGGGTTTTAATCTATCGCACTTTTCTTTTTATGAGACAAAGCGACAAGTTGAATTAGCTGGCGTTGTTAACCACGCTGAGCAATGGCTCCATGCCGAAGTAAACAACGAACAATGCGGCCACCAACCACATAATCCAGTGCACCTGCTTTGCCTTGCCGGCAAACGTCATCATCAATGTATATGCAATGAAACCAACTCCAATACCGTTGGCGATGGAGTAGGTGAAAGGCATCACTACAATAGTCAAAAAGGCGGGGATGGAGGTTTCCATCTTGGACCAGTCGATGCTTGTTAACTGGGCCGCCATCATGACACCTACGATGACCAACACTGGCGCTGCGGCCTCAATTGGCACAACTTCGTACAGCGGGGTGAGGAACATAGCGAGCAAGAAAAGTACACCTGTGGTGATATTGGCTAAGCCCGTACGTGCGCCGTCACCAACACCTGCGGACGAGTCTGCAAAGACTGTATTGGAAGAAGTAGAACCCAGGCCACCAGCAACAGCACCGAAGCCTTCCACGACCAGAGCCTTCTTCATATCTGGCAACACGCCATTTTCATCAGACAAGTTGGCAGCCTTACCCAGTGCGGTCAAGGTGCCCATTGCATCGAAGAAGTTAGTCAGCAACAAGGCGAAGATCAACAAAGTCGTGGCCAGCACACCAATGTTGACGAATGCTCCGAAAATATCCACGTTGCCCACAATGGACAGATCCGGCAGGCCACCTAGAGAATTCGGAATCGCTGGGGTTGCCATGCCCCACTGCTCAGAGCCTGTTACTGCCTGCACAATCATGGCAATAACCGTGGTAGCGATGATGCCAATGAACAAACCGCCAGGAACATTGCGCACTACCAAGCCACCGCAAATGATGAGTCCGATAACAAATACTAGGGCTGGCCATGTGCTGATGGAGCCGCTGGTTCCCAGTGCCACGGGCACCGTGGTCATGGCAGCATCAGGTATACGGGTGACAAAGCCACCGTCGACGAAGCCGATCAGGGCAATGAAAAGACCAATACCCACGCCCATTGCAGCCTTCATGGAGTTCGGGATTGCGTTAAACACTGCGGTTCTAAATCCTGAAACTGCCAGCGCGACAATGATGAGACCTTCGATAACGATAAGGCCCATAGCCTGCGGCCAAGTCAGACCTTCGCCGGCCACCAAAGTCACCGCTACGAAAGAATTAATACCGAGGCCCGTCGCGAAAGCAAATGGGTACCGCGCAATGACACCGAACAAAATTGTCATAATGCCCGCGACAAGCGCAGTCGCTGCCGCTACCTGTGGAATCCCCAGCGTCGTGCCGGCAGAATCCTCAACCGTGCCAATAATCAACGGGTTGAGCAAGATGATGTACGCCATGGCAAAAAACGACACCGTTCCGGCCCTGACCTCGGATCCAATGGTGGAACCGCGCTGAGAAATCTTGAAATATCTATCTAGTACGTCACGCACTGATTGCCCCTTAGCAAATAATGATCACAACAGTTATGGGTTGACTTCCATTAGTGTGAACCTCACAGGGGGCTGAAAGCAATTTCCGAGCATTATTTTCGGCGCCGCTATGATTTAGTCGCCATTGTGGCGCGACTATTAATTAGCTAACGGACAGAGCAAATGTCGCACTACATCACCTTTAATTTTTAAGCCTTATCTAAGGAGTTACTGGCTTTAAGAATTAGAAGATAGGTTTGTCATCGTCGAATGGCGCAGGCGGAGTACTGTCTTCCGAGCGTATGGAGGTTTTCGAATGCGCGCCACAGCCATAAGCACTGTGGACTACCCTACCGTCAGCTGAATACTCATTTGCGCACACTCCAAAGCTACGCTCCCACGGCAAGAAGAATGCACAACTGTCACAGCGCAACTGTGCCTTAACGGCCATCTCTGCTGTCGGGCCGAAGTCGCCCTTTCGCCATCGTTGTAATGCTTCGTCCAGACCAAACGCCGATAACTTGCCATCGGCTAAGCGCGGATCATTAGGTTGCGCTGGCATGACATCGCCAGGGCCTAAATCTCCAGGTTGTACTCGCTCGGCCCACGGTACCCACTCAGGAGGCTGTAATGCTTCTTGTGCAGGCACCAAGGCAACTTCCGACACGGTGACATAATCAGTTCCGTATGCAGCAGCAAGGACCACATGCCATTCCCATCCGCTATAACCAGGAACCGCAGCGGCAAAGCGATGAGTTGCACAATCCGTGCTGAGGCCGAGCACACCGATGTGCTCACCTACCTGATCCTCTCCCCATTCGCTGAGCGCCTCCCGCGCTACCTCGATAGCTTCTGGCGCTAACAATGGTGAGTTGAACTTTTTGTTTTTTCCAGAATTTGTACCCGACTTTGGGCCTTTTCGTCGCGGATGGTTCGTGTCGCTGGCATCGGCAAGCTTGTGTGCAGGCTGCGGTGGACCAGCGTTGAAGCGCTCGGCAGATCTTTGTCCCTGGGTGCGCTTAGTCCGGCGGCGGCCACGCGCCCGCCGCGATCCTCCCTGGGAACCCGGATCCAGCTCGCCTTGACCGTTGTTGTTATCAGCAGAAGTCACGTTCACATTATTCATCATCTACGGCACAATATATGCCATGCGTCTATTTTCCGTGTCATTGTGGGTTCTTGCGTCCACTAGTTCCCTACTCCTGTCAAGTTGCACTGAACCTACCAGTACCCCGCTAGAACCTAGTCAATCCGCCGCACCCACATCTGTAACTAACAACTCTGATGAAACCTCAGCAGCAAGTACCCAACCTGTCCAGCAGTTACAGGCCACAGTAAACGCCGCTTACCCTTTTGATTCCTCACTATTTGTCCAAGGGCTAGAAGTTACGCCCTCCGGCGACCTACTCGTTGGCACCGGTATGAATGGCGAGTCCGGGCTGTTCCGGATAACACCAGGTGAAGGAAAAGCCCAAGAAATTAACAAGCTCGATGAGCACTATTTCGGTGAGGGAATAGCACAAACCACCACTGCTGCTAATGAGGATGTTGTGTGGCAACTGACCTGGAAAAATGGCGAAGCATTTAAGTACGATGCCAGCACTTTTGCTCTAGTAGATACCGCACACTTCGCCGGTGAGGGCTGGGGTCTATGTTCTCTTGACGCCGCCGCTGCTCCCGCAGCCTTGACGGCCCAGCAAGGTACTCGGGATGCACAGGTGCTAGCGCTTTCCGATGGCACCCCGACCATACGTTTCATGGATCCCGATACCTTCGCTGAACAAGGATCAATCACCGTTACGTTCAACGACGAACCTGTCACAGACATCAATGAGCTAGAGTGCGCCGGAGACCACATCTATGCCAATGTGTGGATGACAGACCAAATCTTGCGCATTGATCCTGCCACTGGAACAGTTACTGCCACCATTGATACGTCTGCTGCCGCTAATAATGCAGCTGGCGATGTCAACAATGTTCTCAACGGTATTGCTGCAATTCCCAACAGCGATGAGTTCTACATCACCGGAAAGCGCTGGCCCGATCTATACCGAGTCCGGTTCGAACCAGCTGCTTAACCGGCAGGGTTGGCTTGATTACTGGTAGTTCACCCAGTTCATCATGCCCACACCCATGTGGTAGTCATTGTGGCAGTGGAAAGACCACTGCCCAGGGTTCGTTGCCAGAAGGTCAGCAACGACGGTCTCGCCGGTGCGGATTAACACCGTATCTTTCCTGAGCCCATTGCTATCCGGCAATGCCCAGGTATGTCCGTGAATGTGCATTGGGTGTGGCATAGCGGTGTCATTGTGCATGACCATGCGAATCCGCTCGCCTTCTTTCACGATGATCGGATCGATGCCGCCATCGATGGTCATTCCCCATTCATACGGCATCATCTGACCGGTCAATCCAACAGATACTTCACGGACTGGCTCGCCCTTAGGCAAGCGCGCCCTATCAGCCGGTTCAAATGCGGTGAGGAAAGTACCCACAGATTCCAGCTCCGGGAAGGACACGGTGGGTTCAGGTGCCTGCCCGCCTGCAGTACGAACCACGGCGAAAGCACGGTCATTTTTGCCAACGGCCAACGCAGTCAGCGGGAATGCACCATCACCTAATGTGACCTCCACGTCCACACGCTCGCCCATGGCGATGTAGAAAGACTCCACGTCTTGTGGACGGACTGGGTGACCGTCGATGTGGGTTACGGTCATGCGGTGGTCACCTAGCGCCACTTTGAAAATCGTGTCTCCACCAGCATTGATAAAGCGCAGGCGGGCCTTGTTTCCGGGTTGTGCCTGGAAAGTGTGATGAGCACTGGGAATGCGGCCGTTTATTAAGTAATACGGGTACATAACGTCACCGGCATCTCCACCTAGTTGTGGGTCAGGTGTACCGTGTGCCATGCTGGCACCGCCATTGCCCATTGCCATTCCCGCATGGTCGCTGGAATGCATATGCCCATGCGCATCTTTGTGCATACCGTTGTGGTCACCAGCAGCCATGCCTGTGAGCATCTCCAGCTGATGTTCTGGCGTTTTGCCGTCGATGCCATCAAGCCAGTCATCAAGCATGATGGTCCATTCGACATCGTGATCGTTTTTGTCTTGCGGATCACGAACAATCAAAGGAGCATTGAGTCCGCGTTCGAGTTGCAGGCCGCTGTGAGAGTGGTAGAAGTAGGTTCCCCCATCAGGAACGACAAACTGGTACTGATACGACTCACCAGGTTCGATCGGCTTCTGAGTCACCTGCGGTACTCCATCAGATCCGTGTTCCAAGGCCACGCCATGCCAGTGAATAGAGGTCGATTCCGGAAGCTCGTTTTTGATATCTACCTGCAAAACTTCACCCGCCTTGATATCAATGGCTGGTTCTCCATCTGCAGCGACATAGCCCCATGTCTTGGCTTCAATTCCGCCAATATCGATGGATATTGGCTTTGCCGTCAGGGATTTCGTCACCGCTGGTGCTGCCAAACGCGTAGTTGTAGCAGTAGTTGAGCCGGCGGCGGTAGTTGCGCTTGAGCCTGTAGTTGATGCTCCCTTGGTGCAGGCGCCTAAGGTGCTAGCACCGGCTAGTACTAGGCCGCCAAGCAGGATCTGACGGCGAGACATTGAATGCGACATGTAAATTGTGTTCCCTTTTTAAAGCTACTGTGGACTGTAGTTTTCTAAGAAAGTTGCAGGCTAGAGATGCAGGTAGCGTCATCGTCGGCCACAGTGGAAAAGTCTGCGGTTCCGCTGTGACCTTGGTGGGTGACTTCGATTTTCCCTGTGACGTCTTCCGGCAGCCAAAAGCCCACGAATCCATTGTCATAGGTAGTGACGTCTTCATCGACCAACACTTGCCCGTTCGCATCATTCTTAATGACAACGTGCATGGGCTCATTGCCCATTTCACCTAGGCAGGTGGTCAAACTGTGGTAGTAGCAATCATGGGTTTCGTCGAGATATGGAGCAATCGCAACGTAGTTTTCCCCTTCGGGTAGGTCAAGGGTGACCTTCTCATCGTTATTGGACAGTTGCAACTCGTCCGTGCGAACCGAAGCCAGAAGGTCGGTTGGGCGCTCAGCAACTGGCATTGTATCGAGATACTCGATGATTTCCTTGGTGGTTTTTCCTTCTAGGCCTTGGGCAGCGAGGAAATCCTGCACAGAGATATCTTCATTGTTCGAGCTTGGCGATACCGCCGAACATCCCGACAACAGGAGCGCCAAAGCGGTGGCCGCGAGTGCAGTCTTTTTCACGTCTATATCCTCAATTCACCAGTGGTCACATGAACTTAATACTCACAACAATGTAGACAGAATTGCCGTATAGAACTAGCCCCTAACACCCCGATGTCAGTAAATCCCTTCGTTTTCCCGCCACTTCAAGTGATGCAGTTCATAGGTTTTACATGGCGGTATTGCCCTCATCGGCATAAACATCGTTGTGCATTGTTTTCCCGTGATTATGGCGTTCCGCTTTTCATGAAGATTTTATGAAGATTGATATTCACCTCGTCAAAATGTCCGCACTGCACCCAACTGGGGGCAATACTGGTATCCATGGTTGATCAAGAGGCGCACGGCACAAGTGATTCTCTGGGGCGAGTGTTAGTTGTCGATGATGAAAAGCCGCTGGCTCATATGATTGCGGCGTATTTGGAACGTGCTGGTTTTATTGTCGCGCAAGCCCACACCGGCATGGATGCGGTTGATGAAGCTCGACGTTTGGCACCAGACGTCATTGTTTTGGATTTGGGCTTACCGGGAATGGATGGACTTGAGGTCTGCCAGCGTATCCGGACTTTTTCCGATTGTTACATCCTTATGCTCACCGCGCGGGGCGATGAGGAAGATCGCATTACCGGTCTCACGTTGGGAGCCGATGATTACATAACAAAGCCTTTTAGTATCCGCGAATTGATAACGCGCATTCACGCCGTTCTGCGCCGCCCCCGTGCGTCCACTCTTTCAGCACCGCTGACGGTAGGTGAGCTAAAGATAGATGTATCCGCGCAAGAAGTCTTTGTCCGCGATACTCGAGTTATCCTGACGCGCACCGAATGCCAACTGTTAACTGTGCTTGCTCTTCACCCGGGCCAAGCGTTGTCGCGCCGCGACCTCATTATTGATATTTGGGATACCGCATGGGTGGGCGATGAGAGGATTATCGATGTGCACATCGGCAAGCTTCGCAGCAAACTCGGTAAGAATTCTCACGGCCAAGGGTTCATTGAAACCGTTCGCGGTGTGGGCTATCGCTTGGTGCAGTCATGAAGTACACGGCCAACAAATCTCTTAGCTTGACGCTGCGTCTCCTCAGCGCACAAGTGACAGTCGTACTCTTTAGCCTGCTCGTAGCTGGCGCGGTGGCCTCCATCGTGGGCCCACTGCTTTTCCAGGACCATATGGCTATGTTTGCGGCTTCGCGCGTTTCGGAAGAATACTTCCATGCGGAGCAAGCTTATCGCGATGCTAACTCCATCACAGTCATTGTTGCTCTGACTGTTGCCTTGCTCTGTGCGGTAGTGGCCAGTCTGTGGCTTTCTAGCAAGCTACGCACTCCCCTGCACCAACTCACTAAAGCTGCCGCGGCCGTACAAGCCGGGCACTATAACGTACAAGTCCCTGAAGGAAACGCGGGCCCAGAAATTGCCACACTAGCGCAGGCATTCAATGCGATGGCTAGTCGGTTAGACAACATGGAAAATACCCGCCGGCAGTTACTGTCTGATTTAGCCCATGAACTGAGTACTCCGGTCTCAGTTCTTTCTGTGTATTTGGACGGACTTGAAGATGGTGTGGTGGAGTGGGACGAGTCCACACACGAAGTCATGTCAGATCAACTTGCTCGGGTTAAACGGCTGGTCAATGACATTAATGAAGTCTCACGCGCCCAGGAACAGCAGCTCAAGCTCGATATCGGAGAAGAAAATCTGCATCAGCTTCTTCGCTCGGCAGCATCGTCTGCAACTGAGCGGTTTACTGACAAAGGCGTCCACCTTGAACTCGCTCTCGATTCGTCTGCCACGCATGGTGTGCAGGTAGAAGTTGATCCGCAGCGGTTTGGGCAAGTTATGGATAATTTACTCAGCAATGCGCTCCGCCATACCCCAGCAGGAGGAAAGGTAGTCATCGCGTGCGAATTACTTGCTAACCGATGCGCCCTTATCACCGTGACAGATTCCGGCGACGGCCTGAGTGCGGAGCAGCTGTCAAAGGTTTTTGAGCGCTTCTACCGCGGGGATACCTCTCGTAGTCGTGACCGCAGCGGGTCTGGGATTGGACTGACAATCTCCCGCGCGCTCATCGAAGCGCACGGCGGCACCTTAACAGCTGATTCTGCAGGTCTGGGCACCGGTTCAGTTTTTAGCATCAAGCTCCCGCTGCGGTAGACTTTTTGCTTATGGCTACTCGTAAGCAGGCTCGGCGGCAAACTCTCCTTCAAGTGCTAGCACTGATAATCGGAGCAATTATCATTGTTGTCGCTGCGGTAGTTTTCCAAAGCTGGGTCAATAGCCGCCCAGGAACTGAGCCACGAGATCTACACATCACAGCTAGCGTTGGTGAGCAGTCCATTGAAGTCTCACCGTATCTTGTGTGTGAGCCTGGTACCGAGTGCCCTGAGGGTGATATTCCTAATCTTGAGGTGGGAAAAAACGATACTTTGGTCATTGAACTTCCGGCGGATATATCCCGACACCAGTGGCAGATTCTGAGCATCTATGACGATCCTGGCGCCAATAACGAAACTCTCCACGGTCCTGGTGACACGAGCAGAGTTGAAATCCCCGGCTCAGTAGCGCCAATCGAAGCTTCAACGGGGGAAACACCACATCTGATGTTGGTAGAGGTTTCTGCGGTTCTCGTCGGACATGACGCCGCGGGAGTGGAAACACCGTTTTCTACCGTGTTTTCACTGACTACTATGTCACCCGAGGAACTGGCAGCAACCGACGCCAGTTCCTCGGGCAGTAATTAGTGAAATTCAAACGCACCGCAACGAAACAAACGCACCGCAATGAAATAAGCCCAGGACTGAACCTTAATGATTCAGTCCTGAGCCATATTTTCTCACCGTCTAGTTTTTCTCACTGTCTAGGGCTTTAGTTTCCAGCTCCCTAGCTGTCTAGGTCTTTGGCGATAGCCCGCAGAATTTCTGCAACTCGACGCCCCGTTTTACGGTCTGGGTAATGCCCCTGCGCCAGCGCAGGTTGAACCTGTGCTTCTAACACAGTCATGACATCGCTAAGCAAGCTAGCAAGCTCATCAGGCTTGCGGCCTGGCTGACGGCGGCGCGGGGTGTCTAGTACTTTCACCCGCAATGCCTGCGGTCCACGACGTCCTGCAGCAAAATCAAATTCAATTCGCTGCCCAGGAACTAGTTCTTCAACGCCTTCCGGCAATACGTTGCGTCCAACGTAGACGTCTTCATCGCCGGGATTCGATGCAAAGCCAAAACCCTTTTCAGCGTCAAACCACTTCACTTTGCCAATTGGCATGGGGCTCACCACTTTCTGCTCGACCTCGGTGTGGACCAGACATGATCCTGGCAATTAGCCTTCTGTGGTCCGCGCGGGTTAATAATTCGAATTAAGTAAGTACAGGAAAGTAGATATTTTAGCCGTTTTCTTCCTAAGAAACAAAGTGCGCTAAGGCCTCACTTACTCAAGGTTTGCGTTCCCCTGCGCGTTCTTCGTGAGCCAAATCACAAAGAATACGGATAACGTTTCTATAACGCTATTAGCTGGGAAAACTACGCCACCCCAGCGGGCACCACATCCGAAAAGTCCAAAAACTCGGACATAACTTTAAAAGAGCGTGACTATTTCGTTATAAACCGTTACAGTAATTCGCAGGCACTTCAACGGACGCTTTTCCTCTGAGAGCCACACCCGCATTTTTGTCCGGGCGCTCAGTGCGTTTTTAAAGCGAGAGAAGTTGATGCGTTTTTATTTTTGCGCCGCTGCACTCTGTTGCGCGGCTGCGACCAAAGTTCAATCAACAGTTCAATCAATAAACAACGTGATTAAACGGACACAATCTTGCGGGCTAGAGAGGATAACTTTTCATGGGACGCCACTCCGCTAAGACCACATCCATTGGCACAAAGTTTGCAGCAACCACCGTCGCTTTTGGCGCAGCTGCTTCGCTGATGACTCCAAACGCTTCTGCTGCACCTGATTCTGATTGGGACCGCCTTGCACAATGTGAGGCCGGCGGCAACTGGTCCATCAACACTGGTAACGGCTACCACGGCGGCTTGCAGTTTAGCGCTGGTACCTGGCGCGCATACGGCGGCAGCGAATTCGCACCAACTGCAAACTTGGCTACTCGCGAACAGCAGATTGTCATCGCAGAGCGCACCCTGGCCAGCCAGGGCTGGGGCGCATGGCCTGCATGCTCCGCACGCCTAGGCCTCAACTCGGGTCACACCCCACGCACTGCACCTTCCATTCCAGCACCAGCTGCAGTTCACGTACCTGTAGAGGCACCTAAGGCAGTACAAAATGCTGCACAGAACTCTTCTTCTAATGAAGTAGCTTCCGATATCCTCTACTCGCTCATCGTGGATTCCCTGGCGCGTTATGGTGTGCAGGTTCCTGCTGTAATCACGCAGGCATACAAGGCTAACCGCGGCGACTTCAACACGTTCTACAGTGCAAACCGTGGAACCATTGATGCAATCGTCAGCAACCTATAAATAGCTGTTAAGGCATAACAAAAGCACTGTCCTCCTAGAAAACTGCTTTCTAGGAGGACAGTGTTTTTCAGCTAATTAAGGCCTGTTGATACGAGTGTATGGGTGAACGTAGTTCAGCTTTTCTGCAGGAAGCGGCAACACGGTGTCATCGCCCCACGGGCTGGAGGCACCGGTAAAAGGAGCAACGATTTCAGTTACTGCGTGGTCGCGGGCAATATCTTGTGGCCAGGCAGGGTTAACGTGGCCCTTCTTTTCTACATTCGACATACCTTTCATTTTGCCAAACTTGCGTGAAAAAAGTAAGCCTACGGGCACTAAACTTGTTCCTTGTTATGTCTGCATCAACTAATAGCTCCAGTCGTCGTAACAGTCCTACCACGGAATTTCGCCACTGGCTGGCTAAATTGAGTCCCTCCGAATTAGAGGTCGTTGTTCGCAACCGTCCAGACGCTGGGCTTCCGGTACCCCCAGATGTCAATGCGTTTGCTACTCGCCTAGTCTTGCGCAGTTCTCTCACGCTGGCGCTGCGGGCATGTTCGGCGCAAGAAATTGCGGTTATTGAGGCATTAAGAGATTTAAGCGCGGACCTATCTGCCGTCACGCTTGCAGACGTGGCACAGTTGGTGCCGTTTCCACCGAAGCCGGTGGTGGCAGCCCTTGGCCGACGGGCTCTGATTTTTACGCAGGAAAAAGACCAGCAGACGTTTGTCGCACTCTTACCCCAAGTAGTGCAGGCTTTTCCACCTACGGTGTCGGTGCTAACCCAGACAGCTATCACTCCGGAGGGCATCAATAAGCTGCCGGAGGTGCATCGCAAAGCTTTGCAGCATATTGTGCGATCTGGTGGTCAAGTCGCCATTAAAGCTGCTTTGCCTGCCGCACGCGAGCACACCTTGGTTGCTGATGCCTCCCCCAGCGACGAGCTTGACGATGCCCTCATCGCCCTATATCACTCCGGTTACGTTGTAAAAGTCGGCCCGCACTCCTTAGCCATTAACCGGCGAACGCTCGCAGCGCTGAATGGTACTGAGCTGGCTCCCATTCCGCTTATTCCTCCACATGGTATTGCACCCCAATCCGATCTGGGGTCTGTGCAAGCACAGACATGGCTGGATAAATGGTCCATTTCCGCGGCCGAAGCGGACTCAACGGACCTAGATCCCCAGGTAGCGGATAATGCGGAAAAGAAGAAAGTAGATGAAGCCGGTACGGCAGCAGGTCTAGAAGTTGTCTACGCCCTAGATCGGCTCATTGAAGTGCTAGCCAGTGCGCCGGTGGAGCTATTGCGTAATAAATCAGTAGGCGTGCGGGCAATAGCTAACCTGTCAGCACAGATTGGTCGCAGTGAAGAAGAAGTCAAAGAGCTTATTGCACTGGGCTTGGACGCCAGTTTACTTGGGCGCGGTGAACCAGAAGGTAAGGATGGTAATTTCCTTGCGCCTACCACCAAAGGCTATATCTGGTGTGAGGATGAGCTGTGGTCCCGCTGGGCTACATTGTTGTGGGCTTGGATTGGCAGCACTCACACTCCTTGGTCTTCGGCACGTGCGGCCGATCCAGAGGCAACGCATTCGCAATTGCCTTTGCTGCGCAAGGTCATTCTGCACGCCTTTGCTGTGGCTAGCGCCCCAATGAATTTTTCACAGCTAAAGGCTGTGATCGGATTCCAGGCTCCTCTAGTGGCTTTATATGCAGATGATGGTGTGCTGCACTATGTCAACAACCAGGCGGAATGGCTCGGAGTTACTGCGCATGGGATGGCCACGAGAGTGTTGTTGTATGGCCCCGCAGCCGCAGCGGAGTTGTGTCCGCAGCCAATAGATCAATTGATCATCCAAGCTGATATGACAGCGCTGGCACCCGGCCCACTGGTTCCAGAGGTGCACAAAACCCTCACTACCTTTGCCCGTATAGAATCATCCGGGCTGGCCAGCGTATATCGCTTCGATCATGATTCCATCCGCGCTGGTTTGGATGCTGCACTGACCGCAACGGATATGAAGGAGTTTCTCCGCACGCAATCGTGGGGTGAGATCCCACCTGCTCTGCTTATGCTTATCGATGACGTTGCGCGCACCCACGGCACCCTAATGTCTGGACCTGCCATGTGTTATGTGCGCAGTAATGACGAGCTTTTGCTCAAACAGGCAAGTGCCACGGTCAGTGATCTGCGACTCCTCGCTCCTACTGTCGCCGTTTCGCTGCGTCCTCTTTCGGCGGTCATCGCTGATTTACATGCGGCTGGATTCTCACCGGCTGCCGAAGATGAACAAGGGGCTTCGCTGTCTGTGGCGCCGAAACCGGCAGTCGTTCCCCCGTCAACAGGTTCCAAATCAACAGGTTCCAAACTCAGTGGGATAAGCTCTGCTTCCCTGTCTGCAGAAACAGTTGCCGCAATCATGGAAAGCTTAAGCACATCAATACCGGGGCCGGTGTCACCAGCGGCCGAAAGCTCGCAGGAGACCACAAACACCCAGCTGTTACAACAAGCAGCACGTGGACGTCGTGAGGTCGATATTTCCTATGCGACTAAAGACGGCACAGTGCAACATGCCGTGGGAATTCCGCTGACAGTAAATGCAGGCCAAGTCGACGTTCATGTCGGATCACGGACCGTGCGCTTTCCTTTGCACCGTATTACCGCCGTAGAATTTACGCATTAGGTCTATTGTGTTTTAGGGAGGTCATGGTCTATGAATGGACCGTTGATTGTGCAGTCTGATAAGACGGTGCTGTTGGAAGTTGACCACCCGTTAGCTGCGCAGGCTCGTCTAGCGTTAGCACCATTTGCGGAGCTTGAGCGCGCGCCAGAGCACGTCCATACCTACCGCATTACACCATTGGCGTTGTGGAATGCCCGAGCTGCCGGTCACGATGCTGAGCAGGTAGTTGATGTATTGGAACGATTCTCGCGGTTTCCTGTGCCTCAAGCATTGCTTATCGATGTCGCCGAAACCATGTCCCGTTATGGTCGCGTTCGCCTGGTGAAGAATCCCGCTCACGGGTTGCTCTTGGAATCAGACGAGCAGCCTATCATCGAGGAACTACTGCGCCACGCCAAAGTTGCAGCTCTTTTCGGGGCACGCATCGACGCCACAACTGTGGCCGTCCCTCCTTCAGAGCGCGGCCGCCTAAAGCAGGCTTTGATCAAGGCCGGTTGGCCCGCGGATGACCAAGCCGGTTATGTCGATGGTGAATCCCACCCGATAGCGCTGAACTTTGATGGCTGGAGCTTGCGGGATTATCAACACTATGCCGCAGAAAGCTTTTGGGAAGGCGGCTCCGGAGTAGTAGTTCTGCCCTGTGGTGCAGGTAAGACCATCGTAGGTGCGGCCGCAATGGCGAAAGCTCAGGCTACAACCCTAATCTTGGTTACTAATACGGTTGCGGGCCGGCAATGGCGTGATGAGCTCCTGCGCCGTACCACGCTCACGCCTGCGGAAATCGGTGAGTATTCCGGTGAAAAGAAAGAAATCAAGCCCGTCACCATCGCAACATACCAAGTGGTCACGCGTAAGACGAAGGGCGAGTATAAGGCGTTAGAATTGTTTGACTCCCGCGACTGGGGTCTAATTATCTACGACGAAGTCCATCTGCTCCCAGCACCAGTGTTTCGGATGACTTCAGATCTGCAGTCGCGACGCCGCCTGGGGCTGACCGCCACCTTAGTGCGCGAGGACAACTTGGAAGACGATGTCTTTACTCTCATCGGACCCAAACGCTACGATGCGCCGTGGAAAGAATTGGAGTTGGCCGGCTACATTGCCACGGCAGAATGCGTCGAAGTGCGTGTGAACATGACCGCGGAAGAACGCATGACCTATGCCACGGCCGAGCAGCGCGATAAATATCGAATAAGTGCGACGGCGAAGGAGAAGCTGGCGGTGACGTCTCGGCTCATCGCTAAGCATGCCGGACAACAAGTCCTCATCATCGGCGGATTCATCGAACAGCTTGAAGAAGTCGCGGCTTTGCTGGATGCACCCATTATTCATGGCAAGACTGCCACTACGCGGCGCGAGAAGCTTTACGATGCCTTCCGCGCCAAAGAAATAGACATCCTCGTCGTCTCTAAGGTCGCAAATTTTTCCATTGACCTGCCCGAGGCAGCTGTTGCTATTCAATTGTCTGGCACGTTTGGATCCCGGCAGGAAGAAGCACAACGTCTAGGGCGCCTTCTTCGCCCGAAAGCAGATGGAATCGAAGCTACCTTTTACACGCTCGTAACCCGCGATTCTGTCGATGCAACATTCGCACTGCACCGCCAACGATTCCTCGCCGAGCAAGGCTATGCCTATCGTCTTATCGATGGCGAGGATATTGAAGGTACGGGGCTGGAGGTATAGGGGTTGGCATACCGGCTGTGGGCATCGTAGTCGGCATAATGGAAAGCGTGTGCAGTAGAATGGCGAGCAATGAAGATTTTTAAGTTTCAGGTCAATGAGCCCTTTGCCAAAAGAAATAACGAACTGTTGCGCGACTCCGCGCGGTTGCGGACTTCCGGCATCACCATGGGCATGTTGCTGATTTGTGCAGGAATAGCCACATTCTTGCTCGTCAACGCCCCGTGGGCTGCAACATTAGGCATTGGCCTCGGGCTTTTCGGAATCGCCGGTGCTGTCATCGGCATCATTGCCGCCCACAAAGTGGGCACCGCACACGACCTCTACGCACGCTATCCCCTAGCCCCAGCCATCATCGTGGAAGTCAACGAGCGTGACATGGTTTTAATGGCCTTAGTCAACACCAATGTTGACCCCAACGTTCCACCTCGCTGGGGCGTAACGCTGCGCACCGTCACCAAAATTCCAGGGATTTCCAACCGCCGGGTGGGAACTAGGGTTCCCGTCGCCGCTGTATCTGGTCAGACCAAAAACCGTCAGTCCTCGCACTGGCAGATGATTACCCCCATGCCCATTGCCTGGGGCACTCCAGATCAAGAAGTAGTCGCGGCAGCCAAGGACGCCATTCCACAAGAACAATGGGAACTCTTACAGCGCGCGCGTCAACGCCTCACCGATGTACGTGCGACGAAGTACGATCTTCTAGTTCTATAGCGGCACCGGAGTGGCAGATGAACCCGCGCTAATGAATAAAAGTGGATGTTCTCGCGCGTCCTCATCATGTCTTTTGCGCGTTGTGCTTGCGTGAGAATATGACTGTAAGAAGATTACGAGCATTTGGTGAAACCATCTTCGGAGTGATGACGGCTGAAGCCGAAAGACACAACGCCATCAATTTAGGCCAAGGGTTCCCCGACTCCGATGGGCCGCCAGAAATGCTCAAAATTGCGCAGGCAGAAATCGCACGCGGTAACAATCAGTGCTCTCCACCCCGCGGTGTGCACTCGCTTCGTGCTGCAGTTGCTGCGACACGCAACGTCCCCGTAGACGATGTACTCATCACTGTCGGTGCGACCGAAGCGATAACGGCTACCATCCTAGGTCTGGTAGAGCCTGGCGCCGAAGTTATTGTATTTGAGCCCTACTACGATGCCTATATCGCAGCAATTGCATTGGCAGGAGCCACACGTGTCCCAGTACCACTACGGGAAGTCGGCAACACCTGGGACATAGACATTGAAGCTTTCGCTGCGGCGATCACTCCTAAAACGTCGATGGTCATAATCAACTCACCGCACAACCCCACGGGCGCGGTGTTCCCCGCCAAGACGCTGCTATTGCTGGCAAAGGTTTGCCAGGAGCACGACTTGCTCGTGCTTTCCGATGAAGTCTACGAAAATCTAGTGTTTTCCCCCGCCCAGCACACGCGCTTTGCTGAGTTACCTGGAATGTACGAGCGCACAGTAACAGCGTCCTCAGCGGCAAAGTCTTATAATGCAACTGGCTGGAAGACCGGGTGGGCCATCGCACCGCCGGAACTACTGGAGGGCGTTATGCGCGCGAAGCAATTCATGACGTATACCGGCGCTACACCGTTTCAAGCAGCGGTAGCGCATGCCATTGAACATGAACTTCAGTGGCTTAAATCAATGACGGCTAACCTAGCCACCTCCCGCGACATACTCACCGCAGGTCTGGTACGAGCAGGCTTACACATTCATGACTCGCTCGGAACCTTCTTTGTAGTCGCCGACGTAAACTCCAGCACATACAGTAATGCAGAGGAATTCTGCCGTGCTCTTCCCGCCGAACGCGGTGTTGCTGCTATTCCTATTTCGGCCTTCTGCGATAATCCCGAGCCTTTCTCTACCAAGGTTCGCTTCGCATTTTGCAAACAGCCCGATGTCATCCGTGAGGCTGTAAAACGCTTCACTACTCGGTAACTTCGTAGCCCCAAGACTACTTTCTTGGGGCTTTTCCTGAGAACGCGAAAAAGGCCCGTTCACGTGGTGTGTTCGGGCCTTTGTGGTATTTTATTTGGTTGTGTTTTGTTTGTATGTCGGCGGTGTCTTACTCTCCCACACCCTCCCGGGTGCAGTACCATCAGCGCTGGCAGGCTTAGCTTCCGGGTTC
>JAXFXA010000042.1:0-2842 GCA_034091885.1 Corynebacterium sp.
TGCAGGCGTCTAGTAAGTCTTCTTCGGAAGGCTTATTTGGCCCAATCGTGATTGGCGTGGCAGGCGGCATCGCCGCATATAAAGCATGTCAATTGGTCCGTTTGTTTAAGGAATCAGGAACTGAAGTCCATGTCATTCCAACAGAGAATGCCTTAAATTTCGTTGGGAAGGCAACCTTCGAGGCACTGTCTGGTAATCCGGTTTCAACTTCTGTATTCGAAGCCGTGGATCAGGTACAACACGTACGGTTGGGCAAGGACGCGCGTGGGCTAGTGATTGCTCCCGCCACGGCAGACCTTATCGCGCGTATGGCTTCTGGACGTGCCGATGATTTGTTGACGTCTAGTGTCTTGGTGGCGACGTGCCCCATCGTTGTGGTTCCTGCGATGCATACCGAGATGTGGTTCAATCCGGCGACTCAAGATAACGTTGCCTCGTTGCGTCGGCGGGGAATAGTGGTTATGGAGCCTGCGCGGGGGCGCCTCACTGGTGTCGACAGCGGTGCTGGGCGACTCCCCGAACCATCGCAAATTTTTGACTTTGCACAGACCGTTTTTGCTGGTCACTCTTTTAACCCGGATTGGGTAGGAAAGAGTGTCGTTATTACTGCTGGCGGTACGCAAGAAAACCTTGATCCTGTGCGCTTCCTAGGGAACAGGTCGTCAGGTCGTCAGGGGTTTGCCTTGGCAGAGCTGGCCGCGCAAAGGGGAGCTAATGTTACTGTTATCGCGGGTAGTACCGAGCAATTGCCAGCACCTATCGGAGCAGAGATAGTCAATGTAGTCTCCACGACACAGATGAAAGATGCTGTTGATAAATATGCTCGATCTGCAGACATCCTTATTATGGCAGCGGCAGTAGCAGATTTCCGGCCGGTATCTTCGGCAAATACAAAGTTAAAAAAGGGCGCGGATAGTTCTGATCTCAATGTCGTAGAGCTCGTGGAGAATCCAGATATTCTTGCAGGACTTGTCGCTGCGCGCGCGGCAGGGCAGCTGTCTAAAGACACTATTATTGTTGGCTTTGCGGCGGAAACTGGAGATGATTCATTTTCTCCACTTGAGTATGCCGAAAAGAAATTTGCACGTAAAGGATGTGACCTTCTCATGGCCAACGATGTATCCGGAGACCGTGTTTTTGGCCGAAAGGATAATGAAGGTTGGATTCTACGCAAGAATGTACCGCCACAGGCGGTGGCGCATGGTACTAAGTTTGAGATCGCAGCGCATATTCTCAACGGAGTAAACGAGCTACTGGCTAAAAGAGTCTAACAATTGCACAAATAGACCGCTTAGTCTAGGATTAGTTGCATACAAGCCGCCGAGATAACTCGACGTTTGAACATCATTTTTGACTCTAAAGGAACAATCATCACCATGACTGCGGATATTTCTGCTGCAACTCGGCTTTTTACCAGTGAATCTGTGACGGAAGGCCACCCGGACAAAATCTGCGATGCAATCTCGGACACAATTTTAGATGCTTTGTTGTCGATTGATCCAGAGGCTCGCGTAGCTGTTGAAACCTTGGTGACAACTGGCCAGGTTCACGTAGTTGGCGAGGTTAGTACCACGGGTTATGTAGAGATTCCGCAGTTGGTGCGCAAGACCTTGACGGATATTGGCTTTACTTCATCAGCTGTCGGTTTTGATGGTCATACCTGTGGTGTCAATATTGCTATTGGCGCTCAGTCCCCAGAAATTGGGCGTGGTGTGACAACTTCCACTGAGGCACGGGCAGGCGGTGAATTTGAAGAAAACGACGTCTCCGGTGCAGGTGATCAAGGTTTGATGTTTGGTTACGCTACGGATGAAACGCCGGAGTTTATGCCGCTACCTATCGCTATCGCGCATCGTCTTTCTCGTCGCCTGACAGAAGTGCGTAAATCAGGTATCGTGCCTAATTTGCGTCCAGATGGGAAAACTCAAGTCACCTTTGCGTACGAAGGCGACACACCAGTGCACTTGGCCAACGTAGTGATTTCTTCGCAACATGATGCGGAAGTCTCCCAGCAATGGCTTACTGAACAGCTTCGGACCCACGTATTGGACTACGTGTTAGAAGAAGCCGGCCTGTCCCATATGTACAACGAGGACACGGAATTGTTGGTCAACCCCTCTGGTTCCTTTACATTGGGTGGACCGATGGGTGATGCAGGGTTAACCGGCCGCAAGATTATTGTGGACACTTACGGTGGTATGGCGCGTCACGGCGGCGGTGCGTTTTCGGGTAAAGATCCATCAAAGGTGGACCGATCGGCGGCGTACGCGATGCGTTGGGTGGCAAAAACTATCGTTGCTGCTGGATTGGCTAAGCGCGCCGAGGTTCAGGTTGCCTACGCTATTGGTAGAGCCAAGCCAGTCGGTTTGTATGTAGAGACCTTCGGCACAGCGCAGCATGGCTTGAGCGATGAACAAATCCAAGCCGCAGTTTTGCGCGTATTTGACTTGCGGCCTTCTGCAATCATTAAGGACCTAGACCTTAAGCGTCCTATCTATGCACAAACTGCTACCTATGGACATTTCGGGCGTCTGGATCTCGACTTGCCGTGGGAGAGCCTTGAGCGTGTCGATGCTCTGAAGGCTGCGGCGGGTCTGGAGTAGATCTTCTAAGGTAGGATTTCTGTTATGCCGCCACTTGCACCCGCCGACACCTTGCCTGTTGCGCGGGTGTTGCCCTTGTTGGGGGTTGCTCATCTTGACCGTCCTTTTGACTATTGGGTGTCGGAAGAGCAGTCGGTACAGGCTCAGCCGGGTGTACGAGTTCGTGTTCGTTTTAATGGCAAGCTTGTCGATGCCCTCCTCCTTGAGCGTCGCTTGGATTCCGACTATGGCGACAAGCT
>JAXFXA010000043.1:0-14390 GCA_034091885.1 Corynebacterium sp.
GTCACTACCCTCAACCCCCACAGGGGACAGGTCTCTGGAGACCAGGGGGCATCGACAAGCGTTAGTGTCTCTGCAACTGTCAATGAATACCTAGAGCGCAGCGACTGGCGTATCAACGCAAATGCCAACCAGGACTACTCGCTCGGCGGATTGATCCTCAACGCCGCGGGAAAGATCTCCGCTAATTACTGGCTAGATGAGGTGTTTAGCCCTGAGGCCGGCACTGCCCACCGCGAGGGTGACATCCACATTCATGACCTTGATATGCTGTGCGGCTACTGCGCCGGATGGTCCTTGCGCCAATTGCTTGAAGAAGGTTTCGGCGGTGTCGATGGCACTGTTTCGTCTCACCCACCCCGCCACTTTTCTTCTGCCTGTGGACAAGTAGTCAACTTCCTTGGCACCTTGCAGAACGAATGGGCTGGCGCGCAAGCATTCTCCAGTTTTGACACTTATATGGCGCCGTTTGTTCGTCTTGACAACCTAGGCTTTGAAGAAATCAAGCAGATCTTGCAAGAGTTCATGTTCAACCTCAACGTCCCGTCTCGCTGGGGTACGCAGACTCCGTTTACCAACCTCACCTTTGACTGGGTATGCCCAGCCGACTTGGCTGAGCTAACTCCACTTATTGGTGGCGAGCCCGTCGACTTTACCTACGGCGAGCTTCAGGAAGAGATCGACCTTATTAACCGCGCGTTCTTGGAAGTCCTCACCGAGGGCGATGCCAACGGCCGTCCGTTTACTTTCCCTATTCCTACGTACAACATCACACGGGACTTTGATTGGGATAGCCCCGGAGCTGAGGCTTTGTTCACCATGACCGCCAAGTACGGTCTTCCTTACTTCCAAAATTTCATTAACTCGGATCTCGATCCAGGAATGATCCGTTCTATGTGCTGCCGTTTGCAGCTGGATTTGCGCGAGCTGCTCAAGCGCGGCAACGGGCTGTTCGGTTCCGCAGAACTTACTGGCTCGATTGGTGTTATCACCCTTAACTGTGCGCGCTTGGGATACCTCTACCGCGATGACGAGGCTGGTCTGTTGCAGCGTGTTGAAGAGTTGGTTGAGCTCGGTGTAGAGACACTTGAACGCCGGCGTGCTTTTGTTAATGCTAACTTGGAGCGGGGTTTGTATCCATACACCAAGCGCTGGTTGCCTAGCTTGGATAACCACTTCAGCACGATTGGTGTTAACGGTTGCAATGAGATGATCCGTAATTTCACCGGCGATGCCTACGACATTACTGATCCGCAAGGCCACGCTCAGGTCGCACGCTTATTGGATTACATCAATGAGCTACTTACACGGGCACAAGAAAAGACTGGTCACCTCTACAATTTGGAGGCATCGCCAGCGGAAGGCGCAACCTACCGTTTTGCCCGCGAAGACCGCAAGCGTTATCCGGACATGGTGCAGGCAGGCTCCGAGGCGGAGCCATATTACACAAACTCCTCCCAGCTTCCCGTCGCATTGACTCCGGATCCTTTCGCTGCATTGGCTGCTCAAGAGGACCTGCAGAGCAAGTACACCGGTGGCACTGTGTTGCACCTCTACATGGGTGCTGCCATGTCCTCAGCTAAGGCATGTGCCACTCTGGTACGCAGGTCATTGGAGAATTTCCGGCTTCCTTATGTCACGGTGACGCCAACGTATTCTATTTGCCCAGACCACGGGTACATCTCTGGTGAGCATCCGGAATGCCCACGTTGCGGCGCCAAGACTGAAGTATGGACGCGCGTCATGGGCTATTTCCGCCCCATGGACAGCTTTAACACCGGTAAGAAGGGCGAGTTCCACGAGCGGCAGTACTTCTCAGAAGATCGCGCTCAACTGTCCAGTTAACTGCTAGTACTTAGGCACCACGTGTCCCCCTCACCTCATTCTATTGACCGCACCCAGCCCACAGATCTGCATACGCCACGTCTGCCGCTGGCAGGAATCATGCCGTTTTCTGTCACAGATTGGCCGGACATGATAACGGTGACCGCCTTCACTCAGGGTTGCCCACTGCGCTGCACTTATTGCCACAATCCGGGGCTTCAGGGCTATACTCCGGGCGCCCATACTTTCACAGAGGCCTTGGCGCTCATGGATGAGCGCGCACAGCTTGTCGATGCCCTCGTCATCTCCGGCGGCGAACCGCTAGCACACGCGGGGCTGGGTGCAGCCATAGCTTTAGCCCACGACCATGGGCATAAGGTAGGACTGCATACCTGCGGATACTCCCCTGCCCGTCTTGGGCGCCTGCTTGGTGATGCAAAGACTCGCCCGGAATGGATAGGGTTCGATCTCAAGTCTCTACCCGCTCACCTGCCTGCGGTGACGGGGGCGACGTCAACGATGGCACAAGGAATGTGGAAAAGTCTGGATCTTGTTACCGCTGCGGCGCGAGAGTATGGAATGGGCGTCCAGCTGCGTACGACGGTTTGGCCTGGTGGCATCGTGGAACTAGACCTTCCGGAGCTGAAAGCAGCGGCGCGGGCTCGGGGGATGGACCTCGTGGTGCAATGGGCGCGAGGTTGTGATGCAGCGGGGAATTACATAGGCCCGGCCTAAGCCCGGAGTAACCGAGAGATTATTGTGCCCAGGCGAGCACGAAATCAGGAGTGACTTCGGTTTCACGCAAGTGTGTAAAGTGGGCGCTTTCTTGTTGTTCCCAGGCTTCAAACCACGGTTCATAGTCAGGGTCGCGCTCGATTGCCCAGGAGAAACGGTCCTGCCGTGGCCCGGTAATCATGATGGTGACCGCCAAACCGCGCTGTTTCGCTGCGGCAATATTTTCTGCGCTGAGGGCACCGACTCCCTCGATGACTACATCATCACGTTCATCTAAGCTGACCCAGTCGCCCAATATATTGGCATGCCAATCCCACCGCCAATAACCAGGGTTGTGCAAGCGCAAGACCTGTTTATACACCATGTCTCGTCCTTCTGCCAGTCCGTGCCAACCGGGGTAGAACTCGTCCATGTGTACTGTGTGGTAACCCAGCTTTTCCGTGAGATAGACCGCAAACCAGGTTTTCCCGGCGCCTGAGGGGCCATCGATAAGCACGGTCACTGGTCGGAATGGCACCTTATGCGTGTGAATGAACGCCTCGATCTTGGCAGCGAGTGCAGCATGTCCGTCTTCTACGGTATGAGTAAGGACAAGATCGTGGGCATCGCCATCTAGTTCCGGCAAGCCGGGGACTGGCGTCACCTCCTGCAGATTGTTAACAATGTCTGCGGTGGGTGTATCCGCACGGGAAGTAAAAATTACGTCAGTCATATGAGGGTTGGGGTTAAAGGCCAAGGAATCTCCACCAGCCAGTTGCTATTGACGTTACCACTGGGACTGCTGTTAAAAAGCAAGTTGCCAATAATACCCATCCGTCCCGAATGCTCAGGCGCGACTCGCGTGCCCACGTGCGCCCCTTGGTGCGTCCAAATCCGCGTGCCTCCATAGCAGTCGCCAATTTTCCACCGCGCCGAATTGCCATGACTAAAATGCCAAAAGACATGCTCAGCAGATGGGCGATCTTATTGCGGTCCCCCAGACCGCGTGCGCGCCGCGCGCGAGCAAGAGACTCCCAGTCATTGCGAAACAGCATGGCCATCCGCGCGCCGGCCATTGCACCAATGACAAACCGGGCAGGAAGGCGGACGACTTGCGCGAGGGCATCGCCAAGCTCTGTGGGATCTATATCGCGTGCAAGGACTATGACTGGTAGCGCAACCGCAAGCACACGCACAGTCATACCAATTGCTAGCTCGATGGAATTATCCGTAACGGTTGCCAGCCAGAAACTAAAGTACTCCTCTCCGCCAGGGCGTCCGTAGAGCAACATGGAAAGACCCGATAACGGGGCAATGAGGAAAAGCGGCCACGCCACTTTGGTTAAACGCAGCCAATTCATCCCGCATAACGGAGCAAGCAACACAGTCAAGACCAGCGATATGGAGGCGCTTACCCAGTCCACGCTCAGGAGCAGCGGAGTAGTCCACACCACCATCATCGCCAGCCGAACAGCGGGGTTGATACCTGCTATCAGATTCATGCGCTCTCCCCTGCCGTAATAGTGATGTGGTGATCGCCGAGCGCAGCAATAAAGTGCGGGTCATGGGTGACAGAGACAATTGCCACGCCGCTTAAGGCCAGCTCCCGCAACAAATTGACCAACTCCAGGAAAGTCTGCGGATCCTGGCCAAAGGTTGGCTCATCAAAAAACACGATGTTGGGCGAGCTCACCAGTGCAGTTGCCACCGATAACCTCCGCTTCTCCCCGCCGGAGAGGGTAAAGGGATTCGCATCGAGTAAATGCTCTAGTCGCAGACGTTGCACTAGCTTGTCGATGTCCCCACTGCCCCTTCCATTCCACCCATGCTTGCGCATGACTTTGGGGCCAATTTCTAATTCCTCACGCACCGTGCGCGTGACAAATTGATGCTCGGGATTTTGAAAGACACATCCGATACGCTGCGCAAGGTCAGCACTTTTCCACCTGCGCGGAGGAGGTACAAGACCTTGTGCGATATCTGTACTCATGCCGATCTCACCCGCACGCTCTGGGAGCAACCCCGCCATAGTCAACATCCAGGTGGATTTGCCAGCCCCATTAGGGCCTGTGACAACAGTGGAAGCACCGCCAGGAATCTCAATATTTCGCGGCGGGCCACAGCGCGTAAGTAGGTTCTCACACCACATCGTTGGCGTGAACTCCCCTACGGGGCGAGCTGTAGGAAGGTTTTTAAACTCACGCCGCGCAGCCACAGCAGCGAATGAGTCTTCGGCGGCAAGGTGGCCATCGGCAAGCTCAATCGCTTTTTCTAAGACGCCTTCCCACACGGCACCATTGTGCTCAATGACAATGAGGGTTGCATGCGTGGAATCTACCAGCCCCTTGACCGCGGCAACCACCTCGCGGGCACCTACCGGATCCAAGTTCGCGGTAGGCTCGTCCAGCACAATAAGCCCTGCTCCCATAGCCATCACACCAGCTAAGGCCAAACGCTGCTTCTGCCCGCCCGAAAGGTGCGCGGTGGGGTGATCAAGGGGAACGTCTAGCCCCACCATCGCTAAAGCCTGCTCGACCCGCGACCAGATCTCCTCCCTGGGAATACCAAGATTCTCACATCCAAACGCAACATCATCACCCACTCGGGCAGCAATCACCTGGGAATCAGGATCCTGCAATACTAGGCCGACAGGAATCGTGGTGCCGGGAGCAACTTTATGAGTGCCATCGTTTAAAACGATAGAGCCCTGCGCAGTACCTTCTTCATCCCCGCCAAGCACACCGGCGATGGCTGCCGCCAGCGTGGACTTTCCCGAGCCCGAGTTGCCGCTAAGAAGAACCCTCGATCCCGCTGGGATCTCTAAGTCAATGTCCTTCAACGCCGGCCGATTTCGCCCCGCGTGAGTCCACCCGAATCCGCGTAAAGAAATGCTGATCATTTTTACGCCAGCTACTTATTTTCGCTGCTCGCGACCCACCGCGAATCGATCCAAGGCACCTGTCTTAGCCAGCGCCTGGACCGTGAAATACCCCAGCATGCCAGCAAGCAAGAACCCAGATATGGCCAAACAACTCAGATAGATGACATTGAATTCAACGGACTTGGCAAAATTGGCCGAAGTAAAGAGTTCCACCACGTATGCACCCACACCGGCGCCGGCACCTGCCAACCCCGCCACCAGCAAGGAAAAACGCCGATAGAGAAAAATTGCCACCACTATCTCCGCCCCGAGTCCCTGCATGATTCCGGAATACAACGTTTCAATTCCCCACTGCGAACCAAGTGCCGCCGACATACACGCAGCCAATGTCTCCACGTAAATCGCTGCACCAGGCTTGCGGATTACCAACCCGCCAATCACACCACCAATAAGCCACAACCCTGCAGCCAAGCCCCCAAGACCGGGTGTGAGCGCATCCATCGACATAAACCAGGCATATCCCACGGAGTTCCACACGAGGAACACAAACCCACAGGCCACGCCCAAAATAGAAGCGACAACAATATCTACGACTCGCCAATTAAGGCTACGGGAAGCGTTCATGCTTCTTATCATCCTTTCGCCGGAATTACCCGGATCAAGTTCTTCGGTTTGTTCTCAGCCACAGTCTCTTGCTGCAGCACCCGTACGCATATGTAATTTTATCAGCAACAATAGAGCAATCTACCCCATTTTTCAACGGAATTGCTGGGAAAGGAGGGGAATTACAAATGGAAACTATCCGTTTCCTACCCAATTAATAGATCATAATGTGGGTATGACCTAATGGTCATACCCACATTAATCGTTCTGGTTACGCGGCTCGGCGCCGTACTGCTACGGCACCGAACGCAGCAATGATCGCACCTAATACAGTCCAAGGAGCAATTCCAAGCCCACCTGTTCTGGGAAGCTCACCAGAAGTAACATCAGCTACTTGGATTAAAGCGATAGTAGAAGTATTTTTCTGCCCATCACTATAGACCGAAACAAGACCGTCCCCTTCAGACATCGGTTTCGTGGGATCTCCCGATTTAAAGAACACAACCTGCAGTTTGCCATCAATCCCTCTTTCGATCCTGAACAAGACTGGCTGTGACAGAAGCTCATAGCCAACAGGCGCCTTAGTTTCAACCAAATAATAAAGCGTGTTTGGTTTCAAGGTGGCGTAGTAAAACTCGCCCGTCACGCCCTTCTTAGCTTCACGAGTAGCCACTGTAGCTACTTTGTTATTCGACTCAATAGCACCATTCTGGGAAGCCCCATAAATTGCAAACTCGGCGGATCCAGATAGAGGTTTTGACACAGGTCCAGTACTTCCGTTTGAAGACGTATACTCTACCTTTTCGATACCAAGGGTAACTTCATCATCCTCAATTAACGGCACGCAGTCATTGTCTTCAAACCTGTTGCCATTAGAAATCAACGAGGTTTTATTAAACAATCCAGAGCCTGGCTTTCCCGTACATTCATTCGCCGAAGTCGTAGACTGTACGACGCTTCTGAAATTGACCTGAATACGGTAAGTATGTACTTGCCCAGGAGATATAGCTGCACCATCACTCGCACCGACCAATTCCCAGCCTTCGGATGTTACTAGAGGACCGAAAGTCCTCTTAGCCACCTTAGTTGGTGCCCCGGCGCCAGTCACAGAAATAAGCTGTGCTCCCACCAGTTCCGGGCCCGAGGCGAATTGAGGCAGATCTTTGAGGGTGTAGGACAAAGCATTTCCAGCTGCTGGCCCTTTAACCTTGATATCGAATTGGACTCCCCGTTCACCATTCGCCGTTGAAATCTTGGCATCATCACCTGTGATCTGACCGTCTCCGTTATAATCCACTGCCACCTTTTCGACGCTCAAAGAGCACCTTTGGTCACTGGCGGTATTGTTATCTGGGTTATTGTCCTGATCTAAGCCGACAACTGAAGCAGTATTCTCGTAGCATCCGGGACGGGTTGGGTTCTTCGCACTCAATACGATGGAAACGCTTTCGCCTTGCTTTATCACACCAAAGCTAATTTGCACGTTGTTGCCGCTAGTCGTGGTGTATTTAGGAGTCGAATCCGAAATACTTTCAATTTTCACATCACTAAATGCCGGATTCAGCAAGTCGGTAACTAATGCACCCAAGCTCGTACCTGGACCGAGATTTGTGAGCTTAAGATTCCAATAAACTCGGCCGTTTTCTTCTTTCCACAGATCTTTCTTTAGTTCCAAATCTGGGTGAACTGGCACTAAAGCACTTGCGCCGTCCGTGTTGTAGCTGGTTGGAGCATTGTGCATCACAGTTACCAATTCGAATTTGGGATCTGAAGAACCCCCATTAGAAATCTTAATTTGAACAACATCGGCGTTCGCTCCATCACTACCAGTACCAAATGCAAGGTTTCCGTTGCCATAAAACCATGCCTTACCCCAAATCTTATTTGTGGGTACACGTTGCCCAAATGGATTACGCAGATTTGTAATGTCGAAGCGCTTAACTTCGCCGTTGTCTAGATTAATCCTCTCGATCCACACTCTGTCCTTCGTAGTTAACCAGTTGTTAACTAGGCCCCAAGCATAATGACCATCATCGAACGGAAGCTCTGTGAAATCCTCAGCGCCGGCTACCCAGTGTTGGTCAACATTAAAATTCCGCGAAGCAGTATCCCGTATGGTAGTTGAGAACGCCTGTTGTGGATTCATGGCTTGTGCTGTAAGAGCATTCAGATCAACCTTGTAAATAGCACCAGTTCCAGATTGTGAAGCATTTACTACCCAGTACGAATCTTGCGAATCTATAAACCCTGAGCTGATACCACCCCATAAATCATTGGCGGCTTTATAAACTCCAAGTTTACCATAATCTCCATGTTTACCAGAAAAGCCATACCCATTTTCACCATTACCAGTGATTTTACCGAGGTTATAAACTTGTCCGGTTACTGGATCAATTTGCAGCAAATGACCAGCCGGATAACAAGGGTCTTCGGTTCTATCGCCGTAACGTGGCTGGCTTACTGCATATAGCCAATTGTCTGAGTGATTAAATCCTAGTGCATTATAAACCCAGCCGGTGTAGACGCCGATCGGCGAAAATGATCCTTCAGCGTTTCGTTGGTAATTAAGACGAGTCGACCAGCGACTCTCGGCAGAAGGATAACTTGTCAACACGTATCCAACGTTTCCACGATCGATTTCTAGTTGCGTGATCTCGCGTGGCGCTCGTCGCGGTACTACTGTTCTCCCATCGCCCATTTGCGGCACGCTTTCACCGTGGACAACTTTAATATGACCGCTCGGATGACATTGAGTTGGGATTGTGGTACTGCTACTTCCTGGATTCACACCCGAACCTACGGGAATAGGAGTAGCAGCGTAGACCTCATAATTGGTGTAGGAATCGCAGTTTCCACCAGGCCGGAAATTACCAGTGATATCAAAAGCTGTTCTATTCACCGTCGTTTTATAGAATGATTTACCGTTCGTATCAGTTGAAAACCATACGCGTACTGCTGTCACGATAGTGTCATTAGCGGTTTCCACTTTGTCGACTTTTTGTACAACTAGCTTCTTTGTTCCCGGGTTTGTCACCGTTATCGTGTAATCCGATGCACGTGTCGAAAGGCTTTTTCCGTCGGCGACAGCACCGTTGATGTTGCGGATGATAAATGAACCGACTTGCTGATCCCGTCCAGTTACCCAAACAGTAAGTTTTGCGCTCGATTGACTCTTGCATTGCGACCAATATGAGTCAATTGAAGTCGGAAGAGGTTTTTCTCCGTTAACCAAGAATTGTCGGGGATCCTTTTCCGGAAATTTTTGTGTCTGATCTGCAGAAATAACTGCGGAATAAGTAGCGCTAGCGTCCATCTTGTCCGTTCGCAACACGACTTCGACAGATGTGTTGTTACCTATCGGTTGCCCGTCTACCCGAATGCTAAGAGACTGTGAATCAACTGTGTAGCTGGCAGGGTTCAACACTACCCCGCCAATTTTCACGTACTCGACGGAAGTAATTCTCGAACCATTCGAAGGCACACGATTAATTTGGATATCTGCTTTGGAGACGATCGGGTTTGCGGTAATCGAACCTCTCAATGTTACCCGCGTACCGTCAGTTCCCAGTGCGTTGCTGATAGGAAGTGGGACTCTTTGAACACCTGGGGTAATAACTACAGGCTCTGACGGTTCCGGTGCAGGGCTCGGGTTCCCTGTGGGAATAGGTGTGGGAGACCCTGTGGCGGTCGGAGTCCCTGTAGGGGTCGGTGTCCCTGTGGAAGTAGGTGTGGGGGGCGGAGTTGAACCGGCAGCCTTTGTTCCAGTAGCAGTAAGGACAAGGTTGCTATATTCGTCTGTAGTCGCATTGGTATCTGGAAAATACCACTCGATACTTTCTCCTGAATCAACAGAAACGGGTGGCTTAAGCGCCGCGGTGTAAACCACTTCGCCCGCACCTCTTTCTGTGCGTCCTATAGTCCAGGCAAAATTTGCATTGATCTTTTTGCCATCAATTTTTAAGGATATTTCCGATATTTTATTTTGTAGATTCGAATTGACTGCTGCAGCTTGGATGTGATGCAACCTTAATTCAAGTTGCTGGACTGTACCAGGCTGTGAAAATTGAGACTTGAACGTGACATCTCTATAGGGCACAACCGTAAATGTCGGTGAATCAGTACCAATTGTCTCCGTTTGCGCGTTTGCCTGCGGGGCAGGAGCAAACGGTGTCATGCTGAGCAGGATCGCTAGCATCGCCGCGACAGCAAGTAAGACGGATATTTTCTTACCTGCTTTGCCATGTTTCATTGCAGTAATATTCATCGTGTCTTTCACCTACTGTTGGGCGCTGAGCTCTACGCCAGCACGTTGAGATTCTTCGTTGTTTTCGTCTTGCTCTTGTGAGCGGGATATTCTTCGCAGCCACCAGATCAACAAACTGAGGACTACCGCCGCAGCAGCGACTAATGCCCACATCCACCACTGCCAATGCAAGCCATTGGAAGACTCGAACACTGATTCTTCCGTCGGATCCAGTGGAACCTGATGACCGCGCACTAGAAGCCTGTGAGTGTTTATGCCATACGGCGTGCAGGTCACCAGTGTGATGTAGTCTTGTCCGTCAACGCGTACTAAATCATCAGTGACATGAGGTTCTACAACTTTGACCTGGTCAACAAGATACTTCAGCTTGTGACCAGCAACAGAGATGTAGAAAGCATCTCCCTCTTTTACCTTGTTCAGGTTGTCCCACAGCGTTGCATTTTGCAATCCTGTGTGCGCAGAAAGCACTGCATGCCTGTCTACCCCACCGATGGGAAGATCAGTGCCATACAGGTGCCCAACACCACGTGCCAAAGCCGATTCAGAGGTGCCGTGATAGATAGGCAGGTCAGAATCAATAGTTGGGATAATGATTCGTCCCATCGCGTCAGTTTCAGCCAACTGCGACAGATACTTTAGATACCGCTGGTACGCTGCAGAGTTCTCATCAGCACGGTCGGTCCACGCGTCCATGATCCCTGAAGCTGTTCGCTCTTGGTTATATGCGTGCGCTTCATTCCATGCTTTATCAAGCGTTTCTTGAGGCGCGGATTGTTCAAGTTTGGCGTATTCTTTCGCGGCTGATGCCTGAGAGAAGTTATTGAGTTGAGTAGCCACAACTGGATACAACAACACGCCCAACCCCAGAACAATAAGAAGTACCGCAATGATCACATTGGGATTAGTTCTTTTGCTCTGTTTTGTCTGACGGTTAACTGTAACGCTCATGGTCTACTCCTTTCTTCCACATCGGCTTTGTATGAAAACACTGAAGGCTAACTTGCTTCATGGGATTTTCTTCGGCTTGTTAAAAGCAACCCTGCACCTAGCAGGATAAGAATGGCTGCGGCGATGACTACCCCGATAACTTGTGCACCGGTCATCGCAAGGCCTGGTGTTTTCTCTTTCGTCCCAGGATGCCCCGGAACTGGTGTGGGTGGTTCACTTACGGACGGCGGCGGGGTCGTCGTTGTAGACGGTGCGGGCGGAACCGGAACAGTGGGAGTTCGCGGCGGGGTCGAAGGCACGGGTGGAATCGGAGGCTTTTCATTTTTTGGCTTCGCCAAAATAACGCCTGCGACAGAATCGCCTTCCTTACCGCTGTGGAAAGGAACTGCAACAAAAAACGGATTTACCTCGCGGAAACCTTCCGCCGGCGTAGATGACACGATGTAAATGCCAGTGGGGAGTCCTGCAAAATTAACCGTTGCGTTCTCATCGGTTATGGCTTGAACATGGTGATCAGTAGGCCACTGCATGACCTCGTCAAATTTAGCGTGCTTAAGCTTGCTCATATCACTAGGGACATCAGGAGCTATTCCAGCAAGACGCTTCAGGTGTATGGTGACACCGACTACCTTGCCTTCCGCAACCTGGCCATCATCGGCGTTACCTTTAGTCAGAGTGATACGAAGATTATTCGTCCCCTCAGCAACAGCAGTGGTATCTGATACACCAACAACTGGAGCGGCGTGACTGGGGCTGATTCCAAACGAACTTGCGGTAAATGCAGCCACCATTGTTGCAGCAATGATGAGCTGAGGAACCCGGCGAGCTGTTGCTCGGTGCAGTACTAACATAACTTTTCCAGATTCCTCTTTAGTCCTGATTGATTTCTTTATCTAGCAGTGCTGCAGCCGAGCGCGAACGGTACAACCACACCAGTGACACGAGCGCGATCAACACCACCACCGCAATAATCGCCCACATCCACCACTGCATTCCGGGCCCAGCAGACTGAGCAAATACTTGTTCTTCTCCTGATTCCAAGGGAACCTGATGCCCACGGACCAGCAGGCGGTGCGTGTTAATTCCGTACGGAGTACAGGTGATTAAAGTGATGTAATCTTGGCCTTCAGCGGCACGAAGGCTATCTGTTTCGTGTGGAAGAACGACTTTAACTTGGTCTACTTCGTATTTAAGTTTATGGCCCGCGACCTGAACATAGAACGCGTCGCCCTCTTTGACCTTCTTCAAGTTGTCAAAAAGGGTGGCATTGGGAAGACCCGTATGCCCAGTAATTACAGAATGAGAGCCTTGCCCGCCCACAGGTAGATCTGAGCCGAACAGATGACCCAAACCCTTTTGTAGTGTTTCTTCCGACGTACCATGATAGACCGGCAA
This sequence comes from Corynebacterium sp., assembly GCA_034091885.1. Lineage (GTDB taxonomy): Bacteria > Actinomycetota > Actinomycetes > Mycobacteriales > Mycobacteriaceae > Corynebacterium. The sequence goes on from JAXFXA010000043.1 coordinate 12,627, forward strand.
GTCGACGTTGATAGACGGTATGACAATGCGTGCCATTGCGTCCGTCAGACTCAATTGATCCAAATAGGCGGCATACTCAGGGTTATCTTCGCTCACCCGTGCCAGCCACGGGTCTAGAATCGGACCAGTTGACCGCTCATCGTTATACCGGTGTGCGTCGTCCCATGCCTGCTCTTTATTTTCTTGAGGAACAGATTGTTCAAGCTGTGCATATTCTCGAGCAGCTTTGGTGGTGCCGTAGTTATTAATCATCGTGGATACCACAGGATAAAGCATGACAAGCATGCCGATGATCACAAGTAACGCCGCAAGCCAAATCTTAGATCTTTGACTCATCGGCTTCTCATTCGCATCATCGCGCTGTTTAAGAGATACCACTGCTAAAACGTCCATTCACTGCATACTTCCCAGCGCTTATGGGTGGCGCACGGAAAGTCGTTAGTTTTTATACTGCGATGCACCGAAACACACCGCACACTATGCAAGGGAAACCGCCGCTTAAGGCCACTTCCCTATTGTCAGGTTATTTAGTTGTTGTGAAAGTCTGTGGCTGTTCTCTTCTCAGAGAACAGCTGTGTGGGTGGGCTCATACTTGGTGAGCCCACCGCCTGCCCCTTGTGTCGTTGCTTACGCAAACTTGCAGGGCACTTGACAGGCGTGCTGTCTTAGTGGGTGTTAGCTTTGCACGGAACGGCGTGCGAACCAAGCACCAGCACCAACGATGAGTGCACCAATTGCTGCGAGGATGCCTACACCAGCACCACCGGTGAGAGGAAGATTAGGAGTTGTGTCATCCAGGTTGACAACCTCACCGTTGTTGTCACCAACGGTCAGTGCGACTGGCTCGTAAACCAATGCATCGTAGTCACGAGTTTCTGTATGCGCACTAGTTACGCCATTGACTGTCTCGTACACGGTCACGTTACGCTGAAGCGTCGTGGTTCCCGAGCGCATCAGGGTGAAGGTCAATGGCTTAGCAAGGAGTTCCTTGCCAGCAGGAGCCTTGGTCTCATATAGGCAGTAAACGCTCTGGTTTTCTGAGGCTACATCGGCATTGTCTGCAAAGTCAGTTACATGCAGACCAGAAATGTTTACCTTGCCGTTCTGATCAGACACAAAGGTGTCAACCGGCGTTGCGCCACCGTTCAAAGAACCCTGGACTTTCTTAGCGCCCTCAGTAATTTCAGCAGCCATGCTTGCATTACATTCCTTGTCGCCTGCCTTAGTGCGAAGCAACTGGAACTCTGCGCCTGAAAGGCCGGTACGACCAGCATCAACCTTCTTGAACTCAACCTCACTGAAGTAGGTGATTACCAAAGGAGTTTCATTACGGTTCTCATTTGGTGGAGTTTTTGGTGGTTCAGTATCAGACTTAACGTCTTGGTCACTTTCTGGCGAACTTGGCTCATATTCAAAAGCGGAGTTAGGAACGACCCTGCCGTTAGTAATCTTGGTCGCCTTGACGTTGACCTTGACCTTGGCACCCGAGGTCAATTTCTTCAGACCCTCAGCTTTGAAACGAACAAGCACGTGGCCAGTAGCGTCGTCCTTTACCAGCTCGTAATCCGAATCCTTTGCAACTGGCGTGCCATCAACAGTGACGGCAATTTGTGCACCTGCAACATCCAAGTTGTTGACATCTAGGGTATCGCTAATGTAGTAGTAAGATAGGCGCTTACCATCAGCAATCTTGCGGACAACGGTGTCAATGTCATATTCAATTGTACCGCCGATGTTCTGGTCAATATCCTTAACCGTCTTCGT
>JAXFXA010000044.1:0-18024 GCA_034091885.1 Corynebacterium sp.
CGGAAAGATGAAACGTTTGCTGTCATTAGTGCGATGAAGTCCCTAGAAAGAAAAACTGCGCCTGTACAAAACTGTAACCACGCGGATGTGTGGAACCATTCAATCTGTGAATGGTGTGCAGGAAGTTAAAGGTGTGCTTAAAATTGCATAACCTACGCATGCGAATATAGTGTAGTTTTGTCTAGGAATACAATTATTTCAAAAGCCGAGGGGCTCCACCGTGAAGAAAATTTCGTCCATTATTGCTGCCGTCATCATGGCATTTACCGTGTTCAACGCACCAACCGCCCATGCGGCTGAGCGCAACTTGGTTGCATTCGGTGATTCCGTCTTGGCAAACCCAGACGCAGGAACTTACCTGTCCACACGAATGACATCTTCCACCGCTGGTGGTACTAACTGCCCATCGTCATACAACTTCGCTCGTCGTACAGGGGACAAGCTCGCATTGCCAGTACGGGACTTCTCCTGCTCCGGTGCGGTATCTATGTCCCAAGGCCCTCAGGTGGCAGCCCAGGTTGATACCGCTTTGCGTACTGGCGCTCTAAGCGCTGATACCCAGCGCGTTATCTACACCCTCGGATTCAACGACACCTATAACAACAACAATTTGTCCCGTCAGCAATTGCGCGACCGGTTCGTAGCAGCTAATGCCCCTCAAATCCAGCGCATTCGTGCAGCCGCACCAAACGCTCGAATTCAGATTGTTGGTTACCCCACCATTGGCTCGGGTGACCGTTACTGCTTGTTCCACTTCGGCCCTACGCCTGCAGACTCCACGGCACTGCCACAGGTACGCAACTGGGAAGATTCTGCACAGTGGATGCAAGTTGACCTAGCTAACGCCACTGGTACTGAGTTCGTCGATTTGAAGCCTGCAACTCGCAACAATGGTATGTGCTCAGGCGGCAACGACCGCTACTTCGCGGGACTTATTGACTTCACCGCTGGTCCTGGCAATCTGCCAATCCACATCAACAACCGCGGACACGAGGCTATTGCCAACATCGTAGCTCGCAGCTAATTAGATTCTTCTCTACCCGCCGAGGCCTAGCTCATTGGGAGCTAGGCCTCGCTTTTTATTCGTCTGCAGCGGAAGCGCGTAGGTAAAGCCCGTAGCCGGATTTTTCTAGGGGGGCGGCCAACTTGGTCAAAGCAGCGGCATTAATAAAACCTTCTCTATAGGCTGCCACCTCGGGCGAACCAATGATGGTGCCAGTGCGCTTTTGCATAACCTCGACATATGCAGAAGCCTCCGACATCGAATCAACCGTGCCGGTATCTAGCCAGACGTCACCGCGGTGCAACCTTTTGACATGCAAAGCCCCGCGCTGCAGGTAAGCATCATTGATGGCGGTAATCTCTAACTCACCGCGGGCCGATGGCGTGATAGTCCGCGCAATATCTACCACCGAATTGTCATAAAAATACAATCCCACCACCGCAAAATTCGACCGCGGGTGCGCCGGCTTTTCCTCTATAGACAGTGCTTGGCCATTCTCATCGAAATCGACCACACCGTAGCGCTGTGGATCAGAGACCTCATAAGCAAAGATAATGCCGCCTTCCGGATTCCGGCATTCGCTCAATGCGGTGGAAAAACCGTGACCATCAAAGATATTGTCACCTAAAACCAGAGCCACATCGTCGTTGCCAATAAAGTCAGCACCGATGATAAAAGCCTGCGCCAACCCTTCTGGTCGCGGCTGGACTGCATAGGAAAGCATGAGACCCCATGCGGAGCCATCGCCAAGCAAACGCTCAAACGCCTGCCGATCTTCCGGAGTGGTGATAATCAAAATCTCCCGAATTCCCGCCTGGATGAGCGTGGACAGGGGATAGTAAATCATCGGCTTGTCATAAATAGGCATAAGCTGCTTGGATATACCCTTGGTGATTGGATACAAGCGTGTGCCTGAACCGCCGGCGAGGATGATTCCCTTCATAAGACCTAAAGTCTAATCGGACGCATTTGTCTGTGGCATATCAAGCTCAACGTAGAGCGCTACTGCTGCCCGCCAATTGCTAGGTTTAAACCCGGTTGCTTCAATCTTGCTCAAATCAAACGTGGATTCCGCAGGTCGAGGAGCTTCCAGTGCCGGCGTGGGGTCGCCGTGAAGTGCTGCTTGTTCAATGCGGTATTGCTGATAATCCGTAGTAGACACCGAATGCACCTTCGCAGGGTCATGGCCTGTGGCAATAAATACAGCCATTGCAATTTCATCACGGGTAACGGGATCTCCACTGCTAGAGAGGTTATACACCCCGTATTCTGCGCCGGATTCCAGAAGGTGAACAATAGCTTTGGCTAAATCTTTTGCTAAGGTTGGTCGGCCGCGTTGATCATTGATCACCAGTGGCTCAATCCCGCGCTCAGCCAACCCAGCCATAGTGGAAATGAAGTTAGCGCCTTCACCAAACACCCATGAGGTACGAAAAACATAGTGCTTAGGTGCGGTTTGGGCAGCCGTATCTCCCGCGGCTTTCGATGCCCCATATACCGAAAGCGGCGACGGAAGCTCATCCTCAGTGTGCAGCTCACACGTGCCATCAAAAATATAATCCGAAGAGACATGCACGAGGGTCAGGTTATGTTCCGCAGCAATTGCTGCCAACCGCGCAGGAGCCGTGGCGTTGACTGCCCAGGCCCCCGCACGGTCAGACTCCGCCCCGTTGACATCGTTGTACGCTGCACAGTTGATAATTGCCTGGTACTGACGCCACGGTCTGGCCGAGGCGATTTCAGGAGACGTGATATCAAACTCCGCACGGGTAGCAAACTCTACGTGGGTGGCCTTGCCATACACTGTGCGCAGTGCACGCCCCAATTGCCCATCGGCTCCGGTCACCAAAATCTTTCGTGGCAGCATCGGTTGCACTGCCTCAAGCTGCGGATGTGTGGCATCTTTGTCAGAAATCTCAATTGGCGCCAACGGCCAGTCAATCATATCTAAACTAACTGCAGTGTAGGCGGCTGCAGGCGACCAATGGTCATTGACCAAATAAGAATAAACAGTGTTTTCCACCTGGGCCTGAAACCCATTGGCCACGCCGCGAGGCACAAAGACAGCCCTATCCGGCCCGATAGGGCACGTCACCACTTCACCGAATGTCGCTGAACCTGCGCGCAGATCACACCACGCCCCGAACACTTCACCGTGCGCCACTGAAACCAACTTGTCCCACGGCTCCGCATGTAAACCGCGCGTCACCCCAGCATCTGCATTAAAGGACACATTGTTTTGCACCGGACGAAAATCGGGCAGGCCTGCTGCCACCATCTTTTCCCGCTGCCAATTTTCCTTAAACCAGCCTCTGTTATCGCCGTGCACATCTAAATCAATGATGAGTAGGCCAGCAATAGTAGTGGGGGAAATCTGCATGGGGAACGTCCTTTAGAGTGAGAATTTGTGGCAGTGCTACTCGCTACTACTGACCGTTGCGAGCGTAGGCAGCCTCAGTGGCTTCCTTTACTGGGCGCCACCACGCCTCATGGCTGCGATACCAGTCGATGGTGTCGCGGAGGCCATCGGCAAGCTGGGTATAGCGCGGCTTCCAGCCTAGCTCTGTGCGCAGCTTGGAGGCATCCATCGCATAGCGTTGGTCGTGTCCAGGACGGTCTGCAACAAAATCAAAGTTGCCAGGTGTACCCATCAGTTCACAAATAAGCTCAATGACCTCACGGTTATTAATATCCGGCTGGTCAGCGCCAATGTTATAAGTAGCGCCCAAGCGGCCGCGGCTAATGATGTCTAGCACCGCGCGGTTGTGGTCTTCCACATGAATCCAGTCCCGTACCTGCAACCCAGTGCCATATAGCTTCGGACGCTTACCGATGAGCACATTAGTGATCTGCCGCGGAATAAATTTCTCAATGTGCTGGTAGGGGCCGTAATTATTGGAACAATTTGAAATGGTTACCGGGGTATTAAATGACCGTGCCCACGCGCGTACCAAGTGATCCGAACCAGCTTTTGATGCCGAATAAGGTGAAGAAGGTGCATACGGAGTCGTCTCCGTAAAACGCGTGTCTGCCCCGATTTCTAGGTCTCCAAAAACTTCATCAGTAGACACATGGTGCATATACACCCCATGATTGCGTGCAGCTTCCAGCAATGTAAAAGTGCCCACTAAATTGGTTTGAATGAAAGGCGAGGGATCCTTCAATGAATTGTCATTGTGTGATTCCGCCGCGAAATGCACTATGACATCACAATCCGCCACCAAAGTATTGACCAGGCTGGCGTCACAAATATCTCCCTGCACCAAACGCACACCCAGACCAGCGATATTATCCGCATTGCCTGCATACGTCAGCTTGTCCACGACCGTGACCGCAACGTCCGGAAACTCCGCGCGCAGCAAATGAACAAAGTTAGTGCCAATAAAGCCAGCACCACCAGTTACCAACATGCGCTGAAACGAGCGCTGCGAAACCAAGTCAACCATGTGCTTTAGTCTAACTGGGTCTGATTGCGGATAGCTGCTCAGGTGGCTATCAGATCAGGCAGGGAACTTGGGCAATTCTTTGTTTTCCAACCATTGCGCACGGATCTCGCAGATGCCATCCCAAGCAAAGAGTTTGCCCGCACTTTCAATCGTGTTGTCCAGGGAAGTGAAGAAATCATCCGCAGTAGCGGTGGAATGAAGATACGTGCTGAGGAAGTCTTTTACGGCTGTAAAGAATAATTCATCACCCAAAAGTCGCCGCAGTGCGTGCACAGTTAAGGCGCCACGTTTATAGACACGGTCATCAAACATTAACTTCGTGCCAGGGTTAGATAATAAGAGATCCTCGGCTTTGCGCCCGAGCACGGCATAGTGACTGCGTGCGGACTCGTGCACGGGTGTCTTACCTGCATGATCTGCCCAAATCCACTCGCAATAGCAAGCAAAGCCTTCATTGAGCCAGATATCTTGCCATCGAGAAAGTCCCACTGCGTTGCCAAACCATTGATGTGCAAGCTCGTGAGCTACCAGGCGCTCGTAGCGGTGATCGGCGGTGAGGTGGTTACGGCCAAAGATGCTGATGCCCTGGGCTTCCAAAGGAATTTCTAAGTCCTCGTCCACGACCACCACCTGGTATTCGGTGAAGGGGTAAGGTCCGAACAAAGCGCTAAACAGCTCCAGCATTTGCTGTTGTTGGCTAAACTCTTCCTTCGCCCGCGCAACCAAGTGAGCAGGAACCCAAGCGCGCGTGGAGGGGCCAAGACGAACTTCTGTGAACTCACCTACCTCGATAGAGGCAAGGTAGGTCGCCATAGGCTGCTTATGCTGATAATGCCAAGAAGTGGTGCTGCCAGAGGCTTTAGAGCCGAGCAATTTCCCATTACTGATGACCGTAAAAGGATTGTCCGCGGTAATCTTTAGGTCATATGTTGCTTTTTCGCAGGGGTTGTCATCGCAGGGGAACCAACTGGGGGCGCCATTAGGCTGCGATGCCACGAGCGCACCGGAATTGGTTTCTTCCCACCCAATTTCCCCCCACGGCGTGCGCAAAGGTCGCGGATTCCCGCCATAACGAATGGTCAGAGTGAATTTTTCACCAGCTTTGACCTTGTTAGCCAGAGTAATCCGTAGTTTGCCGCCAGCTTGGCGGAACCGTGACACTTTTGCACCGCTTGCGCTAATCCGTCGGGCGGCCATTGCGCCAGCAAGGTCAACGCTGAGCTTATCGATGTCTCCATCCGCCACCACCTGCAACTTCGCCTCACCGGAGAGCAGGTTGGGCTCTACTCGGTAGGTTAAGTCCAAGTCATAGTGGGTAATACGATAACCCAGATTGAACTCAATACCTGTGTAAGGATCGGCTACCGTCTCCGGCGCCGACTTAGGTGCAACTAGCCCAGCAGCAATTAAAGAACCCAACGTTGTCATGATGCTGCAAGTTTAGCGCCTTGGGTAAAAGGCGTGGGTACTGCACCCATGATCGCCAATGCGGCCCTCCTCACATTGAGGGTGGAGCCGCATGGACAAGCTGGACGGGGAGAGATTCCCGTCTGCAAGTGGCGTTAGCCGTTCAAAGCACGGTCAAAGACCGGCCACGACTCCCGCAGATCTTCCTTCCAACCTGGCCACGAGTGTGTGCCGGTGGTGCGGAAATTGTAGTGGGCAGGAATGTTCAGGCTGTCCAGCTTTGCTTTGAAGTTATGGGTGCAGCTGTTGACACCCGTTTCAATGATGCCGCCTTCAATTTGCACGGTAGCAGCGCCTGCCGATGCCACCGTCGGATCCACACCTTGTTTCACAAAGTAACTAGGAACGTCGAAAGGACCCGCAAGGCCATTGGCGGCGGAGATATATAGGGTGGTTCCGCGGAGCTTCTCTGCGTTCATAACCGCGTCATTGTATCGGTTGGTCGGAGAACCCATTGGCCCCCACATCTGCTCTGGCTGTCCGCCACCGCGGTTGAGGGTAAGACGCAGGAACTCATACTCCATAGGACGTGCTGTCATGGCGCAACCAGCAAACGAGCCTACAGCGTCGTAGAAACCCTGGTTGTGCTGGGCTAACAAAAGCGACGAAGTTGCGGACATGGACATACCCGCAATGGCACGCTTATTAGAAGCCTTCAGCTTGGATTCCAACGGTCCAGGGAGTTCCTTGGTCAAGAACGTCTCCCACTTTTGTGGCCCGCGGAGGTAGCTGCCGTTGGGTTCTTGTTGCCAGTCTGTGTAATAAGAGAACGCACCAGCCATAGGAACGACCACGTTGATGTTTTTCTCAGCGTAGAAGTTCACGACTTCAGTCATGTTCAACCAATCAGCGTTTTGCTCCGCAGAACCTGCACCGTTGAGCAAGTAAATGGTTGGACGGCCGGCGTCTTTTGCTTTGATAACGGCCAAAGGAATTACCCGACCGTTCATTGCTGGCGAGGTCGCCTGCAATTTGAGAACGCGTGGGTCATCTCCAAATTTCTGTAGCCACTTGCGGTCAGCGATATCTGGCGTAACAACGAGGTCAGAGACCTGTGCAGGCGCTACATTACCGGCCACCTGCTGTGGGGTAAGGGTCGCTGCCTGTACAGGCGCTAGAGGGGTGAGCATGGCTGCTCCACCCATTGCCGCAGCCAATACCAAGCGAGTTAGTTTCTTCATATGTTCTTACTGTTCCATTCCGAACGCACGAGCGTAGGTAGGCCAAGACTCCTTCAAGTCTGCACGCCAACCTGGCCAGGAGTGGGTTCCGGTAGTGCGGAAGTTCCAGTCAGCAGGAATTCCCAAACGGTCCATCTTGGCTTTGAGGTCGTGGGTGCAGGAGTTCATGGCTGCCTCAATGGCGCCACCTTCAACCATTAGCGTGGAAGAGCCAGCGAAAGCATTCATGCTGCCGCGGCTTTGAATCTCAGAAGACATCAAGTCGGCGGCGCCAGCCAAACCAGAGTTAGTTGACACATAGACTTCGGTGTCGCGGAGGTTGTTGGCGTTGATGAGCGCGTCGTTGTAGACGTTGTATTCGCCGCCGCGTGGACCCCACATCTGAGTCACATCGCCCCCACCGCGGCTGACTGTGAGCTGTGCATAGAAGTTAGGCAGCAGAGTCGACGTTGCAGCACAACCAGAGTAGGAACCAACCGCGTCATAGAAGCCTGGATTGTGTTCTGCTAAGAGCAAAGAAGAAGTAGCAGACATAGACATACCCGCAATGGCACGCTTGCCATTGCCATTGATTTCTGCTTCTAGTGGCTCGGGAAGCTCTTTGGTCAAGAACGTCTCCCACATTTGTGGACCCTGCAAGTAGCTGCTGTTAGGTTCCTTTACCCAGTCTGTGTAGTAAGAAAACGCACCCGCCATAGGGATGACTACGTTCACGCCCTTGTTCTTGTAGAACTCGATGACACTTTCCTCAGCAGGAACATCAGAGTAGGCGGTCATGGAGATCCAGTCCATGCCTTGCTCTGCGCCGCCGGCACCGTTGAGTAGGTAAATGGTTGGACGCTTTTCATCAAACTTTCCATCGGGAGTGATCACCGCCAATGGAATTTTCCGATTCATGGAAGGAGAGAAAGCCTCCAGAGCTACAACATTATCGGCTTTAAGGCCCTTTACTCGTTGAGCCCACTTGGTCTTGTCAGTATCGCCGTATGTTTCGATAATTTCGTCAACCGTAGTCTTATTAATTACTGCAGGACTTCCAGATTGAGCAGCTGGGGTCTGTGCACCTGTGGCAGCTGGCGTTGCAGTAGTGCCTTCAACGGGGGTAGCAACACTGTCGCCTGCAGGATCTGTTGCAGGAGCAGTTGCTGTGTCGGCAGAAGAACCTGACGAGGCGTCTGCGGAAGCAGCGGTGGGCTCGGGAGCGCTGCCGTCTTGGGCAAGAGCGGGGAGAGCGAAGAGACCAGCAGATACTGCGGCCACTGCGGTGGCGGCAGTTAGGTTTCGTAGCATTTTCATAAGAGTAGAAGTTCTTTCCTAGATATCACGGCAATGATCACAGCCAAGCTGGCCAGCCATCTTTTCCGGTGATGACCATAGCAAACCCTGCCGTGACATTCGAGGGCAATAACCGAAAATAATAGCGGTTAAGTACCCAATATTCTATGAATTCCATAGTAATGTGCACTCCCGACAATAGCCTATTTCCAGTAATTTGTTAAAGATGGTACAGGAGTTAATTATGTGTCATAATAATTTCTGACTTTATGCAGATCTCTTATTGCACTATTGCGCCGAGGTCTATAAAGGGATGTCGATTTATTAAAACGCCTAAAGAAAAGGAAAACAATGGGAATCATTGACTCCGTTATCGTTGCTATCAACACTGCTCTTGGCCCAATCTTGCACTTGGGTTCTTCTACTTCCTCGACCATCGCCCTGGGCTTGGGGCTGTTCTAATTGCTCCTGAATAGAAACGTTGAACACTAAGTGGCGCGGACTGAAAATTAACTTCAGGCCGCGTCACTTTTGTTGTGGTCGTCTTTTCTGGCAATCTCCTTAGTTTGCTTAACCCCATTAGGTGGGGGACTGGGGGCGAAAGCAGACAATACGCACGGTTTTAAGTACCCTATGGGATTGTGACTAAAGAACATTATGACGTAGTAGTACTCGGCGCGGGCCCTGGTGGCTACGTGGCCGCCATTCGTGCAGCACAACTGGGCAAGAAAGTCGCAGTTGTTGAGAAACAATACTGGGGCGGTGTCTGCCTGAACGTGGGTTGTATCCCCTCCAAGGCACTGCTGAAGAACGCCGAAGTTGCCTTCACCTTCAACCACGAGGCAAAGACCTTCGGTATTTCTGGTGACGTCACCTTTGACTACCCAACTGCCCACAAGCGTTCCCGTAAGGTTTCCGAGGGCATCGTCAAGGGCGTTCACTACCTGATGAAGAAGAACAAGATCACTGAAGTAAACGGTCTAGGTTCTTTCAAGGATAAGAACACCATCGAAATCACTGAGGGCGAAGACAAGGGTCAGGTTCTGACCTTTGATAACTGCATCATCGCTACCGGTTCGGTCGTTCGTTCCCTTCCTGGCGTTGAAATCGGTGGCAACATCGTTTCCTTCGAAGAGCAGATTCTGAAGGAAGACGCTCCAAAATCCATGGCAATTGTTGGTGCTGGCGCTATCGGTATGGAGTTTGCTTACGTTTTGGCAAACTACGGCGTAGATGTCACCATCATCGAATTCATGGATCGCGTTTTGCCAAATGAGGACAAGGACGTTTCCAAGGAAATCGCTAAGCAGTACAAGAAGCTTGGCGTCAAGTTGCTCACTGGCTACAAGACCACTGAGATCAAGGACAACGGCAGCGACGTAACCGTAAAGGTTGAGTCCAAGGACGGCTCTAAGACCGATACTTTGACTGTTGACCGCTGCATGGTTTCCATCGGCTTCGCTCCACGCGTTGAGGGCTACGGCTTGGAAAACACCGGCGTTGAGCTTACTGAGCGCGGTGCTATCGCTATCGATGACCGTATGCGCACCAACGTTGACGGCATCTACGCAATTGGTGACGTTACTGCAAAGCTTCAGCTTGCTCACGTCGCTGAGGCACAGGGTGTTGTTGCTGCTGAGACCATCGCTGACGCTGAGACTCTTGAGCTCGGTGACTACATGATGATGCCACGCGCAACTTTCTGTAACCCACAGGTTGCATCCTTTGGCTACACCGAGGAGCAGGCACGCGAGAAGTTCCCAGATGCAGACATCAAGGTAGCTACCTTCCCATTCTCTGCAAACGGTAAGGCAGCTGGTCTGGCTGAGACCGCAGGCTTTGTCAAGCTGGTTGCAGACGGTGAGTTCGGTGAACTTCTCGGTGGTCACATGGTTGGTGCCAATGTTTCCGAGTTGCTGCCAGAGTTGACTCTTGCACAGCGTTTTGACCTCACTGCTGAGGAAATTGGACGCAACATCCACACCCACCCAACTTTGTCTGAGGCTATGAAGGAAGCTGCTGAGGGTATCGGCGGCCACATGATTAACCTCTAAACTTCGCCAATTTCTGTTCTTGCCGCTACTCAAAACGAAGCTTTTGCGTAGGGTGAGAGAAGACTATTGGCTAGTTGGGAAGGCCCATCAAGTTTCGGCTTGATGGGCCTTTTGCGTGCCAGTTATTCGCTTGCCGATGTCACCACGGCAAGGTGCTCGAAAGTTTGACGCCAATTGGGGTAATTGTGTCACCCCGACCGTCTAGATGTGTCGAAACTCACAAATGTGTTTATTTTTATGCAACATTACTGTTTCTTAATATCTCAAATCCGAGCGTATCGGGCTGATTTCTTTGTAGAAAAGTGAGTATCTCTGCGCCTAGCGGTAAGTGGATGTGAGCAAAGGGTGCTGAAAATTACACAGTGCGGGTAAATGAAGTGGTAGCGACAGTGAAACCCCACGTAATGTAATAGCGACAATGGAGGTGTCATGACTGTTAAAAATCCGGACCGTGAAGCACTCGCTCACGGACATATCACTAATGAGACAGTACGCCCGAAGCCGTCTATTCCGACGTGGGCACTTAAACTCATCATGGCCGTAACTGGCCTACTCTTTGTCCTTTTCGTTATCGGCCACATGGCTGGAAACTTGAAGCTTTACTTGCCAGCACATAACGGTGAAGCTGCGCTGGATGTTTACGGCGCTTTCTTGCGCGGTATGGGTGAACCATTGTTCCCTCACGAGGCATTGCTGTGGGTCATCCGTATTGTTTTGCTCGGTGCCTTGATTGCGCACGTTTGGGGCGCTGGTGTGTTGCATGCGCGTTCTTCTAAATCGCGCGGAAAGTTCCGCCGCACCAACCTCATGGGTGGACTTGATTCTTTTGCAACGCGGACCATGCTGGCCACTGGCGCAATTTTGCTGCTATTTATCATCTTCCACATCTTGGACCTCACCATGGGCGTTGCTCCAGCTGCGCCTGATTCCTTCGTCCACGGTGCTGTGAAGGCAAACATGATTGCAACCTTCAGCCGTTGGCCAGTCACCATCTTCTATGTTCTGGCAATGCTGACGCTGTTCTTGCACATGACCCACGGCATCAAACTGGCAATGTTTGACCTCGGCCTGACCGGCTTCAAAACCCGCCAGGTGATCGTGTTCTTGGCTTATGTCATTCCGGCAATCGTCGTAATTGGCAACATCATCATGCCGCTGTCCATCGCTCTTGGCTGGGTCAGCTAGGTACTAGGACTGATAGGGAGTTTTAAGAACCCATGACTAATACTGAACTGAAGCGGGAGCACCCGAACTTCACACACCCACAGTCCATTGCTCCAGGCGTAGTGCCTGGTCGCATCTTGGAATCTAACGAACCTCACGGCGTTCCTATGAAGGAAATGTGGTCCTACCACAAAGACCATATGGAACTGGTTTCTCCTCTTAACCGCCGCAAGTTCACCGTTCTTGTCGTTGGTACTGGTCTTTCCGCAGGTGCCGCCGCCGCTGCGCTTGGTGAGCTGGGCTACAACGTTAAGGTCTTTACCTACCACGACTCTCCACGACGTGCGCACTCAATTGCTGCGCAGGGTGGCGTGAACTCATCGCGCTCTAAGAAGGTAGACAATGACTCCGCCTACCGTCACGCAAAGGACACCGTAAAAGGTGGCGATTACCGCTGCCGTGAGTCTGATTGCTGGCGTTTGGCCATGGAGTCAGGCCGCGTTATTGACCACATGAATGCCATCGGCGCGCCATTCGCTCGTGAATACGGCGGAACCTTGGCAACCCGCTCCTTCGGTGGTGTGCAGGTCTCACGTACCTACTACACCCGTGGACAAACAGGCCAGCAGCTGCAGCTGTCGACCACCTCGGCACTGTACCGTCAAATTGGCCTAGGTAACGTCGAGTTGTTTGCTCACCACGATATGCAAGATATCGTGACCTACGAGGACAACGGTGTGAAGCGTGCTGGCGGTATCATCACTCGCAACCTCATTACTGGTGAGCTCAAAGCCTTTACTGGTCACGCTGTTATTTTGGGTACTGGCGGTTACGGCAACGTCTATCACATGTCCACATTGGCAAAGAACTCCAATGCGGGCGCCATGATGCGTGCATACGAGCAGGGTGCATACTTGGCTTCACCGGCATTTATTCAGTTCCACCCAACCGGTCTGCCAGTAAACTCCGAGTGGCAGTCAAAGACCATTTTGATGTCTGAGTCTTTGCGCAATGACGGCCGCATCTGGTCGCCTAAGGTTGAAGGCGATGATCGTGACCCCAATACCATCCCAGAGGAAGAGCGCGATTACTTCCTAGAGCGCCGTTACCCGGCCTTTGGTAACTTGGTTCCACGCGACGTGGCGTCCCGCGCAATTTCTCAGCAGATCAACGCTGGACTTGGCGTTGGCCCACTGAAGAACTCGGTTTACTTGGACTTCCGTGACGCAATTGCGCGGTTGGGTCAAGATAAGATTCGCGAGCGCTACTCCAACCTCATTGAAATGTATGAAGAGGCTATCGGCGAGTCCGCTTATGAGACCCCGATGCGTATCGCACCTACCTGCCACTTCACCATGGGTGGTCTGTGGACTGATTTCAATGAGATGACCTCCATCGCTGGTCTTTTTGCTGCCGGTGAGTGCTCTTGGACCTACCACGGCGCCAACCGCTTGGGTGCGAACTCGTTGCTGTCTGCGTCTGTTGATGGCTGGTTCACGCTGCCCTTTACCATTCCTAATTTCTTGGCGCATCACCTTGGTGAAGAGCCACTGGCTGTGGAGTCTCCGGAAACACAGGCTGCTTTGGAGCGCGCGCAGGCACGCATCGATCGCCTCATGAATGTCCGTGGCTCCGACCCTCATGGTCCTGCGTACTACCACCGTAAATTGGGTGAGATTTTGTACTGGGGTTGTGGCGTGTCCCGCAACATCGAGGACCTGAAGACGGCAATTCAGAAAGTCCGCGCATTGCGTGAGGAATTCTGGGCAAACGTCCGTATCACTGGTTCTGCTCACGAGATGAACCAGGTTTTGGAATACGGCCTACGCGTTGCTGACTACCTCGACTTGGGCGAGCTCATGTGTGTGGATGCACTTGACCGTGATGAGTCATGTGGTGCGCACTTCCGCGATGATCACCTTTCAGAAGACGGTGAAGCACAGCGCGATGACGCTAACTGGTGCTTCGTTTCCGCTTGGGAACCTGGTGCGCGTGAAGGTGAGTTCATCCGACACGCTGAACCGCTGTACTTCGATTCCATCCCGCTGATGACAAGGAACTATAAGTAATGAAGCTGACTCTGAACATCTGGCGTCAAGCTGGTCCTACTCATGACGGTGCTTTTGAAACTGTTGAGGTAGATGACGCCGCCGAGCAAATGTCGATTCTGGAACTGCTTGACCACGTCAACGACGGAATGATTGAACGTGGCGAGGAACCTTATGTGTTTGCCTCTGACTGCCGCGAGGGTATTTGTGGTACTTGCGGCTTGTTGGTCAATGGCCGCCCACATGGGCCAGGTCAGAATACTCCGGCATGCCAGCAGCGTTTGTTCCAGTTCACTGATGGTGACACTGTAAGCATTGAGCCTTTCCGGTCAGCAGCATTTCCTGTCATCAAGGACATGGTTGTTGACCGCAATGCGCTTGACCACGTTATGGAACAAGGCGGCTATGTTTCTATGGACGCCGGTACTGCTCCGGACGCGGATACCATGCACATTAACCATGAAACCTCTGAGTTTGCATTGGATCACGCTGCATGCATCGGCTGTGGTGCATGTGTCGCTGCGTGCCCAAATGGCGCAGCTCACTTGTTTACGGGTGCGAAGCTTATCCACTTGTCCTTGATGCCTTTGGGCAAAGAGGAGCGTGGACGCCGTGCACGCAACATGGTGGATGATTTGGAAACCAACTTTGGCCACTGTTCCTTGTACGGCGAGTGCGCCGATGTGTGCCCGGCTGGTATTCCATTGTCCGCTGTTTCTGCAGTTAACAGGGAACGCGCACGTGCTGCGTTCCGCGGTAAGAATGACTAAGTCTATGTGAAACTCCTACGGCTTCCGTGGGGAGCCGTAGGATATAGTTGGCACTAGATAGTGATTGTGAAAAAGTAAGCGACAACAGAAAGTTCTAACCCATGAGCGCGAATGAGCACGCTGTAGCGGACTTCCGTAGTGAAACCTACCCGAATTTCTCTGGTCAGATTCAGGACACTTACTTGCCTGAATACGATCCAAGTTCTTTGGCTGCGCCGCATTCTTCTTTGTTGCGCACGGCTACGTGGGTAGGCATGGGTCTTATCTTGTCTGTCCTTCCTTTCTTAGGTGCTTTGGTATGGGGTTGGGCCGAAACGATGTACACCGACGGCACTGCTCCAGCTGAGCAGGCTACTTGGTTGCTCATTGTTGGTGCAGTGGGAACCATTGCTATGTTGGTTGGCGGTTTTGTTCTCATCCGCGTTGGCCGCACCAACTACCGCCAGTACCGCGAATCTACAGGTCGCATTAATTAAGATCTCTGTAGGCAATAAGTCTTTAAGCGCTTATCAGTTGGGTCATACCAGCAGGTAAGCGCTTTGTGCTTTCTTGGTACTTGGGTGAAGTACAACGCTAGATATTACGTTGACCGGCAAGACAGGGAATAATGGCAGATTATGGGAAAACACCGATCTGCAATCGAGGCTGCGCATCCGCGTGATGATTTTCGTACTGTACCGGGTCCAGCCCCTGAGGTGGAAGCTGCGCGTCGGCGTACTCTCCGCAATCACAAAATCTTTGTCACCTCGTTACTCGTTTTGGCGGCAGCTATCTTCTTGGCGTGCTCGTGGTGGCAAAGCCAGCCTGCCGGAGCCCCGCTGTGGGTAGGGTATGTGCGCGCTGCTGCGGAAGCTGGCATGGTCGGAGGCTTGGCGGACTGGTTTGCGGTGACCGCGTTATTTAGACATCCACTGGGCATCCCCATTCCTCATACTGCACTTATTCCGCGTAAAAAGGATCAGTTAGGCAGCGCGCTGAGTGAGTTCGTGGGGGAAAACTTCCTCAATGCCGAGCTCATTACGGATAAGGTGTCGCAGGCCAATATTCCTGATAAAGCCGGTGTTTGGTTATCTCAAGAGCGCAACGCCCGCAAGGTTTCGCGGGAAACAGGACGGCTTATTGCACGTGCCATTAGAGCCGTGGATCCTGCGGAGGCGGAGTGGGTGATCAAAACGCAGGTCATCGACAAGCTAGCCCAACCTAATTGGGGACCTCCGCTGGGCAAGCTGCTCGATGGACTAATTGCTGATGGCAAGGTTGAGCCGGTTGTCGAGGAAATCATTTCTTGGGCGCACACGAAAGTGCTCGGTATGGAAGAAACGGTGGTTACGGCCATCGATGAGCGCATGCCTACGTGGGCCCCGAAGTTTGCCAAGTCTTTGGTGGGGGAGAAGGTATACAAAGAACTGGTCATCTTCGTTGAGGATGTCAAGAATGATAAAAATCATGAGGCGCGCGCCGCTATCTACCGCGGGTTGGCCAAGCTTGCCGATGACCTCCAGCACGACCCCACAATGGTGCAGCGCGTGGAAGACCTCAAGACCGAAATTATGGGATCTACTCCCGTGCAGGGTGCTGCCGCTGCCATCTGGGCAAAGGTAGGGGCTGCCGTCATCGATCAAGCAGAAACCACTGACTCCGTGCTGCGTGAAAAAGTCACCGAATTGTGCCTGACCTGGGGACGCAATATCACTTCCGATTCCGCTCTGCGCGCGAGCTTGGATAAGCGAATTCAATCTGCTGCGCGTTTTATCGCTGACAACTACGCGGGCGAGGTCACCAATATCATCTCTGAAACTGTCGAGCGATGGGACGCAGAAGAAGCCTCTGACAAAATTGAACTTATGGTGGGCAAAGATCTGCAGTTCATTCGGCTTAATGGCACCATCGTCGGCGCTTTAGCTGGACTTGCTATCTATGCGGTGAACCACCTCATCTTCGGCGCCTAACTCCAAACTTCATTACCATGGGAAGTGGATTTCCTCACCGCCTTCAAGTGGGGAGACCACAGCATCGAGACAATGCGCGGTCGCAGGACAGCGAAGGAGAATCGAAAATGACCACTGGTAACAACACCCCTTTCAATGCAGACAACGCTGACAATGCTGGCAACCCTAGCTCGACCAATGACACCCTGGAGACCTTGAAAGCAGCCGGCAAGTCCGCTTTGGACCTAGCTAAGGATTTCACCGAGCGTTTCCGTGAAGACCGTGAGACTAAGTCTGCTGCGGCTGATTCCGCCACCGCCTCGGCACATGGTTTTACTGGTGAGAGTCCTGCAGGAGCTAAGGAGTCTGGTTCTTTCATCGACAAGGCTACTGAGATTGCTAAGGACTTAGGCGGATCGGTGCGCCGCGCTGCTGAAGGGACGCGTGATTCGGCCGAATTTGGCAATGCCAAGGAAAACCTAGGCGCCGCGTTTGCTGTGGCTAAGGAAGAAGCAACTGAGGCCGTCAAGAACCTCAAAGGCCGCGTGGATGAATACAAGGGCAAGGCCACGACCGGAAATGCCCAGGCACCGGATACCGATACAGTCGCAGATCCTTCCGCTGCCATCGTTGACGGCGAAGTCATCAACGATTCCGAGCAGACCACGCGCGACACCACCAGCTAGGGCACAGTTGGAGGGCTTCACCCACTACCTTCACATGGGAGTTAATCCATGATGGAAGGTGGTGGGCGTTTTATGTCGTACAGGAGCTGATAGATTCTAAGGATGATATGTGCGCGACGTCCACTGTGTAACTGTGGCTGGACGTGGCTGTGAAGATAGTTTCTTTTTACACACAGGGATGGGGCAATTGAAGTATGGACTTCACTTTGTTTAGGGTTCTGAGCATTGTCAACAATTTCGAGCACTATTTGCTTATAGCAGTAGCTGCAGCGGCTGTAGTCGGCGTGGTTCTTGTCTGTATCACTCGCGAGGATGCCTTTAGGGCTGGCGACCGCCAACCAAAGTACATTTGGGCTGCAATTCTAGCTGCCTCCGCATTAGCGATGATGGTCCATTTTCCATTTCTGGCCTGGATCGGCGCAGTAGCAACGGGCGTGTACTGGTTCGATGTACGCCCGCAATTGCGCGATATTCAAAATGGAAACTACGGGTACTAAAAGACCCCAATGAGTAGAAAACACCAGGTGTTATTAGGGCTGAGTGCCGCGGAAGTTCGTGAACGCATTCAGTCGCTTTCTGGGCACCAGCCAGAAATCCAATCCACGGTTGTCGTAGTTGATCCCATCCACGTACCGTTGGTAGCTTCCTCGCTTGATACTTCCGCCACTGTGGCAGCGGTAGCTGGGTACCCTACTGGGCGGCACCATACCCTTATCAAGGCTTCTGAATCACGCTTGGCATTTCAGTCCGGTGCTCAGGAGATCTGGGTCAGCGTAGACAATACGGTCACAGATTCCAATGCCCACCTTTCTGACTTGGTAGCAGTGCGTGAAGCCTGCCCTGAGCCCGTCCGGCTAGGTCTAATCTTGCCGCGCCAAGCAGCAACAGCTTCCCACCACGCGGGTGTAGAAGAAGCATTCCGTGCGGCAGCGCAGGCCGCAGCTTTAGCCGGATTCGATATTCTTATTTCCCCGGTAGGGCCGGACTCACAAAAGAACACCA
>JAXFXA010000045.1:0-8979 GCA_034091885.1 Corynebacterium sp.
GGAAGTTGCAATGACGTTAAGTGGAGTTGCCGGCGTGGGATTCCTCGTCGACAATTACCCACACGTTCTGACCGTATTGAAATACTTAGGGGCGGCCTACCTCATCTATTTCACCTTCACCTGCTTTCGTGATGCTTTCAAATCGGAAGCTACTGCTCTCAATACAGATGCTGCCCCAACCGTATCGCCGCAAACTATTTCCACTTTCGACGGCACAGCTCACGTAGAAAGCTCAGGCGGTCACCGAGCATCGTCCATAACTGACGCGGACTCTCTTACCGCTGGTGGGGGCACCACAGTCCGCACCCGTCCTTTAACAATTAGTCCACGGGGCTCGGCGACAAAAGTGGTCTTAACCGCGTTAGCCTTTACGTGGCTTAATCCCGCGGCCTACGTCGATGTCGTTGTAATGCTCGGCGGAATTGCTAATCAATACGGCCCCGATGGACGTTGGTTATTCGGAGCCGGCTCGGTTGCAGCAGCATGTGTATGGTTCCCACTCATCGGTCTAACGGCCTCGCGCTTCGCTGACATACTTGCCCAACCCAAGGTCTGGCGCGTTATTAACTTCGTCATCGGACTGATTATGATCGGAATTACCGTCAAGCTGCTAACCCATTAGCTGAACTAAAAGGACTTCTGCTCTTAGAATAATTTCTGTAAGCAGAAGTCCTTTTCTTATTTAAACTAAAACCAAGCGAGGTTAGTTCGCAAGCTTTTGCGCAATGAGCTTGTTTACATGACCCGGATCAGCTTTACCTTGAGTAGCCTTCATGACTGCGCCCACAATCGCGCCTGTGACCTTGGTGTTGCCGGCACGGTACTTCTCCACGATGTCCGGGTTGGCAGCCAACGCGTCATCGACTGCTTTTTCAATAGCGGAATCGTCTCGCACGACCTCAAGACCGCGGGCGGCGACAACCTCATCGACGTCGCCTTCACCGGCTAGAACACCGTCAACTGCTTGACGTGCCAACTTATTGGTGAGCTTGCCTTCCTTGACCAACGCTGCAACCCGAGCAACTTGAGCCGGAGTAATGGCAAGCGCAGTCAAGTCAACGCCTTGTTCATTAGCCTTACCAGACAAGTAGGAGACCCACCACGAACGAGCTTCTGCAGGAGAAGCACCTTCCTCCGTAGTAGCAATAATGAGATCCAATGCGCCGGCATTTACCAAATCTCGCATTTCCTCATCTTTGAGGTTCCACTCCTGTTGGATACGCGCACGACGAATCCATGGCATCTCAGGTAGCGTTTGACGAATCTCTTCTACCCATTCCTTCGGAGCGATAACTGGAGGAAGATCGGGATCATTAAAGTAACGGTAGTCTTCAGCTGTTTCCTTCGGACGACCCTTAGACGTAGAACCGTCGGTTTCTTGGTAGTGGCGAGTTTCTTGGACAATCTCACCGCCGTCTTCCAAAACCTGAGCTTGGCGCATCATCTCAAACCGCACAGCCTGTTCAACGGAACGCAAAGAGTTAATATTCTTAGTTTCCGTACGGGTACCAAATTCCTCTTGCCCAATAGGACGCAGGGATACGTTCGAGTCCACACGCATCGAACCTTGGTCCATACGTGCATCAGATACTCCCAAGGCAGCGACAAGTTCACGCAGGGCAGTCACGTAAGCACGAGCAACTTCCGGCGCGCGCTCTCCGGCGCCAATGATTGGTTTGGTTACAATTTCAATCAGCGGAATGCCGGCGCGGTTGCAGTCAACCAAAGAGGAAGTAGCACCGGAAATTCGGCCGTCTGCACCACCAAGGTGAGTTAGCTTACCGGTGTCTTCTTCCATGTGTGCACGCTCAATCTCAACGCGCCATTCAGTGCCGTCTTCCAACACAACATCTAAGTAACCGTCATAAGCAATTGGTTCATCATATTGCGAAATCTGGTAGTTCTTTGGCTGGTCTGGATAAAAGTAGTTCTTACGTGCAAAGCGAGAAGACTCCGCAATTGAGCAGTTAAGAGCAAGACCAATCTTAATTGCCCACTCAACACCCTTTGCGTTGACAACCGGAAGTGCACCAGGCAATCCAAGCGAAACAGGATCAACATTGGAATTCGGCGCTGCGTGGAAGTCAGTCCCCGACGCAGAAAACATCTTGGTTTCCGTTGCCAGTTCGACGTGAACTTCCATTCCCATTACAGGTTCGTACTTTTCCAGAACCTCGTCATAATCCATAAGGTCATACATCGCAGCAGTCATGGGAAACATCTTAATACGACCGTCAGACACTAGCGTTATTTGCGTCCATCCAAATAACGGCAGACCGCTGCAAGCACGGCACCCGACAAATTGTGCCATACGGAAAATACAGCACCAGGAAGTGCTGCCAAGGGGCTAAAGTATGCTGCAGCGAGCGAGGTAGCCATGCCGGAATTTTGCATACCTACCTCGATGGCCATTGTTCGCCGCGCAGCCACCGGCTGGTTTGTAAATTTTCCGGTGAGGTAGCCAAAGAGGTACCCCAAACCGTTGTGGAGGAATACAGCGGCGAATACAATCCCACCGGCAGCGAGGATATTCTCTCGGTTGCCACCTACAACCACGGCAACAATTGCGGCAATAGCAAACACTGAGATCCACGGCAGAGCAGGAATGACAGCCGTAACAACGCTAGGGATGAGTACACGGAAAAGCAATCCGGCGACAACGGGAATTAATACGACCTGTACGATGCTCCACGCCATTGAAGCTGCATCAAGTGGGAGGTACTGCCCAGCCAGCCACAAAGTTAGCAAGGGGGTGAGGATTGGAGCCAACATGGTGGACACGGAAGTCATGGTGACTGAGAGTGCTACATCGCCACGCGCCAAGTAGCTAACAATATTCGAACTGGTGCCTCCTGGTGCGCAACCAACCAGAATGACTCCGGCAGCAATTTCAGGTGGCAGTTTCAAAAGCCATACAACTATGACTGCAATGAGTGGCATGAAAACAAACTGTGCCACTACGCCAATAAGAACTGGCAGTGGGCGCTGCGCAACGAGTTTAAAATCAACGGGGGTTAGAGTCAGGCCCATTGCAAACATAATGATAGCCAGCAACAACGTCACCCGAGGTGCGAAGGATGCCGCAGTTTCTGGAGCCAAATATCCGACGATGCCGCCAAAAATAACTAGCAAAGGAAAGCCGAGAGCGGCAATGAAACCAGCCCGCTCTGCTTTCGGGTCTCGCGCAACTACGAGAACCGATTCTTCTCCTGCCGAAGTTTTTCTAGTTTTAGACATACCCCATTTTAAATAACTGCCTTAACATCTTCCGAACTAGAAATCGGCAGGTGCCCCCGCTTAGCCAAATAACGCTTGCGCGTTGGTATAGCGGTGCTGCGGAACGGTCTTGAGTTTGCCAATGGCATCTTCCAACGAAACCAACGCAATTTCCTCGCCGTGCAGTGCTACACAGGTCCCGAATTTGCCTTCGTGAGCCGAACGCGCTGCGTGCACGCCGTAACGGGTTGCTAATACTCGATCGTACGCTGTAGGAGTTCCACCCCGCTGAATGTGGCCTAACACTGTGGTTCGCACATCGTAACCTGTACGTTTTTTGATTTCGTCACCAATAACTTGGCCGATTCCATTGAAGGTTTTATTGCCAAATTCGTCTTCGGCTCCTTCCGCAAAATCCATCGTCCCTTCCTTGGGCAATGCACCTTCGGCAACGCAAATAATGCCGTACTTCTCCCCCATTTGGAATCGACGTTCCATCGCTTTACAAATATCAGCAACATCGAAAGGCACTTCTGGAATAACTGTATAGTGCGCTCCACCGGCCATTCCGGCGTGAAGAGCAATCCAGCCGACATGACGTCCCATTACTTCCACGATGAGGATACGGTTATGGGACTCCGCGGTGGTGTGCAGCCTATCTATCGCATCTGTGGCTACAGATACCGCCGTGTCAAAACCGAAGGTATAGTCCGTGGCGTTGACGTCATTGTCAATCGTCTTAGGGACGCCTACCACGGGGATTCCGTTATCAGCGAGCCACTTCGCGCCCTTGAGAGTTCCCTCACCGCCGATCGGCAGCAAAGCATCAACTCCCGCGTCAGCTAAGTTTTCCTTGATTTGCGCAAGGCCGCTTTTGAACTTATCCGGATGCAGTCGACCCGTACCCAGAATCGTTCCACCGCGAACCAAAATACGGTCGATATCTGAATCATCATAAAGATCCTGGCGGCGGTCTTCCATAAGGCCAACCCAGCCATCTTCATAGCCAATAACGGTATCCCCGAATTCTGTCGAGGCAGTGCGCACCACAGCGCGGATTACAGCATTCAAGCCGGGGCAGTCTCCACCGGAGGTCAGGGTTGCAAGTCGCATAGCTACTACCCTAGTAAGCTTTGCCCGAATGTGCTTGATTCTTCGCCAATAAAGACCAAAGCAAAAATAAACCAGACAATTCCTTCGGCGCATCCAATCCCCGCCGAAGGCTTGAGCTTGGCGATGTCCTTGTCATCGCCAAGCTTTTCCTGCTTATCTAGCAGTGGGTGCTGAGTGCGGAGGAAGCTTCGGTGAAGAACAATGATGCCACCGCACCAACGAACATCATGGCGGCCAGCAATAAAATAGTAGTGGCCAGTCCCTGAGTTGTTCCCCATGTGGCCACGCCTATCTGCATCAAACCACCGACGGCCGCGGCTCCAATGACACACCCCACTTGGCGGGTGGTGTTGTATGTTCCCGAGGCTGCTCCCATTTGTGTCACATCTATATCTCGCATTGAGATGACAGAATTAGCTGCCCAGACCAGAGAATTTCCGACTCCCCACAACATCGAAGCCAGCAAAAACCAAACCAATGGAAGTTCCAGAACCATGGTGAAATAAACAAAAATGAAACCCAGGCCGTAGATTCCAAACCCAGCAACGTTTAATAGCCGCGCGCTAGCCCTGTCAACTACCCGACCGACTAGCGGCGAACCCACACTTGCCACCGCAGCCATGGGAATCATCATAAGACCAGCCTGTGATGGGTCAAGCTCACGAACATTGCGCAGCCACATCATAATGGGGATCATTTGTGAGGCGATAACAAAACCCATCGCAGTCATTGAAATATTTCCCACTGTGAAATTGCGGTCTGTAAAAAGCGTTAGCGGAACCAACGCCTCAGTGCCGCGCGCAACAGCAGTAGATTGCAGGTAAATGAACCACGCGAACAAGGCAATACCGCCGACCGCCAAAAGCACGACCCACACAGGCCAACCCAGGCCTGGACCTTGTTGAATGGCAACAACTATCGCACTCATCGAAACTAATGACACCGTGACGCTGAGCCCATCGATGGATCGACTTGCCGTAGGCAAGCGTGGAATCCACAACCACGCCAACACCAATGCCACTATCCCCATCGGGAGCTGCAGAAGAAAAACAGCTCTCCATCCAAAGGCCTCCACGATAAAGCCGCCGACAACCGGTCCTACTAAGGTTGCTACCGAACCGACGGTGCCCCACACACCGTATGCGGGTCCCCTAGTCCCGCTAGGAAAGACACGATTGATCACCGCCATTGATTGCGGCGTTAAAATCGCAGCCCCAATGCCTTGCACAGCGCGTGCTAGAAGCAACAACATCATATTCGGGGCGAAAGCTGCGCTGATAGCCGAAACTATAAAAACAGCTACGCCGATTCTAAACACTCGGCCTTGTCCATACCGGTCTCCCAAACGACCTGCAAACAAAAGTGGAACCACGAAGCACAATAGGTAGATCGAGGGCACCCAGACCACGGCATCATATTCAACGACAAAGTGATCCATTACTGACACCAAAGCAACGGCAACCGTCGTCTGGTCAATTAAAACCATGAAAAATCCAACGCAAAGCGCACACAGCGCTTTCCACGCCTGTCTCATCGACAGCATTTTTTCTTCGCCGGTCACAGTATTCCTCAATTCCAAAACAATCTTGCCTGCTTCCGCTTTTTAAACTTTCCACCCGCAAGCGCCCAAATCAATTCAGCCATAACGCACTACCTGCGTGTCCGCTAGGCGCCACGGCGGTAGAAGAGGTCTACTACCCGCGTGGCGGTATTGGACCTTATCGGCTAGCCCACGGTTGTGTCTGTCCGGGCTGCACCCGCCGGTGCAGCCAACACTTCTTGCGATAGCAAATAACAAAACCCACGCCCTGGCATAGTTAAGCCGAGCGTGGGTCATCGGAAAACTAAAGCTTAGTTTTCCTTGCGTCCCGCTTCGTAGGCGGCACCGACTTTGTACAGACGGTCGTCGGCGAAGGCAGGGGCCATGATCTGCAAGCCGGTGGGCAAACCGGTGTCGGTGGCCAAACCAGAAGGTACGGACATGCCGCACAGTCCAGCAAGATTCAACGGCAGGGTGCACAGGTCAAAGTTGTACATCGCCATTGGGTCTTCGACCTTTTCACCAAGCTTAAACGCGGTGGTTGGAGTGGTTGGAGACACCAAGACATCAACCTGTTCAAAAGCCTTGGCAAAATCTTGAGCGATCAAAGTACGCACGCGCTGTGCCTGCAAGTAGTAGGCGTCGTAGTACCCCACGGAGAGTGCGTATGTACCCAACATGATGCGCCGTTTGACCTCGGGGCCGAATCCTTCGGCGCGAGAAATGCTCATGACTTCTTCAGCGGAGTGGGAACCATCATCGCCAGCACGCAGGCCATAGCGCATACCATCAAAGCGAGCCAAGTTCGAAGACACCTCACACGGCATGATGAGGTAGTAGGCAGCTAGGGCATCGTCGAAGTGCGGACAATCAACTTCCAAGGTTTGTGCGCCTTGAGCGACCATTTGGTCAACGGCAGCATGGTAGGCCTCCATTACACCTGGCTGCCAGCCATCACGCTCAAATTGCTTGATAAGACCAATACGGACACCGCTCAAATCACCATTAGCACCTTCGCGTGTAGCAGCCACTACCGGAGCGACTGGGCGGTCAACGCTGGTGGCATCGAAAGCGTCGTGCCCTGCGATGATCTCATGGAGCAATGCGGTATCCAGCACCGTGCGTGCACACGGTCCGACCTGATCCAAGGAGGAGGCGGCGGCCACCAAACCGTAGCGGGACACGGTGCCATATGTTGGTTTTACGCCGACGGTATTAGTCAGTGCCGCAGGTTGGCGGATAGATCCGCCGGTATCTGTACCAATGCCCAACGGTGCTTGACCTGCTGCCAACGCTGCCGAAGTACCACCACCAGATCCGCCTGGTGTGCGCTCAATGTCGTATGGGTTGTGTGCGGGGCCAAAGGCAGAGTTTTCACACGATGATCCCATGGCAAACTCGTCAAGGTTCGTCTTGCCCAAAATAGGAATTCCGGCCTCACGCAACTTGCGGGTGACGGTGGCGTCGTAGGGAGAGACCCATCCTTCGAGCATCTTGGATGCTGCAGTGGTTGGGGCATCTGTTGTGGTCAACAGATCCTTTAATGCCAGCGGAACACCTGCCAAGCTGGAGGCGGGTGCTTCGCCGGCGTCGAGGGCAGCATCGACGGCATCGGCAGCCGCAAGAGCTTCTTCGGCGCCTACATGAAGGAAGGCATTCAAGGTGTCATCTGTTTCCGCAATGCGGTCAAGGTGTGACTGCACAACCTCACGGGAGGTGAGCTCACGAGAATGAATCTTTTCCGCAAGTTCAGCGGCGGTAAGGGAAACAATGCCCTCGGAAGGTACTACGAAGTTCATTTATTCGCCTCCAAGAATTTGCGGTACTACGAAACGGTCATCTTCACGCGCCGGCGCTTGGTCTAATGCTTGCTCAGCGTTGAGAGTGCGCACAATGACATCTTCACGCATGGTGGTGTTAATAGCATGCGGGTGACTCATAGGCTCTACACCTTCAGCGTCCACTTTGCCGACAGCCGAGACCGCGTCCACAATCTTGTCAATCTGACCTGCGAATTGTTCCAATTCTTCCTCGTTAAGAGCAAGGCGTGACAATTTGGCCAGGTGGCTAACTTCTTCCCGCGAAATCTCAGACACGCGCGATACCATCCTTAAAGTTAGGGCTCATTTTCATTCTGTTCATCTATGCTACTGCACTCCTTGCTCACGGCCGCATCAACCACTACTTTGACGCTGCCTTCGCAATGAGTCTGTGCAGAATGTCCGCTACTGCTAGTAGGATGTACCTACGCTTTTAGACTAGAGAAAGTAATTAGCCATGTCCTACTTAATCCGTGTTCTTCTGCCCGATTCACCGGGTAGCTTAGGTGAATTAGCTGAGGCAATTGGAGTTATCGATGGCAACATCCAGTCCGTTGATATCGTGGAAAACTTTCCCGATGGCACGGACATGGATGACATCGTAGTGCAGCTTCCTACAGGCACGCTTGCCGATGCCCTCATTACCGCCTGCAACTCCGTCGAAGGTGTGGAAGTAGATTCCATTAGACCTTTTAGTGGCCGCGTTGACCGCCGCGGGCAGATTCAGCTTTTAGCTTCCATAGCCTCCAAGGTCTCCAATGTCACCAACGCCATGGAGCAGCTTGTCGATGCCATCCCGCAAGCTTTGACCTCCAATTGGGCTCTCGTGGTGGACAACAAAGAACCAATTCACCGCGTTGCTAGCTCCCCCGGTGCGCCGACCGATGACGGTACTGTTCCCAACACCATCGGCGTGGATCATGCCCGTGTACTGCACCCTGAGACTGAGGCGTGGATTCCTGAGTCTTGGTCCTTATTGGATTCTTCCTTGGCCGCTGCTCCCTTGGGTAACACCGGCTTAGTCCTCATCATCGGTCGTATCGGTGGTCCTGATTACCTGGCCTCCGAAGTTGACCACTTGGGCAACCTCGGAACCATCCTCGGAGCGTTTTTGAAAACCAAGTAACTTACAGACCAAGTAACTTACAGACCTAGAAGCTGCGTGAATCCGGCCTCATCTAAAATGTTGAGGCCTAGTTCACGCGCCTTCGTTTCTTTAGAACCAGCATTTTCCCCGACCACGACGTAATCAGTCTTTTTAGAAACAGAGCTGCTGGCTTTTCCACCGCG
>JAXFXA010000046.1:0-14967 GCA_034091885.1 Corynebacterium sp.
AAGGTGCAAGTGATATTCGCGAAGCTCTACTGCTTGACGCCGTTGCTGCGCCAACGCCTGCGTTATCGTTCCTTGCTCAAGTGCTCCTGGGTTCACGGTGGATTCAGTCATGCTGACTATTTTATGCCGACTATTTTGGAGCACTAGCTATTTACTGCTTGCCTTTGTGGAAGGTGGTAGTTAAGTACTTTGGACGCTGCTGCTAAATTCGTAGCGTTGACCAGTAAAAGCTGAAACTGTTTCAGTTAATTCGTTGCTAAAAGTAGCTACGAGCTTCTTAAGTTCTTGGCTTTTATTGGTTGTCAAGTGCTCAGATTCGGTGCCTTCTACGACATCTACAGGCTTAGCCATCACCGAGTAGCCAGCGAAGTTCGGAAATGCGTTCCCAAAGCGCAAATTCACGGGGCGTTAGATTGTAGCTGTAGGCGCGCTCTTCAAAATCTTCGAACCGACCTTCAATAGAATTCTTGAGCTTGTCTAGTTCTCGAGAAGCATCCTCTTTAGATAGAAACTCAATTAGTGGTGCAGTCATCTCGCCTCCCCTCGGCTAAAACATAATGAAGAATTTATCTCAATGATAACCCTATTGGGGACAAAAGACTTTCCCACGCCCGTCTGGGATAGAAAATTTGTTCTATTATGGGTGCTTATTACGTGTTACGTGCGACTTGGCAATCGGCTGTTTTATAGAGAACTTTATGGAAGAGAGTTCTTTATACGTCGAAGTTAGTTTAAACCGTGTTTTGATTTATCGCGCGGTTCGTGGCAAGGTGTGCGACGAACGCCCTGGTGTTGCCTCTACATTTTTAATGTATGCACCCAGGGCTCCTCTATGTCATCGGCCCTTATGCCATCAACGTAGCTCACTTGGGGCACAAGATTGTGGATCGCAAGTGGAGCTTACTGCGGTGGAATTTCTTAGTTCTTGATAGCGGAACCTTCGATTTCAATCTTGATTTCTTCTGAAATGAGGACGCCGCCGGTTTTGAGCGGGGCATTGAAGTCGATGCCAAAGTCGGTGCGGTTGATTGTGGCGGTGGCTTCAAATCCAACGCGGGTGTTGCCGTAAGGGTCCTCGGCCTGGCCTTCGACATCGACCTTGAGGTTTACAGGCTTGGTGACGCCCTTAATAGTGAGGTCTCCCCCGATGGTGCCACTACCGCTTTCATCAATGTCGAATGTGGTGGCCTCAAAGGTCATGGTTGGGTACTGGGCAGTGTTGAAGAAATCTTCACCGCGGACGTGGGCATCACGGTCGGTGTTGCCAGTGTCAATAGAGTCCATGGACACTGTGACCTTGACGGTCGAGTCTGCCGCGTTGTCCGCAATGGTGATATCGGCGTCCCAATCGGAGAAGGAGCCGCGGACCTTAGTGACCATGGCGTGGCGGACAACAAATCCGATGGTGGTGTGGGTGGAGTCCAGGGTGTAGGTACCGACGAGGTGGGTCATCAGAGATTCTCCTTTAAGAAAATAGGGTCGTTGTTGATACAACCACAACTATACCACCGCTTCGGCAAAATACGTCAAGGTTTAAGTAAAAAATAATTAAAGACCCTGGTAGTAAGGGTGTAGATGTGTAGAATATGCAAAAACCGACAGTTCCGATGGGACTGTCGGTCGGATAAATCCTCGAGTTAGTTTGTAACCAAGGTCTGGCTCGGCACTACGCCGGTAAGTTGCGCATCATTGATGCTCAGCTGGGCATCGGCAGGCAATGCAGTGACCCAAACAATTACTGCATCATAGGTGGTCGCGAGCGGTTTTAGGTCAATATTGGTGCTATTGGTCTGCAAGGTGGCATCGGCAAGCTCATTGAAGCCGGTAACTTCGCCATCGGCTAGCTGGGTGGAAGAAAGATCTGCGGCGTTGAGCCCATAGATGGTTACTTCCCCACCACTTGATCCCGCATGTGTCAGCAACACATCGCGCAGTTCAGCGGCTTTAGATGCCGTGATGAGTAGACCGGTATTTGCCTGTGTGGTTGTCCACGAAGTGGAAAGATCAGGGCTGAGAGAATCAGTGACTACGCGACCAGTGGGGATCTCCACTGCAGTGTGCATATCCAACATGATGGGTGGCCGCTTGGATGCCGTGGGGCGGGATAGTTCACTGACAGAGTTTGAAGATACCGGGCTGGCAGGAGAATCTGGTGCCAATACGGATGTGAGCCAGGCAGTCAAAAAGGCCATTGCGATGACAAAGACGGTGGTACCAATACCGATAATGGCGATGGTTGAACGGGAATAACTCCGCGAACCAAAACCAGCAGTCTCAGTCGGTACAACTGGGTGTTCTTCTTCCCCAGCAACCGGAAGTGCTTCCGCGGCAACCTCGGCTTCAACTGGGGTGAGGTTGGATGGTGCATATTCATGCAGACCGGCAGAAATATCTGCCAACGGTACATCTTCTGCACTCAGATCCGTCAGCACCTTGGGGGTGGGGTTGGTGCTGTCTGTCAGCAAGGTCAGCGCCTTGGAGATGGAGGTGCGGTCGGTGTCGCTGGTGGCATCGATAAGCACTGCAGGAAATGCCAACATGGCCTTGCCCTCAGTGGAGATGCGGATGCGCGACCGGTGATCAATGCCCATTACTAGGCCGTGTTCGTGGGCGGTGATGGTGGAATCAACCAGCGGGGCGACTGCGAGCGCAACCGCGTGTGGATCCAAGTTATCGGCGGCTGCAACGCTGGCCAGATCAGAGCCTTCCACCCAATCGGCAACTACCAAGCAACCGGAGCGATAGCTCAAAATGTCCACATTCGTAGGAACAGTCTCCAGACCCAAAGCAGCAAGCTTGCGTGTATTGCGAGCAACGTGAGCCGCGCGACGTGCGGCCTCAGCAGGCGGGGCGGGTGCCAGTGGAGCCCTGGAGGTGGTATCCACGAAAGTCAGGGCAACCAAGCGTCCGGTGGCTTGCTCACGCGCCTGCCAGAACCGAGCACCGGGAACGCAACCGCAGTCACGCAACAATCGGAAACGGCCATCACTTACTGGCGCACCCGGTACCAGGCGAGGACCGCGGACGATACCTGCTGACATCGGTGCGGGAACCGGTGAGGAGTTGAAAGCATCCAGACCAAAGATCGGCTGGATCTCTGCCATCTCTGGCTCTTCCACTTCAATACCTTGTGCTGGCGAGACCTTAATAATGCGGTTCATGCCTGGAATACGCTGCAAGGCACGGCCCACATTAATGACCTCTGGCAGCCCGGAACGTGCCAGCACCAAGCCAGTCGCAAGAACGAACATACCGCCCATCAGCGCGATCTTGACCAAGTACAGCCACGACGGAATCGCTCCCGGCGCCAACCAATTGATAATCCACATCAAAGCGGTGGCAGGCAAAAGACCCACTACTGCGGCACCTGTTGCCCACAAGGTCGTGGACATAACTTCTGCCCCACCGAGCTCACCGAGCTTGCGACGCAGCAAGAAAGCGCCAATGACTGCACCCGCGATGAAACCAAAACCATTTGCTGCGCCTAATAAAATAACCACGCGCTCTGGGGAGGTCGCCACCAGCGGAGCCATCAGGGTCAATACCACCTTGGTGATGATTGTGCCCGCAATAATATAAGTAGGCACCCACGCCTCTTCCCGCGCATAGAATACGCGCAGGTGCAGCAGCACCAAGGCATAAGGGATGAGAGTAAATGCGGAGAAGGACAAGGTAAGACCCAGCAATTCTGCGTCCTCAGCAGAAAACTGGTTGTACTGGAATAAACCGCGCGCAATCGGGATACCAAACGCAGTCATAAAAATGACAATTGGAATCAGCGCAATAAACGTCAATTTGGTGCCCAGCGTTAGGTCGCGGACTACGGCCTTATCATCGCCATCAGCAGCGTTGCGGGACAGTCGCGGCATAATTGCTGTCAGCAACGTCACGCCAATGACCCCATACGGAACTTGGAGTAACAGCCAAGCCTGTTGGTAGGTAAATGGGGCACCTTCATCAGCCATAGCTGCTACGCGGGAGGTAATGACATACCCCGCCTGTGAGACTGCCACGTAGGCAATAATGGCCACCGCCATGGTTCCAAATTGCTTGAGGCGGTCATCCAAACCCCATAAAGGTTTGAGGTTAATTCCCGCCTTTTTGATGTACGGCAGCAACATCGCGCACTGCACAAGAACACCCGTGGTGGTACCTAAAGCCAGCAGCAAGATGTGCGGGTCGGTGACTGCGGCGGCATCGCCAGCCGCCAAATGTCCTGGCACTACTTGGTATGCCACCAAAACGGCAATGGAGATGATGTTATTGACCACCGGCGCCCAAGCCGCGGGCCCAAACACATTCTTGGTGTTGAGCACAGCCTGGAATAGCGCAAACAGTCCATAGAAGAAGATCTGTGGCAACAGCAGGTAGGCAAAATTGGTAGCCTGCGCGGTGTTAACCTCACCGTCTTCAGGCAGCATCATCTCCGTCAACAGTGGCGCTAACACCACCGACACAATGGTGATGCCACCCAGTAGCGTCACTGCCAGCGTAAACAGGCGGCGTATGAAGGCCTCGCCGCGGTCAGCATCTTCCTTTTCTGCGCGTACCAAGACTGGCACCACTAGGGAGGTCAACACTGCGCCCAGCACGATCTCCGTGATCAGGTTGGGCAATTGGTTTGCCGTGGTAAACGCCGACGCCACCGCGGTACCCAACGAAGAACCGATGAGCACGTTGCGGATAAAGCCTGTGATACGGGACAGCAATGTGGCCACGGCCATAGAGCCGGTGGCGCGCACTACGTCACGGTCAGAGGATGCTGCCGTTTCCTGCTTGCGCAGTGTGGACTTGTCTTCCTTGACCTCGGCAACAGGTGCGGGTTTGGGCAATTTGGGAACCGCCGCGGGTGGTGAAGGTTCCACAAAGCGGTGGCGCAAACCCACCGTGGAGTTGTGCACAGGGCTGTTGTTATGAGAGTTTTCGTCCACGTTTTTTCTTCCGACTTGTCCTCAAAATAAGTGCGAACACAAACACTAGAACGCCTGCTAGGGCCGCACCGTAAACATTGACCATACCGCCCCGAGTCTGCACAGCAATATTGACAGGCTCGGAGATGGTAGCTCCTTGTTCCGTGGTCAGCCACAGGCGAATATCGCTGCGCTCTTGCCGCGTGGGCATGTCTGCAGTCATGGTCACGGTGATAGAGCCTTGCGCGGGGATAAAGACTTCGCTCGGCGTACTCAGTGCGACCGCGGGGTCCGCTGCTTCATAGTCAATGTGCGCGCGCACAGGCAGAGGCAGGCGGTTTTCTGCAACGATGAGCAAAGGAGAGCTTTCCGATGTCCGCGTGTAGACATTCCCCGGTGGTATCAGCGACACCGCATCCCGCAGTGAGCGCAACACTACGTTTTCATATTCCAAGCGCTTGCTGGTGCGCTGCGCTGCTTCCGTAAACCCTTCTTGGCTGACGCGCTGATTCATGGTCAAAACGGCTAGCAGTTCCCGCCGAATAGGAAGGGTGAACCCGTAGCGGGTCATTGCAATGTCAGGGACGTTGACCATGAGTTGGGTGAGCTCGTCTGTATAGCGAGCCTGTTGCGCCGCACGCACAATTTCTGGCTGTGCGAATGCGCTGGGGTCTCCATACGGCGCGCCCAATTGTGAAGTGGTGTTGTCGGTGACGGGGGTATGGGCAAGCGTGGCGGGAGTGAGAGGAAGATCAGCGAAGTTGGCCCAGCGCGGAGTGGCTGCTAGAGCGGCAAAAGCGGCGCGCGCGGTGGAAGGATCAAGGAGGTGTGGCAACTTCACAACCTCTGTACCTGGGGTTGGCTCGGCCGAATTGGCAGCGTAACCGGCCAGCGCAATGGCTGCTGCGGCAGTAATATTGCGCGCGGTCATGGAATCCAACCCGTAGTCATAGCGCAACCAGGGATCAGTAAACGCTGCGGTCTGCGGCAGCTCGCCGGCTTGCGCTAGCAATGCACTGACTGCCGGATCAAAAAGCAGTGCTGAGCCCGACCACGTTGTGTTCGCCGCCACTACCCCGGGGGCTGCGGTGGGTGAAGTCAGATATCCTTCGGCTGGAACCACCAGTTCGCGGGTGACCGAGCGGCGCAAAATACGCTCAATCGTCTCTGGCCCGCGCTCGGCCGCCTCCACCAACAGCCAATGATTGCCCGTCTGTGCAACAGCATTAACAGAAGTATTGGCCCAAGGCAGCGCTACGAGGCACTCGATGTCACGCAGCTTGTCGATGAACCTGCGCGCATCCTCCTCCCCTGCCCCCGGTGTATCTGCATCCAGGTTGTCTTGTGTAAACCATGAGTTTCTTAAACGCTTGCGCTCTTCCACGATGGGT
The DNA here is from genome assembly GCA_034091885.1 of Corynebacterium sp. GTDB lineage: Bacteria > Actinomycetota > Actinomycetes > Mycobacteriales > Mycobacteriaceae > Corynebacterium. Next base: position 6,302 of record JAXFXA010000046.1, read on the forward strand.
GGTCGGCTCTTCGCCACCGTGTAGCCGGCGGACATGCGGTCAACGGTGTCTAAGAGTGCAGGATCAATGGCCAAGCACGCTGCCCCAGTGGGGTGAGTGGTTGCAAACTCGGTATAGAGAGCCAACAACTCGTCGAGCCGTCCCCCGGGTGCTAGCTCTGCAGCCAGGTTGTCATCGGCCAACACCAGATCACTATCGCCTACTTCCCCAGGCACGATGGGAAGATTTGCCGTCAGCGGGTACAGCAGTGATAATCCGGCTCCGCCTGGCTCAGCAGGCATACCTTCCTCAGCTGTGAGGTCATCTTCCTCAGTGGCAGCGGCGCTATCATCGGCGTTATTGACGGGGTCAGGGGTGGCATCGCGAAGCGGAAGTTTGCCTTCACTATCTACAACCGTGAGCAAGAAACGCTCCTCGGCCACAGCAACGGGCGCATTATCAATGGTGCCGGTCAGGCTCAGCATGACTGGATACACGCCCGGCTCGTCAATAGCTAGCGTGGCAGTATCTGCCGCCGAAGTGGTGATGTTCATGGTGAGCTGGCGTTGTTCACCCAGAGTTAAGGCCGGTTGAAAAGTCACGCCACCGTAGAACGGGAATTGCCCGTGCGCTAGTTCTTGTTGGCCCTGCTCGGCGGAGGTCACCGCATTTCCACGGCGGGCGGTGATCTGCACATTCTCCACCGCAGAATCGGTGATGTTATCAATGCTTATATCGATGGGAATATCCTCACCCACGGCGATGGAGGTGGGCGCGGCGGTCATGTCAAAGGTCACGCGATTGTCCCCACGGGTGGACAGGTCATTCCACCCCGTGCCAGCAATCATAGGTGCAGTTGCCACCGCAGCTGCTCCTGCAACAGGTACTGGCTGCGCCGACGCTGGGGATATGCCGGTAAATGTGTGGGAGCCAATGAGCCCCCACAACACCAGGTGGGTTAAAGGTCGGGACATCACCGCGGAGTTGCCTTTCCTGCGGCGGCTTCCTTTCGTGCCAAGTCCGGCAATAACTCGTGCGCAATGCGGGCGAGCTTGCGCTCATCGGCGTAGGCCAAGTGCTCCATCAAGGTGTTGACAGGAACCCACCGCACCTCTGTGACTTCGGGGTCCTCATCGTTGAGAATGCCGTCTTGAAAGCGCAACAAAAAGTGGTGCACAGTTTTATGAATGCGCACCCCGTCAGAGACAAACCAATAATCAATGACGCCGAGCTTTTCAAAGACTTCGCCGTGGATGCCTGTTTCTTCCCAGACTTCACGTTGTGCGGTGAGATCTTTGGGTTCGCTGTTTTCCACGTGGCCTTTAGGCATGGACCATAGCAGCCGGCCGCGGCGGTCTAGCCTGCCGATGAGCGCGACATAGATGCGCGATAGATCTACAGTGCCGTCTTCTTGCACAGCTTCAGCGAGGCCAGATACAACTAACCCACCCGCCGAGGTCTCATCGCGAGTGACCATTTTGGTGGACACATGCGACTTGCGCGTTACGCGCTGTGTGGGCGGTCGACGGCGCCGCCGCTTTCGGTTTCCGTGGTTAGTCATCCCTATGTATCGTAGTAGACTCCTTAGCGTGGATATACAGGACACTCAGCTAATTGGCCTACTTGCTCGTGCGGAAGCCACAGTCGCAGGCCTTTCCGATCTTCTAGAGGGCTTGGTCGTTGAGTTTTCTTCCCGCGGTCACAGCTTGTATCTGGTGGGTGGGTCAGTCCGCGATGCCCTATTGGGCCGCTTGGGCCATGACCTGGACTTCACCACAGACGCCCGCCCCGAGGTGGTCATGGAGATCGCGGAATCATGGGCAGAGACCGTATGGGACACCGGCATTGAGTTTGGCACTGTCTCCGCGGCCTACAAGGGACAGTTGGTGGAAATTACGACGTTCCGCGCAGATTTATATGACGGGGAAAGCCGCAACCCCGAAGTCACGTTCGGTGACACCCTGGAAGGTGACCTAGTGCGCCGTGATTTCAAAGTCAACGCCATGGCAATTGAACTATTGCCGGGTACTGTTGGGACCTTAGAGTTTAAATTTCATGACCCGATGAATGGCTTGGCAGATCTGCAGGCACGCGTGATGGATACTCCCGCGGCGCCTGAGATCTCTTTCCGCGACGATCCTTTGCGTATGTTGCGCGCGGCCCGTTTTGTATCCCAGCTAGAGTTCGATGTCTCGCCGCGAGTGCGCCAAGCCATGACAGAGATGGCGGAGGAAATCCGCCGCATCACCGTCGAGCGAGTTCAAGCTGAGCTGGACAAGCTGATCTTGGGTGCAGCACCGTGGGATGGCATTGACCTTTTGTGTGAGACCGGCCTAGCGCAGATCATCTTTCCTGAGATCCCTGCGATGGCTATGGCTCCTGATGAACATGCGCAGCATAAAGATGTTTACCGGCACTCGTTGACTGTATTAAAGCAAGCCATGGAACAAGAAGATGATGGCCCTGACCTGGTGCTGCGCTGGGCGGCTTTGCTGCATGACATCGGCAAGCCAGATACCCGCGATACGACCGACGGCAAGGTGTCATTCCACCATCATGAAGTAGTTGGCGCGAAGCTGGCGCGCCGCAGGCTGCGGCAGTTGAAGTACTCGAAGGCTGCGGTGTCTGATATTTCGGAGCTTATCCGTTTGCACATGCGCTTTCATGGGTTCAGTGATAATGAGTGGACTGATTCGGCGGTACGCCGCTACGTCACCGATGCTGGTGCGCTGCTCCCTCGTTTGAACAAATTAGTGCGGGCAGATTGCACCACGAGGAACGCACGCAAAGCGGCGCGGCTGCGACGCGCCTATGCTCAACTAGAAGAGCGCATTGCGGAGATTGCGGCCAAAGAAGATTTGGCCAAGGTGCGCCCTGATCTCGATGGCAATGAGATCATGGAGATCCTCGGTTTGCGTCCTGGCCCAGAAGTAGGCCAAGCGTGGGCGTATTTGAAAGAATTGCGCTTGGAGCATGGGCCTTTGGACCGTGATACCGCGATAGATTACCTGCGGCAGTGGTGGGCTAAGCGGTCTTAGACAACTCGGTGGATGGAGTAAGGGATGTATGCAGACAGACTGTTTAATGCGCTGGAGCGCAATAATATTGGCCCCGGCCAATTATTGGTGGCTGCGCCTGGAATGGAAGATCCCTTCTTCCGCCGCTCAGTGTTGTTGATGCTTGAGTGCGATTCGGAGACTTCTTTTGCGGTGGCTCTCACGATGCGCAGTGAAACCGCTGTGTTTAATGTGATTCCGCATTGGATCCCCATTGTGGCTAAGCCGCAAGCTCTTTATATCGGTGGACCCATGAACCAGCAATCTGTGATTGGCTTGGCACATGTGAAAACCGGGGTAGACATCAACGCACATCCGCAACTTAACCGCTTGGGGCCGCGTTTGGCACACGTCGATATGCGCGCCGATCCGACAGAGCTTGCAGAGCTTGTCGATGGCGTCCGCCTCTTCGCTGGCTATGTCGAGTGGAGAACCAGCGATTTGATTGATGAGATTTTCAGCGGTGATTGGTACGTCACTCCCGCTTTGCCTAGCGATGTAGTCGTATCAGGCACGATTGATCTCTGGGGCGACGTTATGCGGCGTCAACCGATGCCGCTGCCTATGTTTTCGACGTACCCGGCTGATCCAACAACGAACTAGCCAAGGAAGAAGGTTCCTTTGTTTGCTTCCTCTACGTTTCCTTCACAGTGGAGTACAGAAGTAGCTAAGGGATTTCGGGATACGTGGGCGGTTGCGCTCGGCCTAGTTCCTTTGGGTCTGGCTTTTGGTGTTCTGGTGGTACAAACCGGTTTTGACTGGTGGTGGGCCCCAGTGTTTTCTTTGCTCATTTACGCGGGCTCAACGGAGTTTCTAGCTTTGGCCATGATTACTTCCGGCACGAGTGCATTGGCTGCCGCCGTGACAGGTTTCATGGTGAATTTCCGCCACATTTTCTATGGGCTGACTTTTCCACGCCATCGGATATCGTCGCCGTGGTGGCGGGGATATTCCACTTATGTGCTTACCGATGAATCCTATGCCATCGTCTCCTCCCTCCCCCGCGAAGAGACCCCTACCGGTACCCGCGTGTTGTCCATCCAAGTGCTTTGCCAACTCATGTGGGTTGGCGGCGGTATTGTGGGCGCACTGGCAGGTGGGTTCATTCCGCCCGATATTGAGGGCTTTGAATTTGCCTTGATTGCGCTGTTTGTGGTGTTGACGATGGACACATTCCGCAACAACCCGGATTATTCTTTGCCCGTGATAGCCGGGGTCTTGGCCATTGCTGCGGCCATCGCCTTTCCCGGGCAAGTACTCACTATCGCATTGACGGCCTATTTTGTGGTCTTGCTAGTTCGCTTCTACTTTCCCGGCGTCGATGCCAAACTCACCTAGCGCAGCAAGCATGTGCGCGTTGACGGCGTGGAGGAAGTATCACCTGCGACTGAATTCCGCACGCAGAGGGAGGAGAGCTAATGCCTGACGGTGTGACTTCAGAGATGATCTGGGCGGTGGTTCTTCCCATCGGAATAATCACTGTGGTCTTGCGCGCACTCCCCTTTGGTTTCCTGCGTTATCTCAAAGGAAACCCGTTTCTTTCCCTTCTGGGCCTAATGATGCCCGTGGGCGTAATGACTGTCCTCGTGGTCTACACGGTGCTCGGTCAATTGTCCGCTCCGGGTGGCGTACTCCCCGTTGCTATCGGGGTTATTGCCACGGTGGTGCTGCATCTGTGGAAGCGCGATTCGGGGTTATCCATTGTCGGCGGCACCGTGGTCTATTTGGTGCTGGTCAACCTGTTCTAGTCACTAAGTCCGCTTAATAATCCTTGGGCCTCGGCCCACAAAGCGGTGAAGTGCTTTTCTTCTATATACTCCGCGGTGATGTCCGGGAATTGATCATAGAGCGCCGGATGTGGAACAACTGCGCTGGGCTTGTCGATGTTCCCGTGGGTCGCCGTTGGCGTAGCCGCGCCAACAATGGACTCATCTGGCGCCAACGCAATCATCTTTTCCAGGTGGCAGGTATCGCTACCCTGTTCACGCAATTGTGCGATGTGAATGGCTTGGCCGGCACCTGGGATGGTGAGGACGGTGCGGACGTACAAGGTATTGCCTGTGGAGTTGCTCATGCGTATTAGCTTAACTTAGTTCTCTACGGGCATACCGCGCTGCCAGCCACGAGCAGATCATCAGCTGGACTTGGTGGTAAATCATCAACGGCACAATGAGAAGCCCCAGGGATACTCCCCCGCCAACGAATATGACTGATGCCATGGGCAATCCCGTTGCCAATGATTTCTTTGAACCGCAGAATTCGATGGCAATGCGGTCGGCGCGGCTAAAACCGAGCCTAGCGCTGATCACGCGGGTCAGCCCCAGCATAGAGCAGACCGGCACTGCGGCAAAGAGCACCAGGAATATGATTTCCCAGAGATTCACGTCGGACCATATTCCGGCTACTACCCCACTGGAGAACGCTGAGTAAACCACCATGGCAATGGATCCACGGTCTACGATCTTGGTTGCTTTATGTGCAGCGAAGTCTTTCACCCAACGTCGTGTTAGTTGGCCCAGGATGAACGGGAGGAGCAGCTGGAGGGCAATTTTGCCAAATACGGTGGCGTCAATGGCAACACCGGAGCCCGCGCCCATAAGCGCCATGACTAACAGTGGGGTGACAAAGACTCCGACAAGATTTGAGACCGATGCTGAGACAATTGCTCCTGCTACGTTACCGCGTGCAATGGACGTAAAGGCGACGCTGGATTGCACTGTGGACGGCACGAGTGTCAGAAAGAGGATGCCTAAGTAAATGTCTTCGGAAATGAACGCGTTGAGGGGCCGTAACGCAAGGCCGATCAACGGGTACGCCAAGAATGTAAACGCCAAAATGGTGAAATGCAGCCGCCAATGCTTTAGTCCCGCCAGGGCCTGCTGCGTGGATAGTCGCGCGCCGTAGAGATAGAACAGGACGGCGATTGCGAGGCTAGTTGCCCACCGGAAAACTTCCGCAAATTCTCCTCGTGCGGGTGCGATTATGGCTATGGCGACGGAGATGAGGATGAGCACTATCAGTGGATCTGGGCGGCGTAGGCGGGCAAACATGCCTAAATCCTACCCGCCTACCGGCTCTGGACTTTAGGTTTCACGTGAAACCTTGTTACTAGGATTCGACGCCGAGAGTTCCGTTGTTTTCCGTCGCAGTAAACTCCTCTAAGGACTTGTTGGTTGGTCCCTGAATTACCGAACCATCACGCAAGTCGAATGAGCTCATGTGAACGAGGCAAATAGCCTCCAGCCCTTCAACCTTGGTGATCTTTGCATTCTGGTGGGGGCAGTTTGTGCTGTAAGCTTTAAATTCCCCTGCGGTGGGCTGAGCGAAGATAACATCGTCAACAATCTTGGCTCCACCAACGGGAATTTCTACGGCCGGGACCTGTGCATTAGAACCGGATTTTCCACACGCAGCAAGATAAACCGCCGCAAAAGTAGTACCCGAGGCTAACAGAAACTTTCTACGTGAACATGAACTCATGTCCTCATGGTAGCCCGCTGCACTTCATCTTTCGACTCATTTACACCAAAGAAATTCTCTGCGCGTTTTAGTGGCGAAACGCAGCAACTGCCGATGTTTCACGTGAAACACCAACAGTGAATAGGAGAATTCAGAAGGGTTGTTACGTTAGTTCTTTTTTAGGTCAAGTTCCACGCTGCGGGTTGGTACACCATCTTTGTCAGCGCGCTTGTGTTCCACCTTGAGCCGATCGAAGGTGGTGTGGTCCTTGTCTGCAGCACCTTGTGCCCATGTCTCCACTTCATACCATGACGCGCCACCCAAGTCCCCTGTTCCTAGTACAGTACCGACATCGCTGAGGAGAGTGTGGAAGTGTGTATCCATGTCATTATTGCCTTGGACCGTAGCTTCGATTGAATCATCATCCACCTCGATGTCATAGATGGTCGTACCGTCAGTCTTGGCGCACTCATTGCTGTCGTTGCAGTTATAGCCCAGCACCGAGAACCCTTGTTTGATGGCTGCTTCGTCGAAACGATGCCCTACCCCGGGTGCTGGTGCTTCGGCCGATGAGGTTTGTGCAGATGACTCCGTGGTCACGGTCTTTGTCTCCGTTACGGTTTCCACTGTGCTAACGGTCGCGGATGCAGATGTGTCTACTTGGGTGGGGGAACTGGATGTACCGTTGTTGTTCGAGCATGACGCAAGCGCTAGTGTAGACAGTGTAAGCACTGTTATCGTTGTTACTTTCTTCATGTGTTCCATTATTCGGAAGAATTGGACATTTCGCTCCTCCCCGTGCGCTTTCTCAGCAATCATGCAACGTGTTGTCATGTTACTTGCGGTCCGTGATTGACGCACGCACCCGGCTGCCAGTGATAATAGCAAGAATAATCGATGGGCCCCACGGTGGGACGCCCCGTATTATGGGTCTTATCAAATATTGCTGTAATAGACTATTTGGCAATTAAGTGATTCCAAAACAACATTTGCGATCCTGGGTTTGGCGTAGATTAATTCGTAACAGTGACGATATAACTCTTGGGCCATGGGTCCAAAAAATCCCGACCCGGTTAGCGCAGATCGGGATAAAAAGTGGCAAATTTACTTGTTGTCTTCAACCTCAGCGGCACGGCGAAGGGCCGAAACATCGACATTACTGTCGGCGGGCGACGTGACTTGATCGCCACAACCGCAGCCTCCCCCACCGCAGCCCCCGTTATTGATAACTGCGCCCGTCTCTTGGTTGGTAGCGGTTATGTTCGCTAGATCGACGGATTGATGGTCTACTGCTTGGTGTCCAGAACTACAGCAATTGGAAGTCTCGGCATGTGCTTCAGTGTCACAGCAACTAGATGCTTCCGGCTTAGGGGTGGTGTCGCCACAACCGCAACCGCCGTCGCCGCAACCAGTTTTTGCATTAGCGCGTTGGGTGCCATCGAGGTATGCTGCCCGCGCGCCTAGGTTAGAGCCGATGGAAATCAGAAGTAGTCCCACCGCAAACCCGGCGGCGACCATAAGCCACATCCAGCCGGAGGCGCGCAGGGCAATGGCACCAGCGAAGCCGAAAGCAACGCCGGCTACGATCCACAGTGGGCCGGCCACTGCGTGGGCAATGGTCCAGGTCTCGGCGTATTTGCGGACCTCTGCGGTGCGCAAACCAATAAATTTGTTTCCCGGTAGCTTCCTTAAACTCCCGAGGGCGCCAACGATGAGCCAAAACACGGCAAGGGCAAAGAGCACAATTCCTACAGCTTGCATGTTTATCAGTGTAGACGCGCCCAAGAAGAAGGTGGAAACCCTGCGCGTTCCAAGTAGAGCGAAGGAGTTTTACAGTTCTATCCCAGGTGTGGGGTAGCATTTATGCAGGACTGATTCAAGCTGAACCATTATATACGGGTTTTTGATTCCGTGCCGCTGTCATTGTGTTCAGCTGGGGTTTAAGCTTGAGCGTTCTCTTCTGTTAGCTAGTTTTGGAGCGTGCTACAAGGCGAAGGTCTGCATGTTCCCTCGACATAGAATTGAGTCATTATGACTACCACTTCCTCGGCGGATAACGCCACGGAAAAGAAGTCAAAGTTTACTGACTCTCTGCTGTTTAAGATTATCATCGCGATTATCTTGGGCATTGTGGTGAGTTTGTTTGCGCCCGTGTGGTTGGGTCGTATCTTC
>JAXFXA010000047.1:0-6374 GCA_034091885.1 Corynebacterium sp.
GGAGCTCGACGTCGAGCTCCCTCCCCTCTTTGCATTGGAAGTTGTGAAGTCTTCTTTAGTTAAAAGAATCACCACATGCGCAAGAACCACTGGCATTTGGGTTGTCGATGGTAAAGCCCTGCGATTCGATTGTGTCCGCAAAGTCAATGGTTGCACCGGTTAGGTAAGGAACACTCATTTTGTCCACAACTAGGTTGACTCCGTCGATGGTGTCAACCTTGTCGCCGTCGAGAGTGCGGTCATCGAAGTAGAGCTGGTAGCGCAGACCAGCACAGCCTCCCGGCTGAACGGCAATGCGCAACGCAAGATCAGATCGGCCTTCTTGTTCCAGCAGCGCCTTTGCTTTTGCAGCTGCTGCTTCAGTCAAATTAACGCCAGTTGCAGATGCTGGAGCAGTCATAATGAATTCCTTACTAACACTAGGTACGGCACATCGTGTGGCCGCAGACTCTAGATTATTTAAAATTAAGTACTGTTCTCCACGAATAATTCCGCGGTGTTTCCACACTACTCCGTTTTCTTAAGCGGCGAAACTACCGGAGACTTTTTCCTTTTTGCGTTTGTGACCTTGTACCCTATAGATCGTGAAACTTCCGTGGAATAAAGACCAAGCGACTTCGAAGTCGGCCCATGATACTGGCAGCCGGGATGACTCTGCTGCGAGTTCTCAGTCAAAGGAGAATCTTCCTAAGGGTTACACTCCGCCCAAGGGACGTCCAACGCCGAAACGAAGTGAGCAGGAAATCGCCAAAGGGGTTCGCCGCGATCCCAATGGCATGTCGCCAGCACAGTACTCACAAAGACGCAAGGAGCTTAAAGCTTCCATGTCCAAAGAGGAGTGGAAAGAATTCAAGGCAAAAGAGCGCCAGGAGCGTCGTGAGCAAAATCGACGTGCCCAAGAAAAGATGGCTTCTGGCGACGAGCGCTACCTCATGCCACGTGACAAGGGCCCTGTCCGTGCCTTCGTCCGCGATTGGGTAGATTCACGGCGTTTTATCAACGAATGGGCAATGCCAGCGGCGCTGCTACTTTTGCTGGTTATGTTCGTTGGTTCCTATGCTCCGCAATTTGCCAACATCACTTCCATCGTCTCGATGATCTTCATCGTTGTCCTTGCAGTGGAAGGCTTGTTCATCGGGCGTCGCGCAAATGCTGCTGTTCGCAAAGAATTCCCTGGAACCAATGAGGCTGGAGTGAGCCTTGGCTTTTATGCGTATTCTCGTGCCACTCAGCCTTATCGCTGGCGCACACCTCGCCCGCGTGTCAACCGCTAGTCGCTTCAAGCATTAAGCTAGAGCGTCATGGTAACTTTTTCCCCCGCACCGCAGCCTGATGTACAAGCTCGGGCAGCCGTTGAGACTGCATTGCTTGCCACTTCTCGGGGTTTAGGGTTAGGCAATCTTGCACAGCCAGCCTTGTGGTTAGCCGCGTGCCAAGGCCAAGCCGCAGCTCAGCCAGTGCAGCAAGCGCGCGTTATCGTCTTTGCCAGTGGTAACGCGATTGCAGCACATCAGTTTCAAGGTGCAGGACTTTCTGCGTTGGTTCCGGAAGCGACGCATGAACAGGCCAAGGAAATAGCTGACAATATTGGCCCAATACACACTGCTGCTCGGCGTGCTGAGGCTTCTGTACGTTTGGTGCAACAAAGAGCTATTGGTGGCGCTATTGACTCTGTAGATGGTCTAACCGTCGACGAACTAGACCAGGCTTTAGCCCTGGGTGTTCGAGTTGCTGATGAAGAAGCCGATAGCGGTGCGGATCTTTTGCTTCCTGCTGATATTTCGGTGGCAAATTCGACTATTGCTGCCGCAGTGATGGGGACGTTAGCAAGGATCGAACCTGTGGCTATTGTTGGGCCGGGCTCAGGGCTCACAGATGCCATGTGGAAGACGAAGGTCTCGGTCATTAGAGACGCAATGTTCCGCGCGCGCAAGGTATCCGGAGATCCTATAAAACTCTTGCAATGCATTGGAAACCCTGACCTCGCCGCGCAAACTGCGCTCATCGCGCACTCGGCTGTGCGTCGCACCCCTATTCTTTTGGGTGGGTGTTTAAGTGCGGTAGCTGCCGTGCTTGCTGAAAGGCTCTCCCCTGGCACCGCCCAATGGTGCTTTGCTGCCGATGCAACGGCGGAACCGGCGCATCGACAAGCTTTGCGCGAGCTTGACTTGTCCCCACTGGTGAATTTGAATATCCGGGCCAACGCCGTGGGTGCCTTGGCGGTGTTGCCGCTCATTAGAACCAGTATTGAACTTGTTGGCGATGAAGTAGCCAGCATTCTTTCAGGTCAGTGCTAAGACACTAAGCACCGAGCTTTTCTCAAGCTTCTAGTATGCCCCCCTAAAACAAAATAGCGCCACCGAGAATAACCCGACGGCGCTGCAGCGATATGGCCAGAAGCTTGTTAGTTTGCCTCTGGCTCAGCGTTTTTAGACTTCCTTGACCAAAGTGTGCAACCAGTTGTGGGTGTCTTCTACTGCACCACGCTGGATACCGGTCAACCGCTCGCGCAAAGCCATGGTGACTTGTCCAGCTTCATTGTTGTTGATCTCAAACTCAACATCGTTGCCCAGCACGCGACCAACGGGAGTGATAACGGCAGCGGTACCACAGGCAAAGGTCTCCGTAAGTGCCCCTGATGCTGCGTCTTCGCGCCATTGGTCTGTGGAAATCTTGCGTTCTTCAACCTTAAAGCCCATATCTTGGGCAACAGTCAGCAAAGAATCGCGGGTAACACCAGGCAACAAAGAGCCAGATAGTTGTGGAGTCACAATGGTGGTCTCACCATCTTTTTCGTAGACGAAGAAGAGGTTCATGCCACCCATTTCCTCGATGTACTTATGCTCAAGTGCGTCCAACCATACAACTTGGTCACAGCCCTTTTCCGTAGCCTGCTGCTGTGCCAGCAAAGAACCAGCGTAGTTTCCGGCGAACTTCGCAGCGCCAGTTCCACCGGGTACTGCACGGACAAAGTCAGTAGACAGCCAAACAGACACTGGCTTTACGCCACCTGCAAAATAGGCTCCAACTGGCGATGCAATGACTACGTAACGGTACTGCTTTGCTGGGCGCACGCCCAAAGAAGGCTCGGTGGAAACCATAAATGGGCGCAAGTACAATGCTTCTTCGCCGCCGGCGGCTGGGACCCAGTCCTTGTCAACATCGACAAGCTGCTCCAAGGAGGCAATGAACTCCTCTACTGGCAACTCAGGCATTGCCAAACGCTCTGCTGAGCGGATCATGCGCGCAGCGTTCATATCTGGGCGGAAGGTGGCGATGGTGCCGTCTGGTTGACGGTATGCCTTGATGCCTTCAAAGATGGCTTGCCCGTAGTGCAGAACCGAAGCTGCGGGGTCAAAAGACATTGGCTGGTAAGGAAGAACCTGAGCGTTATGCCATCCTTCTTCCTCATTCCAATCAATAGTCACCATGTGATCAGTAAAGAAACGACCGAAACCTGGCTTAGCCAAAATCTCTTCCAGCTTCTCAGGAGACGTCGGATTTTGTGTATGCGAAATGGAATAAGTCAGCGAAGTCATGGGTTCCAATCTACTCCACTGCAACGCGGGTTAAGGTAGGGGGTGTGTGAATGGGAGCTGTTCTTCGCTGTCACCGTGAGTCTGAATTTTTCATGCTCACAGTGCACATAGCTCGCAAACACTTTGTGAAGTACTGTCACCTGCAAGATTGACTGCGCGCGCAGGCGCGCTGAGGGAGGAAGCACTCTATGACTGTTGTTCATGCCGCACTACCTGAGGTTTCTTTAGAGAAGAAGGCGCCCAAAGCAATTGATGTAATTGCTCTGGTGACTTTTTCAGGTCCGGACGGCCTTGAAGCGCCCACCACTAGCCTGCTTGACGGAAAACAACTCAAAGAGGTCTTTTCTGCACTGGTAGCAGTCGACGCCAGCGGCCGCAGCAATGAAGTAACCCGCGTGCCAGCACCAAAAGGTGTTGGGGCCAGGTACGTCGTAGCAATTGGTTTGGGGGATGCCGAGCAGCTCGATGATGAAGTCGTACGAAACGCTACTGGCACTTTGGCCCGTTCGCTTTCCGGACAGGGCAAGGTAGCGCTAGATATCAGCACGTTTGGTCTCGGACCTGCTGTAGAAGGAATCCTGCTAGGTGGCTATTCCACTCGCGGTATTCGTTCCACCGAGGCCAAGGACAAAGATCTTCCAGCAGAGTTCATTTTTGTTTCTCCGGATAAAAAAGCCGCACAAGCCGAATTTGATCGCGCCGTTATCGGTTCTACCGCCGCAGCTTTTGCACGTACACTCGTGAACACTCCTGCAAACGAGTTATATCCCGAGTCCTACGCAAATTTCCTACAAGCAGAGGGCAGCAAGGCTGGACTTGACGTTGAGATTTTGGACGAGCAGGCATTGCGTAAGCAAGGATTCGGCGGAATTCTCGCTGTGGGCAAAGGTTCCAAACGTGCTCCTCGCTTGGTGCGCATGAGCTGGAAGCCGAAGAAGGCTAAGAAATCGGTTGCTCTCGTAGGAAAAGGTATAACCTTTGACACCGGTGGAATTTCGCTCAAGCCGGGTGCCGGAATGTGGGACATGATCTCCGACATGGGCGGGTCAGCTGCGGTTGCCGGCGCCATCATCGCCATTGCACAGCTTGAAATTCCAGTCGCGGTAACAGCTACCCTGCCCTTGGCAGAAAACATGCCTTCCGGTTCCGCTACCCGCCCCGGCGATGTCATCACACACTACGGTGGCATGACATCAGAAGTGCTTAATACAGACGCCGAAGGCCGCCTAGTGCTTGCCGATGCAATCGTGCGTGCCTGCGAAGACAAACCAGATTATCTGATTGAGACCGCTACGTTGACCGGTGCACAAATTGTGGCCCTTGGTAACCGCATGTCAGGAGTCATGGGTTCTGACGATTTCCGCGACCGCGTTGCAGAAATCGGCCGCTCTGTGGGAGAAAAAGCTTGGGCAGTACCGCTGTTGGAGGAACACGAAGAAGAAATCAAATCGAAAGCCGCTGATATCCGCAACATCAGTGGCAAACGTGAAGGCGGAATGCAGTACGCCGGAACCTATCTTTCTAAGTTCGTGGCTGACGGCGTGGAATGGGTGCACATCGACGTCGCCGGCCCAGCCTGGAATGGGGGTTCACCACGTGGTTACACAGTGGCACGAGCAACCGGCGTTCCGGCTCGAACCATCATCGCCGTCGTAGAAGATATTGCGGCCGAATCCAAATAGGCCCAGAAAGCCAAGCGGGAATATGGCTAGCTGTCGTTTTTCCGTTGGCTTTCTTCAAATCGTTTGCGGCGTTCACGCTGTTCCTCGCGTTTGCGTAACAGACGTTCTCGCTCCATACGCTCTCGCATTCGCGTGGGATAGCCAGTTTCTTCCACGTCATAGACAGGACAGCGCAGCAGCTTGGCCACGGCATCAATGCCTTTGGGCCCACCGATAGGACGCCGGATAAATGCGCCAGTTTCGTCGACTACAACTACGGACATCTCGTTGACTACGGTCTCGGGTTCTACAAAGGCCTCGATGATGCCGTGCGATTCTGCCCACTTTTGTAAATCACGCGAATCTGCGTCACGAATTGTCTCTCCTGGTGCTCGCGGCGGGCGCAGGGTCGAACGCGACTTATTTCTACGAAATGGGTTAAACACAATCGCCAATTATACGGCGCAGAAATCGTTTCCCCGTCAGCTCATCATATTTTCTTACCCAGAGAATGGGAAAAGTCCCCAGCCCTTCTAGCATACTTTGAGCCACCCTCTAATTGGTGGACCAGATAGCGCGAAATCCGCACACTCGCGGTAAGATTGCTGAAAACTATGCGATAAGCTTGTCTCAAACTTATCGTTTAACTTTAACAATACGAGGAGTCGTAAATTCTCATGGCGCATTCCGTTGAGATGCCAGAACTTGGCGAGTCAGTATCCGAAGGCACTATTACCCAGTGGCTGAAGTCCGTTGGTGACACCGTCGAGGTTGACGAGCCTTTGCTCGAGGTATCCACCGACAAGGTTGACACTGAGGTTCCTTCCCCAGTAGCCGGCACGATCTTGGAAATCAAGGCCGAAGAAGATGACGCCGTTGACGTTGGATCTGTTATCGCCATTATTGGTGATGCAGACGAGGCAACGGATTCTAAGAAGTCCGATTCCGCAGATGCTTCCGAGGAGAAGGAAGAGTCTTCTGCAAAGAATGAGGAGTCCAAGTCTGCAGGTGACGCTTCTGACGTTGCTATGCCAGAACTTGGGGAGTCCGTATCCGAGGGCACCATTACCCAGTGGCTGAAGTCCGTTGGTGACACCGTCGAGGTTGACGAGCCTTTGCTCGAGGTATCCACCGACAAGGTTGACACTGAGGTTCCTTCCCCAGTAGCCGGCAC
>JAXFXA010000048.1:0-39513 GCA_034091885.1 Corynebacterium sp.
TAGCGGCACGTTTTACACTCCCCCCACACCGTAGCCCCACTCGAAAAATGGTCTGTTAACAGACTGACACCTAATCTGGTATCTGGCTATTGACATGCCAGTTTTGCAAGTTTAAAGAGCAGCTGTTATTGTTTTCTTCGTTGCAGAGACATTAACAAACAACTCTAGCAATCTTTTGCGCCATTAGCTCAATTGGTAGAGCAACTGACTCTTAATCAGTGGGTTCGGGGTTCGATTCCCTGATGGCGCACAACATAGCAGCGTGTCTGGTATTAAAAATACCAGACACGCTGCATTTTTATTTTTTCCTGCGGTAGTACACTGACCGCATGACAATGAGGTCGAAATCAAGAATAAAAATCATGCCCGATCGCATCATCGGGCTCGATATAGCGCGCGGCATATCTATTGTGGGTATGGTGTGGGCACATCTTGGGATGGCATCGATAAGCATCTCCTCAGGGTTTCCTTCTGCCCTCTTCGCGGTGTTGGCCGGCGTTTCTGTCGGTATTATGTCTGCGCCATCTCAACAGCCCATCCCCCGACTTGCTATCCGCGGCTTGCTTATCATGGCCATCGGTGCAGTCCTCAGCGCAGTTCAAAGCTATATTGCCGTCGTACTCGTAACGATGGGTGCTCTTATCGCTGCACTCGGCCCCCTCGCGCGCCGCAGCACCCGCCAGTTGGTGTGGTTACTTGCGCTCTTTACCTTTCTCTCGGCGACGTATGCAGCAGTGTCCCAGACATTCGCGTTCTACAACGACTTTTTCGCAGGTGTATATCCATTTCTAGCGTGGCTGGCCTACGGCACTGCGGGATTACTCATCTATCGTCTTGTCGTCTACGCCCCATGGTCGTGGCAACTGGGGACACTTCTTGCCAGCTTGGGTCCTGTTTGCGCCCTAGTATGGTGGCGGGAATCGAAGTTTGTTAATGCCACCGATATATTCGGCAAATCAGCGGTCTACTCAGACGAGCCTGTCACAATGCCGGACCCTTTAGACGGACCACAACTTTCGTGGAATAGTTTCATCTCCCCAGAAGCTCATTCCGGTGGCCTAGGAGACGTCCTCGCTTCCATTATGGTCGCTCTCATTATCATCACGAGCTGCCTGTTACTGTCACGCCTCCGGCCTATCAAAGCACTCCTCTATCCTGTCCACGCAATGGGTTCTATGGCCCTAAGCTCATACATCATTCACGCTTTGACGGCAGGAGCCTTCGTCGCCCTGGCCACTTTCGGGGCACAACACGAAGTCATAATAGGTGACGAAGCTTCCCTATACTCCAAAATCCCCTTCGAGCGCTACCAAGACAAAACAGCTAATGCCAATTCTTGGGAAGAACTCTGGGACAAGGAAGGTGCCTATTACGACAGCCTCTCAGAGCCTGCCAGCAGCCACGATCTTGCCCCCGAGGCACTTTCTACCCCGCTGCCCTTCTGGCTCACCGTATTGGTGCTCCTCGGAGGGGCTAGCGTGTGGAAACTATTTTTCTTCCGCGGCCCCGCCGAGGCAGCGCTTAGGTCTCTAGAGAAAAAGGCGCTTACAGCTCCTCCTCTAGAGACGTCTTAGCCGCGGTGTCGTCGAACTCCTCGAATTCTTCAGGCTCGCTGATGGGCAGCTTGGTGCCATCGGCAAGCGAAAGGTCTTCTAGGCGACCCTCCGGATCAATTGCACCGATTGCAAAGCCTTGCTCACGGAAGCGGCGAAGGCCTTCTTTGAGCATTCGCCGGCCCATCGTATTTGATGCCGTGACATGGGTAAAGTCCAAGGCGACTGCATCGCCGTCGACATCGTAGTCTTCCAATTGGTGCAAAATTGTCTCAGCCGCATTGAAATTGATTACACCCTGCAACCGGAACACAGTTGAGGCACCGTAATCATCAATCGCACGGATCGGACGAATACCGTAGCGCTCTTCAGTATTCATCAAATGCAGCCCCATCGTGCTGCTCAAGCGACTAAACGCTGCCACTCCGCGAACTGAATTTCCCTCTGCATTCAACCGCGGCGAAAACGTGGCAAACCCCAACTGTCCCGGCAACGTTCCCAAGAGTCCACCTGACACACCCGATTTCGCCGGAATACCCACTTCCGCCATCCACCGACCCGCACCGTTGTACATCCCTGCAGAACTCATCACAGCCAGCGTCAAACGACATACATCAGGAGACAAGATCCTATCGTCGGTGACCGGCTGCACCCCACCATTAGCAAGAGTTGCCGCCATGACGGCCAAATCCTTCACTGTTACTTTTAGCGAGCACTGTCGGGTATACGTCAACACAGCATCACGCGCCGAGTCTTTAATAATGTCGTAATTGCGCAGCATGTGCGCCAACGACAAATTGCGATCCGCATGTTCTAGCTCATCGCCGCATACCTTCTCATCCAAATTAAGCTCACGCCCAGCCAAGCGCGAGAGATATCCCTTGATGCGTGCGACACGTTCATCCACCCCAGAATCAACCCCGTTAATCAACTGGGTAACCGCAATCGCTCCCGCATTAATCATGGGGTTTACGGGGCGATGGTCTTCATCGTTAAGCGAAAGCTCATTAAACGCCTCCCCCGAAGGCTCCATTCCTACGACTTCGCGAACGGCCTCTAGCCCCAACTCTTGCAACGCCAAAGCATAAACAAACGGCTTGGAAATAGACTGCAACGTAAACTCAACGTCATCGTCACCGGCGCTATAGACGTGCCCCGTGGTAGTACATAACGCCGCCCCCAATAGTTCTGGGTCAGCATTTGCCAAATCCGGAATGTAGTCCGCAACTTCCCCATCTTTATTATCACGGACGTTTTCGAGCAGTTCTTGCAGATAAAAAGGAATCGGTGTCTTCACACCACCCCACCCTAACAGTCTCTAGAGACTCAACACTGGGAGAGAAAGAAAGACACCGATCCACAAAGCCACATGCGGGCCCTAACTAGTTTTACTTTGTCACTAGCGTTTAGCGGTCATTTAGCGATTAGCAAGCAAACGCTGCAATTCCTTAAGATCCTTGCTACGGCGGCGCGAGCGAACTGCAGCGAATGCGAGCGCTCCGACTACTACGGCTGCGAAAGCCGCGATACCGATCTGCACGTTGTGGTCTTGAAGCTTCTCAGTGGCGGCATCTTTGGCATCGTTAGCCAAATTAGCAGGCTTAGTGCGAACCGCTAGCTCATCAAGAGTGCTAGCCAGTTGACGGCGGGTACGTTCAATGTCGCGTTGGATGGAATCAAGATTACGTGCCACGAGTTTCGTCTCCTCGGTAGATGTTCACAACAGGTTAATCACTAGCACCGCCTAGTTTAGCGCGCTAAAGATTAGGATAAGGTAAAAGGCATGACTGAGCAGATTAAGTTACACGAAGGTGACAAAGCTCCAGCATTTTCGCTTATCGATGCCACCGGAAACACAGTTTCCCTCGCCGACTACGCTGGCCAACACGTCGTCGTCTATTTCTATCCCCGCGCCAACACACCCGGGTGCACCACCGAAGCCTGTGATTTCCGCGACGCGTTAGAACAACTAAACTCCGCCAACATCGCTGTGCTAGGAATCTCCCCCGATTCACCAGAGAAGCTGGCTACATTCGTCCAAAATCACCAGCTGAATTTTCCGCTGCTTTCTGATCCAAACAAAGAAACCCTACGCGCCTACGGAGCCTTCGGAGAGAAGAAAAACTACGGGAAAGTAATCCAAGGCGTTATTCGCTCCACATTTGTCATCAAACCTGATGGAACCATTGGACTAGCAAAATATAATGTCAAAGCAACCGGTCATGTTGCGCGTATTATCAAAGACCTCGAAAAACTAACTGGTCACCAGATTACGCCGCAAGCCAACTAACCCCGCTTCGTCAACTTTTTAACTACTTACATGCCTGAGAAGAATCCTCAACTACTCGTACCACGGCGCCGACCAGCCCAAGCTCGGTCCCGCCTGCGCTTTGAACGCATCCTCAAAGCTGCACGCGAAGTATTGGTAGAGACCGGATTTGAATCTTTTACCTTCGACGAAGTAGCTAAACGCGCCGAGGTACCCATCGGTACTTTGTACCAATTCTTCGCCAATAAATACGTCCTCATCTGTGAACTAGACCGCCAAGACACCGCAGCCAACGTCGCCGAAATCCAGCGCTTCTCCCGCCACGTTCCGGCTTTGCAATGGCCCGACTTTCTCGATGAGTTCATCGACCACCTAGCCCGTATGTGGCGCGATGATCCGTCCCGCCGCGCCGTGTGGCATGCTGTCCAATCCACTCCAGGTACCCGCTACACCGCAGCAGCCACAGAACGCGAAATGCTGGAACTTCTCGCAGGGATTCTTGGCCCGTTAGCCCAAAACATGGACTATGAGCATCGGATTGAGCTCGCAGGTATCCTCGTCCACACAGTCGTATCGCTACTCAACTACGCCATCCGCGACGACGCTGCCGATGTCAACGATGCTTCCTCCCCAACCAGCACAGCGGGTTTGACGGGATTCGGCGGCAGCGCAGCAACGGCTACCTCTTCCAGCACCGCCGATGACATCGATGATATCGTCCGTGAAATCAAACGGATGCTGGTGGCCTACCTATTTTCAGTCGCCACCGGCGCCTAATACAAAATCTCCCGTCTCTAGAGGGAACCTTTTCGCCGGTTTCGCAGTCTGTATATTATGTGAACACAATTTCAACCACTGCGCCGCCTCCCACCGCGCCCGCCAATCCTTGGCAGCAATTTGTTGCTGCCCGCCACAATGGTTGGCTCTTTCTCGAGGCCATGATGAAACAGCTCGAAACACAAAGCATCGACCAGCTCGCCGCCGATACCGCCACGCCCATTGCTGAGCTCAAAGACTTGCGTAGGGTGTATGGGCGAATTAAGAGACATGGGGACATCGCTAAGCAAATGTGCCTCCCGCTGGCCTACCTGCAAGCTATCTCGCGTGCGCTGGGCACCGTCGACACCAAGCACAACGACCTCGACGCCGTATTGCGCGCGATGCTCATCGCCTGCGACCGCTGCAGCCTCGACGAAGCCAAAGAAAAGCTTATAAAGCTTGCCGATGCCACCCTGCGGCCCCACACCTCCCGCGTCAACCGGTTCAACTTCGCCAAAGAAGAAAACTCCAACTTTATGGTGCACGGACACGGAGTATTCCAATCCTCGATAGCGCGCAGCATCGAACACCAAGCCCAGCCCTACATCGACAGCCTCCGCAGCAAAACACCCGGCGTCACCTATGACCAAGCGCTAGCACAATGGATGGTCGCCCGCCTACTGCGCGACGACGACACCGGCGTCTCTAGACACCAACCCATCGCGGAGACCACACCCGCTGAACCCGAAGACTATAACGGCAACGCCCACCACCCTGTTGTCATCATCTCTGGAGACCCCAACATCGACTACGAACGCGGCTACGTCAACACCCTCGATGGCGGCACCATTCCCCTCGAAGAAGCCATCAACCTCCGGCTCGCCAACACCGGATGGGTGTGCTGGACTTCCATGGAAAACGGGAAGGCCAACCTCAAGCTCATCACCCCCATAATCCGCGAACGCTTCTCTAGAGGAACACACCGCCTCGGTGTCATGCTGGAAACGCTCGTCTGCGCCCGCTGCAATATGCCCGCCACCAGATGCCAAGCACACCACATCAACGCCTACCACTACCATCCTCAAACCGAACATGACTGGAACGACCTCACCAATGCCTGCCGCTACCACAACGGCATCAACGATGATGACCCCGCGAAACCGCCTAAAAATGGGCGAATGGAACGCGACGAAAACGGCTGGCCCGTGCACAAATACCCACCAAGCGGCTCCACGACGAAAAATCCGCGCCATAAATTCCACGAAGGATGGCGCGGAACTACCGAACAAATGGCGCGCAATGAACGTCACGACACAGTGGGCGAATAACACGTAGCCACAGGAAAATGCCCGCCGTAAGAGTTTTCTCTTACGGCAATCAGGCGTGCCTTAAAAATCCAGGAAGTAAAAATGGCCGGTACACAGCTCAGCCCGCCAGTCGCGCTGCACCTCTAACGTCTCTAGAGGTTTCGACTTCGTATTCTAGGAGTGAAATGTAAGCAGGCTCTGTGCGATAGCATAGTCACCGTCATGACTAATGCTAAGCGCTACGTCCCACCTGTTTATGGCCCCTAAGCTTTCTTCTAGAGACCGCTGCACATCACCGTGGAAGGCGAACGCCACGCGGCCCCACCTATCCGCCGAGACTTCTATCTCAGCAAAATTGACTCCATCTGGGTCTAGGACTGGCGGCGCGCCGTATAGCAATTGTGACCAAGCCTTGATGAAAGATTCTTTCGCTGCCCATCGACCGGCTAGGTGCTCAGCGCGGGAACCCGCGAAGGCTCCCACTACTTCATAGCTTTTCGATGCTCCTCCCCCCTCACGTCTCGCATTTGCATGCCGAATTTCTAGAGGCGTGAAAACAGAAAGAAATGTTGACCCGGGGCGGTGAAGTTGCTCAGCAAAACTTGGAATATGCACGATGTCGACCCCGATGCTGTGCCGTGAAAATCCCACCCTACCCGTGCTATTCGTCATGAACATGGTCCCTTCTAATAAAAATATAGCGCCAGGTAGTTGACCTTTTGATGTTGCATTATGGTCATCTACCTGGCACTAGACGAGTAGCTTTACCGGCTACTTCTCTGCTGCGTTGGGCTCGAGAATTCCTCTAGAGAGACGCGAGGCGTCGGAGAGAAGAACCGCTGCCTCCCGTTCCTTAACAGCAGCCCCATTTCCGCCTAGGTTGCGGTCCACTGGGCGCTCGTAGAGTGATGGTCCGCCGGTGAGGGCATCGCTAAGCTTGCGCAAACCTGCAACCTCGCGGGAGTGGGCAGCGGTGCGCCAGGCGGCGGCAGCATCGCCAAGCGCTGCAACGAACGCACCCGGGTGGACGATGGCAACGAGCGCCGAGACATGTCCGAAGCCAAGCGAGGTCACCAAACCAGCCTTAGGAGGTTGCGCTTTCAAATCGAGCGAACGACGCAACCACGTCAGGTGCTCGTGATGGCGCAATACAGGATCAACACAGTCCAAAGCACGGTTCGGCGGAATCACACCTTCTCGCAGCACCTGAGTAAGCCCAACCATCTGGAACGCTGCAGCGCCACCCTTAGCGTGGCCAGTGATTGTCTTTTGGGAAACGACAAACAGCGGGTTACCTTCGCGGCGGCCTAGAGCAGAAGCGATGCGCTCATGCAGGTCAGACTCGTTCGGATCATTGGCATTGGTTGAGGTGTCGTGCTTGGAGATGACGGAGATCTCATCAGGAGCTACACCCAATTCTTCTAGAGACTGGGCCAGACGCGACTGCACGCCACCACGGGCTGCGGACAGCGCACCCAAACCAGGCGCCGGAATTGAGGTGTGTGCACCGTCAGCGAAAGACTCGGCGAAGGCGACAACACCGAGCACTGGCAGACCGAGTTCGGCTGCGAGGGTTCCCCGGGCGAGCAGGATGGTTCCGCCGCCTTCAGATTCGATGAAGCCTCCGCGGCGTCGGTCGTTGGCACGCGAGAAGTATTTGTGCTCGATACCCTTTTCTTCCATCTCCTTAGAGTCAGCAGTAGCTGCCATGTCGCCGAAGCCGGTAATACCTTCAATAGAGAGGTCATCAATACCGCCGGCGACGACAAAGTCGGCCTTGCGGAGGCGGAGTTTGTCCATTCCTTCTTCGACGGAGACTGCGGCAGTAGCGCATGCTGCAACAGGGTGCACCATCTGGCCGTAGCCGCCGACGTAGGACTGCATGACGTGTGCGGCGACGACGTTAGGCAGTGCTTCTTGAAGAATGTCGTTAGGACGAGGCTGGGCCAAGAGCTTATCGACGTACAGACTTCTTAGAGACTGCATGCCGCCCATGCCTGTTCCTTGGGTGGAGCTCACACGCGCTGGGTGGACTCTAGAGAGGAGTTCGGCGGGGCTGAAGCCAGCGGAGAGGAAGGCATCGACGGTGCAGACGAGGTTCCATAGCGCGACGCGATCGAGGTTGTCGATCATATCGGCTGGGATACCGTAGACGCCTGGGTCGAAGCCTTCAGGAATTTGGCCGCCGACGAATCGGGACATGGCGACACGGCGCGGAACGCGTACTGCGGAGCCAGCTGGGCGGGTAACTTGCCATTCTTCGCCGTCGAAGTAGGCGGTGGCGCCATCGACGTCTGCGACGAAGGAGCGTGCGGCTTCTTCATCTGCGACCGCGAAGGTCATGTCTTTTTCTAGGTAGATGGTGGTGAGCTCAGGTGCGAGGTTGTCTACCATGCGCAGGTGAGCGGCGTAATCGTCGTGGTAGCGGCGTACGCCGAGACCGGCGAGGACTTGGTCATGGAAACGATCGTAGATGTCTTCTTCGGCGATTTCTTGTTCGTCTGCGTCGAACCATGCACCAGCGGCATCGTCCCAGGTGATTAAGCCAGTGGACCAGGCTAGTTCCATGACGCCGGCGGCAGAAAGCTCGCCGGTCATTTCCACTTCATAGCGAGTGCGCGATGATCCGGCAGGGCCGAGCTCGCCGGCGCCAACGATGACAACCATGTCGTCGAGGTTGGCGCGTACGTTGCTGAAGTCCGGGGTGGTCCATTGGTATGGGGTCCGGATGTTCGGCAGGGCCTTGAGCTCGCGGGAAGCGGAAGACTCTGCGGTGGCGAAGGTGGCATCGGCAAGCTCGCGAGCAAGCGCAGGCAGGTCGATGTCGGCGTCTCCCAGGCCACCGGTGAAGTCCAAAGTCTTAGGAGACTGGGCAGCTTCTGCGCGAGCGCTTGCCGATGCCCCCTGCTCCAACAGCATTGCCGCCATCTCTTCGGTGGAGTAGGTGGCTACACCCTTAGCTTCAACAGCTTCGACGAGTGGGTCATTGCCGCCCATAAGGCCGGTACCACGTACCCAACCGATGTGGGCGTGAACGAGTGATGTGCGGTTGGCCCAGACCGGCTCAGCGTGCCAGCGGGTAACCAAGGCGTCGAGTGCCGCCTTGGATTCACCGTAGGCACCATCGCCACCAAAGCGGCCGCGGTTAGGGCTACCTGGGATTACGACGTGGAGACGTTGGCCAACATGAGTTCCCGATCCGAGAGCGCTGAGTCCAGCGATGAGCTTTTCAACACTCCACAGCAAAAGTCGCATTTGGGACTCGGCGGCGGCGCCGGCATCGGCAAGCGTGCCTTGGACGCGTGGGGCGGCGAATGGGAACAACATGGTTGGAACGAGAGCAGGCTTGACCAGCTTGGAGGACCCGCCGACGGTAGCGGTCTGCTCGGAGCCGATCCATTCGATGAGGGCATCGAGGTCAGCAAACGAGCTCAAGTTCGCAGGCACAACCCACAATGCAGCGGCGCCGCGGGCGTGGGTCCGGTAGAGCTCCTTGTAGTATTCGAGACGATCATGGCTTAGCGATGATGTCGTTGCCACGACAGTGGCACCCTGCGCCAGCAATCGGCCGGCTACCGCTGCAGCGATGGAATTGGGCGATCCACCGGTGACCACGGCAACATCTCCTGCCGCCTCTAGAGACGCGGGGTCGACGAGGGCTTGCTCGGCGAGGTCAGTCAGACCATAGTAATTAGCAATCTTCGCAACCTCGGCGCCGGTACCGGTGACATCGAGAGTGTCGAGTTGGCCAAGAGCATAGCGGACGACGTCTTCGCGAGCGGATGCCCAGCGGTCATCGAGAAGCACGGCCTTGTTGGCATCGAACTTCGGGGCGACAAGGCGTGGCCAGTCTGCTCCCAATTCGCGGGTCACTAGTTCTGCGATGGCAGCGTTTTCATCGGGCTCGCTGAAATCAGTGGTGGGGACATCGTGTCCGAGTTGGCGCAGCAGTGTGCGTGCGGTTTCGGTCAGAGTCTGGTTGATGGAGTCTGCAAACTCGCCGAGTGCTGCAGAGTCTACAACTCCCCCAGTTGCTCCACCTTGTTGAGGCTTAGCGATGTTTACCCCGGCGCGAACTCCCGCGGCGGTGACGGCGGCATCGATAAGTTCATCGAGCTGAGCTGCCGATGCCGGCGCTGCGGGCTCCACGTATGCCAGATCCCCGCCGCGCAAGGATGCGCCGTCGCGAGTGCCCAGAACGAGTTCGGCGGTGACGCGATCAACCCAGCCAGCGCCGAGAGCCCATACATCGCTAATTCGTTCAGCAATGTAGCCAGGCTTCTTGCCTGCAGGTCCGGTTAGTCGGCGCAGCGCGTCAGCAACCTGCACGGACAGCACTGGACCAAAGGCCTTGTAGCCCTTGGCCATACCAGCGACGGTCTGCTTCAAATCGTCGATTTCAGCATCAGCTGCGCCGTCAATGGCACCCAGACCGAACTCGACACCGAGGTCGAGGAGAAGCTGGTTGCGGCGTGAGGAAACACCCTCAACAAGCAGCTCGATAGTATCTGCGGCTCCGATTTGGTCAGGGCGGACCTTGGTCCACAACGCAACCAACATCTCAGTAGCGTCTGCTGGAGTAAACGGTTTGTCATCCGGAGTGCCAGCACCAGCGGCAGGCGCAGCAACTGGTGCTGGAGCGCTCGCTGCAGGTGCCGCTGCTTCAACGGCTGCAGGAGCATCCGCAGCGGAGGAATCGACCTCGACCTGGGCATCAGCGCCGGCTGCAGCCACAGGAGCCTCAGAGTTAGGAGCCGCTGCAGGTTGAATATCTGGGCGCTCAACAGTGTCTTCAGCAAACACGGTCGGGCGGTCACGCTCAATGTTGAGGACCTCAATGCGGTTACCAGCGTATTGCGGCAGGCGCAAAGTCTGACCCAGCATATTAGCCAAAGTCGGGGAAGAACCGACGCCGATTTCAACGAAGCGTTCTACGCCCAGACCAGGCGTGCCTGCACCGGCAGTCTCTAGAGGGGAAGACAGGAGCAGATCTTGGGTTTCGATCCAACGCACTGGTGATGCGAACTGCCATGCCAGCAGTTCAATCAACAAAGTGCGGCCAAGACGTGCAGGGTCGCTCTTAGCTTGTGCGAAGTCTGCGAGGATGTCGTTGATAAATGGAGAGTCAACAACCTTTGCGATTGCTTGGACAAACTCCTCGCTCAGCTCGAACGGACGCGCTACGAGGTTTGGAATGTAGCGACCGATCAGGATATCGAGGTTCAGATCTGCTGGAATCAGGGCGCTGAGGTGGTCACGGAAATCACCGACACCTCCCAGCAAGTGCGAGGAGTGGAATGGCACATCGATGCCCGGAATCATGATGAAAGAGCGTGCACCGGGAGCACGGCCTTCGGCATCGGCAGCCAAGGCTGCTAGACCTGCACGGGTACCAGCGACGGCGTATTGAACTCCAGCGATGTTGTAGTTTACGATCTCGAGGAATTCGCCGGTGCGCTGGGAGATTTCCTCCACATAACCAAAGACGTTATCAGCGGAGATACCAATCTTGTTAGGACGCAGTGCGGCTAGTCCGTAGTTGGAATGTCCGTCGGCATCGCGGTCTACGAGGCGATGCATTGTAAGGCCGCGGCGGTAGACGATTTCAACAACGGCCTCTAGAGACAGCACTTGCGCGTAGGCGGCAAGTGCGTTGTATTCACCAACGGAGTGACCTGCGAAGTAGGTGTCATCGCTCAGCACACCTGCTTCGGCCATCTCTGCGATTTGAGCGCAGCCCAAAGTTGCCATAGCTACCTGGGTGAACTGGGTGAGGAAGAGCGCGCCGTCAGGGTGCTGGAAGGTTTCGCCACCAACGACAACCTCTGGTGGGTTGTTGCGGACGATGTCCAAGATAGAAAAGCCGAGTTTGGTGCGGGTGTGGCGGTCAGCACGCTCCCATATTTCGCGGGCTGCAGCGGAGGAGGCATACGATTCCATGCCCATGCCTTGGGACTGAATGCCTTGACCTGGGAATCCATAGAACGTGCGTGGCGCAGCCATGCGGGCTGTAGCTTGCAAGACGTTTTCGCCATCGACGGTGGCGGTGATGGTGCGGACTTCTCCCCCAGCGATTCCTGTGCGCTCGACAATGAAGTCGATAATCGAACCAGGTAGAACTGGGCTAAGCATGCTTGCTGACCACTCGGCAATCTCAGCGCCGTCAAAACGCGCGGCAAGCTGTGCCACGGCAGAAGTCCACATGCCGTGAACAATGACGCCTTCAGGAAGGCCAGCGAGGCGGGCTGCATCTGCGGCAACGTGGATTGGGTTACGGTCACCGGTAACCATCGCAAAGGCGCGCATATCTTGCGGTGCGGTGACTCGCAGATGGTGGCGGAAGCTGGTTGGGGTATCAGTTACCTTGGCTGCCGATGCATACGGTTCGTATACCGAATCGCCCTTACGCCCAACGATGGCAAAACGCTCATCGAGGGTAGCCACGAGGGTATCGGTTCCGGCCTTTGTGATTTCTACGGAAACCTCCACGACTCGGCCTAGAGCTGTGTCGTGGACCTTGTTGGCGGTCGCAGTGATTGATAATTTCACCTCACCTGCTTTGGTCAATTCGGCCATAGGTGTGGTGAGCACCAAGTTGTGCTCTAAGTGAACCAGATTCAGCAAGCCTTCAACGACACTTACAGTGTCATCGCCGCCAACCGTTGCGGAACGGATAACAGAAAACACTGCAGGCCATGCACGGCCAACCAGTAGGTCAGGAGCAATGGCAGAATTGGAGTCCGCATCAGCCACATAACCCGTGGTCACACCTGCGTAGTCTGCAACATCGGCAGCAGAGAGCGTGGTGGTCCACGTCGTGGTTCCGCGAGTTACGGTAGGAAGCTCGCCTCCGGCAGCAAAACGTGCGAGTTCTGCCATGGCGGCTTCGGCATCGTCTGCAGTGATAAGTGGAGAAACGGCAGCCGTGGTTCCCTCAGGCACGGTGATGAGAAGTTTGAGTTGAGCTCCGGCCGTCGAACCTGGCATATCCACGGTAAGTTGCACGTGGTTGTCATCGATTTGTTCGGCCACAGCCCCTGGAATCGCAGATACGGTTGGGATAGCAGGATCCCATCCGGTGCGGGTACGCATGGCGGTGATGCCATCGGCAGCAATCTGCCAGGTCGTTCCCAATTGGTGCAATGGGTTGCGGCGCTGACGGCCTGCCCATTCCACGGAAGGAGCGGCGATGACGCGTTCCAACGCGGTGGCTGGAGCCTCTAGAGACGCGGTGGTGTTGTCATTGCTCTCTAACACTGCGCTGACAGCAGCTGCTTCGAAGCGGGCGAGCAGCTCAGCGACTGGTTCGTCGACCTTTTCAATGCCGGCCACAGCTGTGGTGCCCGGAATAATGCTGACTTGGTCGGCGTTGTAGCGCTCATCGTGTGCTTGCCACAGTGAGTCTTGGCGCCACCAGCGGCGGACGTCTTGGTCGATAACGGGGACAAACGCTGGTGGTTTGCCTGCACCGTGAAGGAGATCAATAAACCAGGCTGCATCGGCGCGGGTCACGGTGAGCTCAGAAGCTGCAGGGTAAACGGCCACTAGATCGGCGATGGCACGCTCAGGTTCGGTGCTGTCGACGCTGACCTGAGCGGTGAACGTGCCGTGGTCAGTAGGGTTAAGACGGGCTTCTGCGCGTTCTACCATGCCCTCGAAACGCTGATACCAGGAGGCATCGATCCAGCTTCCCATGTAAGACACATCGAGGTAGCGCTGCAGCCACTGCGTGTAGGTCATGTCTTCGATATCGCCAAAGTATGGCTTGGCGGTACCGGCAATTGCGGCGATGATTTCTTCGCGACGTGCAGCAACTGCCTCGGCATCCCCAGCTACCTCATCGAGGAGGCGTCCAGCGCGAGCGAAGGTGTTGTCAATTTCATGAATGTCCGCCCCGAGCTGGGAGCGACCGGAGGCCATGCCGTCGCGGCTTTCACCTGCGCCGACCCAGCCATCGCCGGTCACACCCGGGGTGTGGACGAGTGCTTGTTTCACGGATGCTGAAGCAGTGGATTCCTTGGTGGCCATGGCGGCGGTTCCCACCATAATGGCATCGACAGGCATAGCAGGCAGACCAAAGTCATGGGCCCAGGTACCGGTCAGGTAGTCTGCGCCGCGAGCAGGCTTGCCGATGCCGCCGCCTACAGCTAAGACAACATTGTCGCGCTCGCGAATATCTTCGTAGGTAGCAATTAGTAGGTCATCGAGGTCTTCCCACGAGTGATGTCCTCCGGCCTTGCCGCCTTCGATCTGCACGATGATTGGGGTAGGAGCAACGGCATCTGCGATTGCGAGTACCTGGGAGATTTGGCGCTGGTTGCCAGGTTTGAAAGCAACCCAAGGAATGTTATCGGCGATAAGCTGCTCAACTAATGCGACAGCTTCGTCTTTGGGAGGCACACCTGCAGAGCAGACCACACCATTGATGGGGGCACCGTTGGCGCGGGCGCGTGGGATGGCACGCTTGCCTTCGATTTGCTCGCGCCACTGCTTTGGCGAGAGGTACATAGCGTTGAATTGCGCATTGATACCTGGGCCGAGCAGTTTTTGCAGACGCTCAAGGTTGGATTCCAAAATTGCTTCGGTGGCTTGACCACCGCCGGCGAGCTCTGCCCAAAAACCAGCGTTAGCTGCAGCGGCAACGATTGCAGGATCTACAGTCGTTGGTGTCATACCTGGCAGCATGACTGGTGAGTATCCGGTCAGAGCGGTGAAACGAGTAATGAGGCGTTGTGCACCAGCAATAGTGCGCAATTGTGGAGCATACGCGGTATACGGAGTCGGGCGCGATGGAGCATGTCCAGCATCAAAGAGTGCAGCTTGACCTTCGTTCGCTGAGACATTTACAACACCGATGCCATAGCCTGCCACGTTAGTGCGGGTAAGCGCGGTCATGCCCTCACCTGGACCACATTCTAGAATCCAAAGCGCACCGGCAGCGGCTGCCTTGGAGCACTCTGCTGGCCAGTCAACGGGATCCACTAGAACGGCGCGCGCTGCGCTACGCGCAAAGTCTGCGTCGATTCCAGCTATCTTTGCCCACTTCAATGTAAGTTCAACGGCTTCTTCCATGAGTGGATCATGGTATGCACACTGGACATCGAGAGGATTTACCTTCGGGTCTAGAGGAGTTCCACCGCGCTTTTTGTCCTCTACAGCCTTACGGTCTACCTCAGCCATACGGTTGAGTGTCTCAGTAACTTTGGCGTTGTCTGCGGGAGTTCCCACAACCACGAACGACGTGCGGGTGTTACGCAAACCGATGGTGCTGTCGACTCCGGCCCGAACGATTGCCTGCTCAACAGCCTCTGCGGTGACATCGCCGTAGGAGACCATAGGTGCGCCATCAGCTTGACGGATAAGGCCCTTGGTGCGGGCAATCTTAGTGATAGCCACACCGATAAGCTGTGCGATAGCCAACACTGTGGCCGGAGCTTGGGAGCCATTAGCAATATAGGTTGCAAGTGCACCTTGTGAGTGGCCGATGTATGCTACAGCTTTATCAACATCGAGCCCTTGTGCGCGCAACTGCTCAATAATGGCATATTGCGCAAGGACAATACCTGGGGTGGAAATGACTGCTGCGGACAAGTCAAAGTGTGGATCAGCAGACTTCTTCGCCCATTCAATTGGTTCGAACCCAAAGGGGCGAGCCGCTGCTAGATCGTCAGCCAGGGGTGCGAGAATATCGTTAGCATCCTGGACTACGGCCTCGAGCTGTCGCGCTACTCCCCCAGTTAATCCCTGCCGCACGGTCGGTAGCCAAGGGAACCCTTGGCCGGAAAAACTTAGGGCACATGGTTCACTAGCCAAGCGGTTTACCAAACGCTCGGAGTTGCCGTCGCCGAAGTTGGTCACCGAAGTCGAAGCATGTGCAGCAGTGTGAGTCACGATTAGTTGCTCCTTGAAAACAAAAGGTT
The DNA here is from genome assembly GCA_034091885.1 of Corynebacterium sp. Lineage (GTDB taxonomy): Bacteria > Actinomycetota > Actinomycetes > Mycobacteriales > Mycobacteriaceae > Corynebacterium. Next base: position 15,809 of record JAXFXA010000048.1, read on the forward strand.
TGTGCGTAATTAGTCAGTGCATGCGCGCAGCACAATATGCACCGCGAAACGCGATCGGTTTACTATCGTGCCACACAATCATGAGGAATCCATCATCTTTTGGACTGTGTTGAGGTCATTTTCTCCGACCCACCTGGGAAAATAATGCCGATAACGTAACCCACGTCACAATCGCCCACCGGTGAGCTATCCCTACAGGCTGAGATTTTTCGCTTGCTGATACCCCACCGCCACCACTGACGGCGGGTGCTTTATCATCCGCGGTGGCATCGGCAAGCTTGTTTTTATGGCGCTGCCGTAGTTGATTAGCTCGCTTTTCTAAGGAATCTTGCTGATCAGCCTGCTTGCGCGCTGCCTGATCTGAGCGCGGCGGCGCCTGAATAAAGCGCTGGGAACGCAAACCTGCCTGGAGTTCTTTGGCGCGGACCACCTCGGCATCAATTTTGACACCTAAAACTAGCCCTATATTGACCACCCACATCGCCATAAGAACGGCCATCACAGTAGATAATGCACCGTAGGCGGACATCCCCGCCCACACCCGCAGATAGATACTAAAAAGCTTCCACACGGCAATACCCAACGCCAGGGTTACACAACCACCTAGAGTTATCCATCTAAACCTCGGCGGTGACACATTGGGGCTAAAGTGATACAGCAACGCTATGAGCGTAAGCAGTACAATCACGGTAACTGGCAAACGCAACCAATCCCATATGGGCAAAAATACGGACAACATGGAATCAACAAACGATTCCAGCCGCAATGGTTTCGCAATTGGCTCCACCACGTTGGAAATAAAAGTATCGCGCAAAAGGTTCGAGAAAATTACCACCACCGAACCCACAACGAGCACAATTGTTAGCACCCACATCATGAACCAGGTGCGGACAATCCCGCGGCCTTCCACACGTCCGTAGACCATATTTGACGTCCTACTAAAGGCGCGAACATAGCCAGAGGCAGAAAAAAGCGACACCACAATTGAAATAATCAGCGCAATTGTGGACTCCCTCGGTGTACCAACAATGGAATCGACAACGCTATGCGCCTGCGCAGTAAGTTCACTAGGGATATAAGACTCAATAAAGTCTGCCGTGACGCGTTCAACTTCTGCGCGATGTGAGGCAAAAGCAATCGTGGCTATGGAATACGCCGCCAACACCGTGGGAGCAAACGCGAGAAGGGTAAAAAATGTCAGGGTGGCCGCACGATCCATCAAACCGTCCGCGAAGAAGTCTTTCACCACCCGCTTTGCCACTAACACCCAAGACGGCCACGTTAGCCGATTGTCCCACCCCAACGGGTTGTTATCGTCGCCGTAACCGGAGACTTCTATGACTTCTGCGCAATCAGCATAAACAATGGCTTTGTTACTCATTATTCTTCATACTCTATAGCGGCTAGAGGAAGCCGCGCAGCTGCACAGGAGCTAACGCAGCCGGAAGCCAACCAACCGCAGCTTCCCTGAAACGTTCCCCGTCCATTTCTCCCGCCCCAGCCGGAATGGTTCCCCACAAATCAACGCCGGTCACTTTGGGAAATTCAGCCAGGTTAAGCTGCGTCGCCAGGTCAATCGTTGCCGGCAGGCTTCCACCGATGAGTGCTGCCACATCAAGGCCACTTCGCTGGGCCTCGCGCACGGTCAGCTCTGCAAGATTCAAACTCCCTAACCCCGTCGAAGTCACGACAATAACAGGGCTACCTAGGGCAGCAGCGACATCGGCAAGTGTGTAGGATTCTGCAAGCCGCACCAACAGTCCCCCAGCACCTTCGACTAGGACAATGCGCCCTGGGGCATCAAGTTTACGTATCCATGCTACAACTTCGCCTAGATCCGGCGGGGTCATCCCGGCGCGCCGAGCAGACAGGTTCGGCGCGAGAGGTTCAGGAAATGCTGCTAATTGATGCCCACTGATGCCGCTGAGCTTTTCGATGACATCAATGTCTCGTTCCCCCACCGGCGCCCCAGTTTGAATCGGTTTGGCCACGGTGATGTCATTGCCCGCCGCACTCAAGGCAGCAGCGAGTGCAGCAGTAGAGATGGTTTTTCCTACATCCGTGTTGGTACCGGTAATTGTGATAATCATGATGTGACTTCGCTTTTCTCACCACGGTAGGCGCGGGCTGCAGCCATCATGGCTGTGGCAATACGCTCTACTTCGACAGGGGTACAAATATAAGGCGGCATGGAGTAGATGAGCTTTCCATAGGGGCGCAGCCAGACGCCTTCAGATAATGCAGCACGGGTGGTAGCTGGCATGTCCACCTCCGTATCCATCTCAATGACGGCGATGGCACCGCGCACCCGAACGTCGGCCACCCCGGATATCTGCCACGCTGGTTCTAGGCTGCTTCGCAGTTGCTTGTCGATGCCTGCGACTTGCCCCCGCCACGTTCCTTCCGCAATCATGGCCGTGGCTTCAGCGGCAACAGCGCAGCCAAGAGGGTTTGCACAAAATGTCGGGCCATGTAAAAGGGCTTTCGGTTCCATTCCCTGCGCCACCTTGGCCGTGGCTAGCGATGCAGCCAGTGACATAAATCCACCAACAAGAGCCTTGCCCAAGCAGAGGATGTCAGGAACGATTCCCGCATCGAGAGTGACAAAGAGGCTTCCTGTTCGACCAAAACCAGTGGCAATCTCGTCTGCGATGAGTAGTCGGCCCGTGCTTTTGGCCAAGTGCGCGACATCGGCAACGAGCTCTACATCATGAAACCGCATCCCTCCTGCACCTTGCACTCCAGGCTCGATGATGATGGCGGCGACGGAGTCATCGATAAGCCCTGCCATCGCCGCGATGTAGGCTGCGCGATTCTGCTGCGAAGAAGGGCTCGCAGGTGGCGGGGGCGCAAAGATTTGCTGTGAGAGTACACCAGACCACATCGCGTGCATCCCACCTTCTGGATCGCACACGCTCATGGTGGCAAAAGTATCCCCGTGATATCCCGAACGCCACGTCAGGAATTTCGTGCGTTCGGGATGACCTTGTCCACGCGCGTATTGGAGCGCCATTTTCATTGCGACCTCCACGGCTACGGAACCAGAATCTGAGTAAAATACCTGCGCGTATTTATCCTTTGTCAGACCCATAAGGTTTTTGGTTAATTTGGCCGCCGGCTTGTGAGTGAGTCCCCCGAACATGACGTGCGACATAGCGTCTATCTGGTCAGTTGCCGCCTTAACCAGCCGCGGGTGGGAATGCCCAAAACACGCGGCCCACCACGAGCTCATTCCATCAATTACTTGAGCACCGCTGAACTCACTCTGGCATTCGCTCTGGCCTGGTGCGAGAGTGAGATAAACCCCGGCGGTAGATTCCACGGCAATAGTATCTGCACCTGGTGCAGCGTAGGGATGCCAGATGTGCGCAGCGTCAATAGCGCGGAGCTCGCCTGAGTCCACAGCGATTCCTTTCTCGAAGCCTACCGATAACTCATATGCTTTCTTGAACAACGTTCAATAAATTCCATATATATCACACATAAGAAAGTTCTAAGATGCTAACGTAGCTGAACATGACAGTTATTGAACACCATTCAAGTCAGGTTGTCCGGCCACGCTACACACGCAATTGGTGGCCAATTCCCACTACCGCCAGCATTGAAATGTGGGAACGATTCAGCTTCTACGGTCTGCAATCAATTTTGGCCTACTACATTTACACCTCCGTCGCCGAGGGCGGTCTTGGTTTACCCAAAGAACAGGCAACCGCACTCGTGGGAGCCTACGGAGCGTTGCTCTACTTATGCACCATCGCCGCAGGTTGGGTTTCTGACCGTATCCTAGGTACGGAACGAACGCTTCTAGCAGGCGCGATACTTGTAATGTCCGGCCACATCGTCAGCAGCATGAGTGATTCTTTTTTCGGACTCATCGTTGGACTGATGCCAATTGCAGCTGGCTCAGCTCTGATCAAAACAGCGGCCATTGCCATTTTGGGAACTATCTACGATCCACAATCACCGCAACGTTCCATTGCGTTCCAGGCCTTCTATCTGGGAATTAGCATTGGCGGGCTCGGCGGACCAATGCTTACCGGCTGGCTCGCCCACAAGTACTCTTACCAGATCGGATTTGCTGCAGCTGCCTTCGTCATGGGCATCGGCCTAGTGTCACACGCTGTCCTTCGCCGCATTATGAACAGCCAACTTCCTGACGACGTACTAGCCGCAATTTCTTATCCCCCACACCCGATGTCACGTAACAGCGCAATCGGATTCATTACAACAAGTGTAGCTGTGCTTTCGATTATTGCGTGGTTGCTTGGAACGGAAATCATTGCTCCTGCAACATTGTCCATGCTCTTGTTGATTGTCAGCTTGTCTGTTGCGGCAGTACTCTTCACTACTATTTCGCGCTCGCCACTAACAACGCCGGCGGAAAAGAAAAAGGTTTTTGCCTATATCCCATTGTTTTTAGCGCTCGTTACATACTGGATCTTATGGCTACAAACACCTGGCGTCTTAGCCATCTACTCCGAACAGCGACTCAACCGAATGGTGGGCGGATTCGAAATCCCAGCTTCGTGGACGCAATCCTTGGCTCCCTTTTACGCGCTAGTATTTTGCGCACCAGTTGCGTGGCTATGGGCAAAAGCTGCGCGACGACGCGGTACGCAATCAGATGGCCTGTCCATGTCTATTGGAATCATCATCGCCGGCACCGGCATATTTTTACTTGTACCTTATGTCGGTGGCGGTACAGGCTCCACACCATTCGCCGTTCTTGCACTTGTCATGTTACTCATGACCTTGGGAAAGCTCCTCATCAGCCCCGTAGGTATGGCCGCTACAACGGCACACGCACCAAGGAAGTTTGCTACCCGCTTTTCCGCGCTCTTTTACCTATCCCTAGCTATTGGTGGTTCCATCGCTGGATCTATTTCAACGTTCTACAATCCTGACGATCCGCGCGCCGAACTTAGCTATCTGTTGTTTATCGGAGCAGTCCCAATTCTATTGGGAGTCTTGTTGCTCGCTTATAGCGTTATCGCTGAGAAAAATCTCTAGTTCATCTCTAGTTTTGGCCAGAGTACTGAGCGAATCCGGTTCGATCTGGCCATCAAAAATCTGACACGAAGATTCAGGGCACACGGCATCAATCCGGCGCAGGTTCCTTCGTTCTAGGTAGGCATCAAGGCTTTTATCAAAACTCATTCCATATCTCCTTTCCTTATTATTAACATGCCTAGTAAATGGCGGTGTCGGATGATTGTTCTACACTGTGGGGAACATGACTGGCCGAAAAATCTTTATCATCACCGCTGAGCTTATCGCTTTTATGGCGATCATTGCGCTTGTTGTTTTCTACAGCACTTCCTCCCCCATCACTGATGCCGCGCACACAGAGCCGGAAAGCACTTCTCTACCTGTAGACCCAACTCCGGCAATCAGCGCAGAGGTTGAAAAACTAGATACGTTGCAGGTTGCTGGCCGAGCACCAAATACTGGCTATTCCCGCGAGGAATTTGGACAACGCTGGAGCGATGATGTGTCTGTCGCAGCAGGACATAATGGCTGCGACACCCGCAATGACATTTTGCGCCGAGATTTGTCAGACCTTACTCTCAAACCCAACACATTTGATTGCGTAGTGTTGGCGGGCACACTCACTGACCCCTACAGCGGCAAAGTCTTAGCTTTTACCCGGGGTCCAGATACCTCGAGCAAGGTCCAGATTGACCATGTTGTTGCGCTTGCCGATGCCTGGCAGAAAGGCGCCCAGCTGTGGGACGCCGATACCCGCCGTGATTTTGCTAATGATCCCCGCAATCTTCTCGCGGTCGATGGCTCACTAAACTCTCAAAAAGGCGCTGGCGACGCAGCAACGTGGCTGCCCCCGCGCAAGGAGTTTCGTTGCGAATATGCCCGCATCATCGTAGACGTCAAAGCCGAATACGGGCTGTGGGTTACTCCCGCCGAAAAAGAAGCACTCCGCCACCAGCTAGATACGTGTTAGAGGAGAATATCGTCTAACGGTACAAGCGGCGGTTCGGAGTGCGTTCCTACCCTGTAATTTAAATTTTTAGTTCTTAGCGCTGTTCAGGCACCGGAAAATCAGAGCCATAACCAGAAGGGGCGTCTGTGTTCTGGTGCGTTGGTCCCTGATCTAGCCCGTAGCGAATCGAGTTGCCAGCCGTTAATTGGTTCTGCGATGCTTGCGCGGGCTTAGATCCCTTACGCGATTTCTCAGAACTAGCCGCGGTATCATCCAACGCGTGCGTGGACATTAAGACATCGCGCATTCCCTCGAAGAGATCACCCATTCCGCCCGGATTTGATGGCATGAATAACACAGACGAGCGAGAATTATGCGAAACGTCGACCATGGCATCCAAGTACTGCGACACCAGCATGAGGGCTTCTGGTGACTCCTCAACTCCGGCAGCACGCAGCATTTCATACTGAGCGGCGATACCTTCAACGATTTCCTTACGTTGCTCGGCCACGCCGCGGCCTTGCAGCTTACGAGCCTCCGCGGCACCTTCTGCTTCCTTAATCACACGGATTTTCTCTGCCTCGGCCTGCGCCACAGCGGCTTCGCGTTCACGCTGCGCTGCGTTAATGGAGTTCATGGACTCTCGCACGCGGGCATCTGGGCGGATATCAGTTACCAGAGTGTTAACGAAGTTCCACCCATATTCCGCCATGTTATCCCGCAAGGACAGACCTACATTTTGTGCAATGGTGTCCTTGGAGGAAAAGGAATCATCCAAGTTCATGTTTGCAACAGAGGAACGAACGTTGTCTTGCACATAGGCAATAATTTGTTGTTCGTGATCACTGAGACGATAAAACGCTTCCCGCTCACGTCCCTCCACTACTTCATACTGAACAGCTACTGGAATTTGAACAAAGACATTGTCTTTGGTCTTGGTTTCGACCATCACGTCCAATTGGCGGACCTGCAAGCTAATCTTTGCACGCACGCGGTCAATCCACGGCAGCTTGAAGTGAAATCCTGCATGCGCAACTTTGTTAAACTTTCCCAGCCGCTCCACAATTGCAGCTTCGCGTGTTCGTACGATGAAGTATCCATCAAAAATTGTCGTTATCACGATAAGAAGCACAATGATGGGAATTATCCAGCTCCACGACACAGGTTACAACCTCCAAATTATTATTTCGATTACTATGCTGGTCAGTTCTGACCCTACCCCCACCACGGCACAAATGCCGACGGATGGAGAAGCCAAGGGTGAAAAGAAATATCCCCAGCGGTGCCGAAACCCGCCGAGGATACTCATTTATAAGGTGAATCAGTAGACCGTGAAACCACGCGAGCGGAAGATCTCGCGGGCAGCTTCGGTAGCTTCAGCTGAAGGCGGCCTTACATCTTCCAAGCTGTAGTGGAGGTCCAACTCACGCCACTTGTCAGCGCCCATATTGTGGAAAGGAAGAACTTCTACGCGTTCAACAGTTCCTTTCCACCGAGACACTATATCGGCGACGTTATTGATGTTTTCGGGATCATCGGTCAATCCCGGAACGAGCACGAAACGAATCCAGACTTTCTTGCCTTTGGCGTGCAAACGATCACCGAAGTCAATGGTGGGCTGCAATGGGCGGGACGTGACTTTTTGATACGTTTCTTCGTCGCCAGCTTTGACGTCCAACAAGAAAAGATCAATATTATCCAGGTCCTCATCAGTTAACCGTGAACCTAAATAGCCCGAGGTATCCACGGTGGTGTGGATGCCTGCATCGTGTACTTCTTTGAGCACGCGCCGGGTAAAGGCGATCTGGAACAACGGTTCTCCACCGGAGATAGTCAATCCGCCGCCGGAAGCTTTGAACACAGCCTTATAGCGCTTAATGCGCTTGACCACATCCTCGACCTTTTCCAAAGTGCCGGTTCGCATTGCCATTGTGTCCGGATTGTGGCAATACTGACACCGCAGTGGACATCCTGACATAAACATGGTCATCCGGGTACCTGGGCCATCGACAGCGGTGACCAGTTCCCACGAGTGAACCAACGCGACATCACCAGTACGGCGAGCCTCCATGAGCTCTGGATGTGTTAAGTCCAAGTCCTCAGCGCTTTGGCTTAACCCTTGCGCCACACCGCGGACTTTTTCTCCAACTTCAGGAGATAATTTAACAACACCGGTAATACCGTCGGACAAAGTTGCACCTCAACATGCTTATTTTATGCCAAAACGCAGCGTGGTTAGCGCTGCGTTTTGGACGAACTTTAGGTTGAAATCCTAAACAGGTTTAGGACTATGCACCCTGGTGGAACGTACGGGAAATAACGTCCAGCTGCTGCTCCTTGGTGAGCTTAACAAAGTTCACTGCGTAGCCGGATACGCGAACCGTCAAGTTAGGGTAGTTCTCTGGGTGCTCTACAGCGTCTTCCAAAGTGGACTTGTCCAAAACGTTGATGTTTGCGTGGTAGAGACCCTGACCCATGTTGTGAGCCTCGCGGTTCTTCTTCATGTCAGCCAAACGGTCTTCGAAGGTCATGGTAGCCATGTTTACTCCTTAAACTTGATTGTGATGTGGTACCCACCGCATGTTCGCGGTGGGAAGTTGTTCACTGGGGGAAGACTAAATTAGTTAGCCTGCTCCTCCATGATGAAGCCGGCATCCAGCACACCAACGAGGTTCTCGATGCGCTCCTGCTCCGTGCGGCCCAGACCCGAAGGGGTGATGGTGTTGGTCAGCGAGATTCCATCGAGAGCGTCGTTGTAATCAAGCTTACCTACAGACAGCATGGAAGCAACCATACCGTGGCTGTCCATGGAGTTTTCTGGGTTAGCACCAGGTGCGAATGGGGTACCAGCCTTGTGACCAGATGGGAAGGAACCGGTGGCCTTACCGTAAACCACGTTAGAGGTAATGGTCAGGACGGACTGGGTTGGGATTGCATCGCGGTACATCGGGATGGCTTTGATCTTCTGCATCACGGTGTGAACGACGGTTGCAGCGATGTCATCGGCGCGGTCGTCGTCGTTTCCGTATACAGGGAAGTCGCCTTCGGTGACGTAGTCAACAATCAAGCCGGTTTCATCGCGGACTGGGGTGACCTTTGCGTACTTGATAGCAGCCAAGGAGTCAGCCACGATGGACAGACCTGCGATACCGCAGCCCATGGAGCGGACGATGTTGGAATCGTGCAGAGCCATCTCGATGGACTCGTATGCGTAACGGTCGTGGCAGTAGTGAATGATGTTCAAAGCCTCTACGTAGGTACCGATGACCCAGTCAAGCATCTCTTCGTACTTTGCCCAGACCTCGTCGAAGTCTAGAGGGCCGTCGCCCTTGATTGGCTCGAAGCCTTCAACGATTTGCTTGCCGGAAACCTCGTCGCGGCCTCCGTTCATTGCGTAAAGCAGTGCCTTTGCGGAGTTCACACGAGCTCCGAAGAACTGCATTTGCTTACCGACCTTCATTGGGGAAACACAGCAAGCAATTGCTGCGTCGTCGCCCCACTGGTCACGAATCTGCTTGTCAGATTCGTACTGAATGGAGGAGGTCTCAATAGAGATGTGAGCGCAGAATTCCTTGTAACCCTTTGGCAGAGCTGGATCCCAGAAGATGGTGATATTTGGCTCTGGTGATGGACCAAGGTTGACCAAGGTCTGGAGCAAACGGAAGGAGGTCTTGGTGACCATGTGGCGGCCGTCGTTACCGAAGCCGGCGTCAGACCAAGTTGCCCAGTAAGGGTCACCGGAGAAGATCTGGTCGTAGTCGAGGGTACGAAGGAAGCGAACGATGCGCAGCTTCATGACCAGCGCGTCGATGATTTCCTGAGCACCGGACTCATCCAAGATACCTGCAGCGAAGTCGCGCTCGAAGTAGATATCGAAGAAGGAAGACAGACGACCGAAGGACATAGCGGCACCGTCTTGGGACTTGATAGAGCCCAAGTAGCCGAAGTAGGTCCACTGGACTGCTTCCTTAGCGGTGGTTGCAGGACCAGAGATATCGAAACCGTAGGACTCAGCCATGGTCTTGAGCTTCTTCAGAGCCTTGATCTGCTCAGAGTGCTCCTCGCGGTAACGTGCCCAGTGCTCGCTGAAGCCAGCGTCTGCAACGGAGTCGCGGGCTGCGATCTTCTCTTCGATCAGGTAGTCCACACCGTACAGTGCGACGCGGCGGTAGTCACCGATGATTCGGCCACGGCCGTATGCGTCAGGCAGACCGGTGATGATGTGGGAAGAACGAGCTGCACGAATACGTGGGGTGTAGATATCGAAAACAGCGTCGTTGTGGGTCTTGCGGTAACGGGTGAAGATCTTCTTGATATCTTCATCTGGTTCCATGTTGGCTTCGCGGATTGCCTGCTCAACCATACGCCAGCCGCCATTTGGCATCATGGCGCGCTTGAGTGGGGTGTCAGTCTGCAGACCAACGATGACGTCATCGTCTTCGCTGATGTAGCCAGCTGGGAATGCATCAACATCGCTTGGAGTGTGGGTGTCGATGTCGTATACACGACGTTCGCGCTCTACGGAGAGGTAGTTCTTCTCCAAGTGCTCCCAGGTGCGGGTGGTTTTTTCAGTTGGGCCAGCAACAAATGATGCGTCCCCGTCGTATGGGGTGTAGTTGCGCTGGATGAAGTCACGAACATCGATTCCTTCAGCCCATGGGCCTGGCTTGAAGCCTTCCCACGCCGAAAAAGCGAGCGGTTGCGTTGCGGTAGTCACAGTGCGTGAACTCCTTTGCTTTTCGTCTTTAGTGCAAGACGGCCAATTCTCTGCGTTACATACTGCGTTACATAAAAGCGCTAAAGTCTCGGCACGAAAGCTGCCCCGTATTCATCGCAATTCTCGTGCGAATTTACAGGTAGGAGACGGAATCAGGGTCCGCCCCGTTCTCATGTGTCGCGCCTTTCGATTAGCGCTCCCAGCCCATCCCTTGCCGTTTAGCAGAAACGGGCCGTAACGTTCCTATTGTATCGCCCCGCACCGGAGAATCGAATTGAGATGCATAACACTTATCGGCCATCTGCAGGACGGAAACACATTTCTGCTGGTCTATCGATTTTAAGAGTACGTGCGGTTTAATTTAGTGTGAGAAATTCCACCATTAGACCGCCCTATAATTCCCCCGAACAGGCCACGATCAGACCGCAATCAGGCCACGATCAGACAACGAAGCGGCAAAACAATAGGCAAAATCCCGCACAATTTGCCTAAGAAGAACCCTTAATTAACCTTTAAAATTTTTTTAACCGTTGCAATACAAAAAGGCTCTCCAGAAAATCTGAAGAGCCTTGAAAAATGGTGCGCCCGGTGAGACTTGAACTCACACGTCCTTCGGACACTAGAACCTAAATCTAGCGCGTCTGCCAATTCCGCCACGGGCGCCTGCGACACTATCTTACACAGGAGGGGCAGAAATAAAGAATTTGCAGGCAGCCAAGTAATATTGCCGCGCCAAGTGGGTCATAGCACCTGTTGTGAGTAGGCTGGGACAGGTGAGTTCCAAGCGCAATAAACTTAAGGTCCGTTGGTGGCATATTCTGCTCATTGCACTTAGTGTCATCGCGTTTTTTGGCCTTGCTTTGTGGCAGTGGACACGGTTCCAGTCAGGGTCGGGCTCTTTTCAAAATCTCGGCTATGCACTCCAATGGCCACTTTTTGCAGCATTCGTCATTTATGCGTATCGCACCGCTTTGCACTACGAAAATGACCGAATTGCCGCAGAAAATACTGCCGCTGACAATGGAAGTGCAGATTTTCAATATTCGGCAGAGAAGAATTCTTCGCCAGAACTGGAGGAGCTGGAAAAGAATTTCCTTCCGCAGCGCCGCCGTTTAAGCGTGGAGGAATTCAATGAGCTTAATGCGCCACGCCGCGGTGGCATTTCTAATAAAGATCGAGGATTATCATGACCACTTCATCCCCCCAGGTTCATCCCGAGCGTCAAGCACGCGTGAAAAGGGCCTTGACATTGTTTTCCATTGCCGCGACCGTCACCGGTATCTTCCTTGTCATCTTGGTGATTCGCATGATTTTGGAATACGGCGTGGGCATGGAAATGCCCGACTGGGCCACCTTAGTCGCGCAAGCCCATGGTTTGGCGTACATGGCGTATTTGTTGTCCATTCTCAATCTAGCGCCTAAAGCCCGCTGGTCTGTTTCGCAGTGGTTTACCACTGCCCTAGCAGGCGTTGTCCCGTTTTTGTCTTTTTGGATGGAACATCGCCGCCGCGCCCAGGTCAAGCAACGTTTCAACTTGGCTTAGGCAGCTAGCTTAGCGATGACCCCGGTTAGTTGACTCAGCGCCATTCCGCGGTGAGAGGCGGCATTTTTCTCTTCTGGGGTGAGCTCGGCAGAAGATCGTGTCTCACCTTCTGGGAGAAAAAGCGGGTCATAGCCAAAACCGCCTTCGCCACGCGGTGCGGTCAACAAGGTACCAGGCCACCGGCCTTCGGCGATGTGTTCTTCACCGTTTGGAGTGACTAACGCACACACTGAAACAAAGGCAGCACCACGACGGTTAGCGGGAACATGTTCCATCTGAGCAAGCAGAAGGTCATTATTGGCTTGGTCATCACCGTGCTTGCCAGCCCACCGTGCAGAAAGTACACCGGGCATACCGTTGAGTTCTTCCACGGCTAGGCCCGAATCATCTGCAATACACGCAAGCCCTGTGTGTTTGGCTCCTGCCCGTGCCTTGATGAGTGCATTATCTGCGAAGGTACGGCCGTCTTCGACTGGCTCATCATAAGCGGCAACTGCGCCCAACGGCACTAGCTCTACGTTGCGAATTCCAGCCGCTGCGAGGATTGTTTCTAATTCCCCCAGCTTTTTGCTGTTATTCGACGCGACAAGAAGTTTCACAGGTTCCATCCCTTACATCCCCAGAGCGGCACGCTGCGCTTTAATGAGTTCTGCGCAACCTTTTTGTGCGACATCGAGCATGTCATTGAGCTCCGAGCGGCCAAAAAGTCCGTGCTCACCGGTACCTTGTATTTCTACAAAGTTTCCGGATTCTTGCATCACTACATTGAGGTCAACCTCGGCACGGGAGTCTTCTTCATAAGGCAGATCCAATAACACCGCACCGTCGACAATTCCCACAGAAACCGCGGCAATGGGTTGCAAGAGAGGTTCTCCTGGTACGACGCCGCGCGATTTCAGCTCAGTGATGGCATCGGCAAGCGCAACATAGGCTCCCGTGATGGAAGCCGTGCGGGTGCCGCCGTCAGCTTGCAAAACATCGCAGTCAAGCTGGATAGTGTTTTCACCCAGTTCAGACAGGTCAACAGCAGCGCGCAGGCTACGGCCAACAAGACGAGAAATCTCGTGAGTACGGCCCTTTACTTTGCCTTTCATGGACTCTCGTTGCATACGCTCATGTGTTGCGGCCGGCAACATGGAATACTCTGCGGTCAGCCAACCCTCACCAGATCCTTTTTTAAAACGCGGGACGCCTTCTTCGATTGAGGCGGTACACATCACGCGAGTATTGCCGAACTCCACCAGCACCGATCCCGCAGGGTTAGTGGTGAAGTTACGAGTAATGCGAACGCTACGCATTTGGTCAAAGGCGCGGCCATCGCCACGTTGAAAATCAGTCATGGCTACTACCCTACCGGTGCGGTCGGACTATCAATATTATCGAGATAAAAAGTCAAAGGTCATGCCGGGGGCCCCGAGGACAACTTCCCCAGAAAACTCACTTTGCGCAGCAGTTAAGGTAGCTTCTTTGTCCCCCCAAGGCTGGATGTGGACGAGCACCAACTTCTTTGCACCCGCACGCTGAGCAAGGCGTCCAGCTTCAAAACCAGTCATGTGCATATCTGGCAAACTAGGCTCCTCAGCCGGACCCCACGCAGCCTCAGCAAAAAGCACGTCAACGCCACGAGCTGCTTCAACAAGGTTTTCGGTGTAAGCGGAATCGCCTGTATAACACAGCGTTTTCCCAGAGTTGATGTGCTCCATTCGCAAGGCATAGGCCTCAATTGGGTGGGTTGCCGTGTAAGGCGTCACATAGACATCATCGATAAGCTGCTTTTCCCCATGCACCCAAGGAGAAAAGGCAAAGGTATCTGCAAAGTCATCCACCTTAGTGATCTCATCGGCGCTCATGCGCCCAAGATGTATAGGCGCATCCTTTGGCCCCATTAAGAAATTGCGCGAGCGCGCAGGCTGTTCCGGATGGAAACGACGCCATACCAACAGCGAAGGGAAATCAGAGCAATGATCCGCGTGCAAATGACTAAAAATCAAGTGTGCTTCGCACGGATCTTGAAGCTCCTGTAATGCAGAAAGAGTTCCTGAGCCCAAGTCCATAACAATCGACGGTGCGTTATCAAATGTCACCAAGTAACCCGAAGCCGGATTGCCTACGGCTGGCACGGAGCCCGAACATCCCAGGATCGTCAATTTCATGTCCCCATCGTGACATGAACAGCTAGAGAATTCTTCCAATAACACCAAAAAGCGGCGAAACTGTTACCAGTCGAAAATTGTGCGCTGCTTCACATTTTCATTGCTGAACCCCTAGCGCTTGCAGTATTAAACGATCTGCGGCCCTAAGAAACGTGCGGCCAGGCGCGCAAACATCTCTTGGTCACCGGTGGCTTCAAATACCCGGGTAGGGACGTTGTCATTGGGAGCCAGCTCATCGCGTTCCGTAAGCGTTTTTAGCACGTCCTTAGCAGTTTCTTCCGCAGAAGACACCAGCGTGACCATATCCCCCATGGCCAACTGAATCACACCGGTTAACAGCGGATAATGGGTACATCCCAACACTAAAGTGTCCACACCTGCCGCTTGGAGGGGAGCTAGGTAGCCCTCAGCCACGCCAAGTATTTGCCTGCCGGCGGTAATCCCGCGTTCCACAAAAGGAACAAAGTCTGGACAGGCCACCGCGTGGGCTTCAATGTCAGGATTGATAGCAAATAAATCTTGATACGCGCCGGAGCCAATGGTTCCCTGTGTGCCAATAACTCCGACCTTTTTATTTCGCGTCGTGGCAATTGCCCGTCTCACCGCCGGTCTGATTACCTCCACAACGGGCACGTCATAGAGTTCACGGGCATCGTGGAGGAAAGCAGCGGTAGCGGTGTTGCAGGCAATAACAATCATCTTGCACCCGCGACTGACCAAATCATCGGCAATTGCCTGTGACAATTGCCGCACTTGCGCTATGGGGCGTGGCCCATAGGGGCCGTGGGCAGTATCCCCAATATAAATGATGGATTCATGTGGCAATTGCTCAATAATTGTCCGCGCGACTGTTAACCCGCCGACCCCCGAGTCAAAAATCCCGATGGGCGCTGTGGCATCCATTGCCAAGGTATCTCCTTTGAAGTAGGGCGTGGTTATGTGCTTAGTTTTGCTTGCCGGCGTGCAATCTGGGCGGAGGTATCATCCGAGGTAATTGTTATCCCCGCAATGAGGCCACCAATCGCGCCAAATAGATGCCCCTGCCAGGAGACCCCCGGAAATATGGGCAAAACACCAAATATCAGTCCGGAATACATGATTCCCAAGACAATTCCCAGCAGGGTTTGAACAATGGAGCGGTTAAAGATTCCCCGAATAACCAAGTACACCAGCCAGCCGTACACCAAACTCGATGCCCCGATGTGGTTGGTCGATGGCCCGCCCAACAGCCACGTTCCCACGCCCGCCACAAGCACCACCAGCACGGTGACTTCCCACCATGCTTTGCGCCCGGATAATCCGATGAGGAAACAAAAGACTGCACCTGGCACAGAGTTTGAGATGAGATGCTCAAAATTGGCGTGCAGTAAGGGCGCGGTGAATATTCCAAATAGGCCCGAAAAATCCAGGGGGCGAATACCAAAATAGGACAACCCACCGCCGAACAACACGACGTTGACTATGTGCACGCCCCATTCCACCACGAGGTAGGCAATGGCAAAAGTCATACCAGTGGTGACACGTCCGCGTCTGTTGTAATTCGCCGAAATTCCGCGATTTGTCGCCGGCGTAGGGTAGGTCATGGATTCATATCTTAACTAAATTGCGGATGTGCTGCCGCCGCGACTTTCGGCTACTGCGCCAGCGCCTCGATGAGTGAGTCTAGGTTGTACGCCAACCATTCCACAAGCTCATCACGCTGCTGCTCCGCGTCTTCTCCCCCGCGTACGTCACCGGACGCAAGATACAAACGAATGTCATTGAGGCCTGCAAGAAAAGCTTGTGCTTCATATGCATCGAGGTCTGCCTCGACTCCACCTGTAGGACCTAATACGTCGTTGATGACTTGTAAGTTGGACAACTTGCTGCGCGCGATGTCATTTTCATGCAAACTGCGCATAAGTGAGGCGTCACCATCAAATTCTTCAGCACCGTCAGCAAAAAAGTCAGGAAAAAGTCGTGCGAGGGACGGATCAGTAGGGGCTTCCTTGTGCCCTGCCGGAACTCCCATCATTTGAGACAGTTCATCTTTGGGCGCTGACTGCGCGCGTTTAATTATGGCTTCAGAAACTGTTGCGGTGAGATTACCCAACACCTCCCGCTCCATGGGCTCAAAAACGGTGGTGTACTTAACACCGCGTATTAGTGACTTCTTTTTCTTCCACGGTTGCATACTGCTTTTTACCCTTTATTATCCCGCCTGCTGCATGGTAGCCCACAGGCCGGCGACCTGTAGCTTTTTCACATCGGCTTCCACTTTGTCACGTTCTCCGGAGCTCACCGCAGCTTTGCCTTCGGTGTGAACTTGCATCATGAGTTCATTGGCTTGTTTTTTGTCATAGCCTAAGACGGTTTGAAAGACATAAGACACATAGCTCATGAGATTGACGGGGTCATCCCAAACAATGCACATCCACGGCAGATTCTCACTGGTAGCAATGTCGACATCGAGTGCTTCATCCAGCTCAGGAGTAGCCATGGGCGAACTTAAGCGAACATACATGCCCTACAGCCTAATCTATTTTGCACAATGGGTTGAGTTTTTCCTTAGCTGACGAGGTTACAGCTGCTAATGTCCAGTGTGGGTTCAGGCACTCACATTTCTTTGTGCCCACATTCCAGCTAATTGGACCGTCGCTAGTAACAGGACTGAGAGGAAGAGGACAGATGAGCAACTTCGCTAGTTTCCCCCTTTCTGGAAGAAACCTGTGGCAGTCACTGATTGGTTCCCGCGATGCGGAAAGCCTCATCAAAGCTGCGGTGACTGGTGTTGCACTCATCCTTACGCTGTTTGCAGCTACACAGTCACTGCTACATCCCAACCAGTCCGATACTTCCTCAAAACCTGCCCCTGCAACGCCTGTTGATAATTACGTTGAGCCTGATTTGGCAACAGCAGCGAAGCTCGATGTCATACGCAACGAGGTTTATGGAGCGGTGAATGAGATGCGCGCTCAGGCACAAGTAGGACAGGCTTTTTCTTATCAGTACAGATCTGATGCTGCCGCTGCAAAGGCTCAACTCAATGCGGTGACTGGCCGCGAGGACAAAACTGATGAAAACATCGGCATGCTCCAAGCCCACCTGCCGCTGGCTGAAGCCTCCGGTTGGAAGTTTATTGAAAAATTCCGCATCTCCCCCGCCCACGTACAAACTCTTCTCGCTCCACAGTTTCTACATATGGCGGTAGGTGTAGCCTACGGGCACGGAAATGTATGGCTTGTTATTCAGTTCGAGTCCTGAAATTCCTCAGCGACCGAATGCTAAGCTGCGCCTGCTTTTCTATTTGTGCCGGTAGACTGACTCAGTGTGAATAACCAAGACCAGTCCACTCCAGTAGCGGCGGCATCCGCACACAACCCGACGCCATCATCTTCGCGGTCATCTTCTGCACCATTTTCCGCAGCACCTTCACTGTCAACAGCACTTTTGACAGATATGTACGAGTTGACCATGTTGCAGGCAGCGCTTGCCGATGCCACCGCGGACCGCCCAGTCACCTGCGAAGTTTTTGCGCGACGACTACCCAACGAACGCCGCTACGGTGTAGTAGCTGGAACTCCGCGTGTTATAGACGCGGTGCGAAATTTCCGTTTCACCGAGGAACAGCTGAGCACTTTGACCTTTTTGGACCAAAGGACGCTAGATTATCTGCGCTCGTACCGGTTTTCCGGTCACATTGACGGCTACCGGGAAGGAGAACTTTACTTCCCTAACTCACCGATTCTTACCGTTCGCAGTACTTTTGCCGAATGCGTGGTGCTAGAGACCGTTATTTTATCCATTATGAACTCGGATTCCGCGGTGGCATCGGCAGCCTCTCGCATGGTTACTGCGGCAGATGGCCGCCCCATTATGGAGATGGGTTCGCGCCGTACCCATGAATACTCTGCAGTTACTGCTGCACGCGCAGCCTATCTAGCTGGTTTTACGTCAACGTCCAACTTGGAAGCTGGCGCACGGTTTGGAATTCCAGTCACCGGAACCGCTGCCCACGCGTGGACGCTGGCACACATTAATGAAGACGGCTCGCCAAATGAAAAGGCGGCTTTTCGTGCCCAAGTTGAAGCATTAGGTGTGGGTACCACTTTGCTGGTGGACACTTATGACATCACTCAAGGCGTCAATAATGCTATTGAGGTAGCTGGAACTTCTCTCGGCGGAGTCAGAATTGACTCAGGTGATTTAGGCGCAGTGACTCGGCGTGTGCGTAAACAGCTTGATGACCTCGGCGCGCACAACACCAAGATTGTAGTTTCCTCAGATCTCGATGAATTCACTATCGCTGGTTTGCGCAGTGACCCAATTGACGCCTACGGAGTAGGAACCTCCGTTGTCACTGGTTCTGGTGCACCAACCGCTGGCATGGTCTACAAAATTGTAGAAGTAGATGGTATTCCGGTGGCTAAGCGCTCGGAATCTAAAAAGTCCATCGGTGGTGGAAAACGGGCGCTGCGTACCTACCGCGATTCTGGGGTAGCTATAGAGGAAATCATTTTTCCGTTCGAACAGGACCTCCCCGAGGTCAACGGGCTTAGCCACAAGATGCTTTCCGTGCCGCTCATGCGCGATGGCAACTTAGTTGATGATGCGCCCACGCTGGAAGAATCCCGCGCATACCTCGCAGAAAGTATCCGCACTCTCCCCTGGGAAGGGTTAGCACTTTCCCGCGACGAGCCAGCGGTTCCAACCCGCTTTGTGGGTTTTATGGCTTAGGTTTTCCCTCTCCCAGCGAGTGTCTATGCTGAAAGGGTGAATACACCGCAAAGCCCCTCCACGCTGGATCTGCTCTCTGCTGCAGTCGACGCCCTCGGCGGCGCAGAACGCGTTGGGCAAAAGCAGATGGCCCAGGCAGTGACGGCTGCCTTGGAGGGGAGCCGGCATCTGGCGGTTCAAGCAGGTACGGGTACTGGTAAGTCCTTGGCTTACTTGGTTCCTGCAATTCGCCATGCGCTGGAAAATGACACGACGGTGATTGTGTCTACGGCCACTATTGCTTTGCAAAACCAGTTGGTTGATCGAGATTTGCC
Organism: Corynebacterium sp.; assembly: GCA_034091885.1. GTDB lineage: Bacteria > Actinomycetota > Actinomycetes > Mycobacteriales > Mycobacteriaceae > Corynebacterium. The sequence continues at coordinate 35,190 of JAXFXA010000048.1, forward strand.
GCGGCTGGTTAATGCCCTTGCGCCCTTGTTGGACCGTGAACCCACGTTTGCCATTATGAAGGGTCGGCAAAATTATGCCTGCTTGCACCGGATTTCGCAGGCTAGTGTCGCAGAGGACAGCGAGGCATTGCTTGGGCATGAGGAAGTGTCGTGGGTAGGCAAACATGTTGCGCGTGTCTTTGATTGGGCGCAAACTACTGACACCGGCGACCGCGATGAGCTAACTCCTGGAGTGCCAGATATTGCGTGGCGGCAGGTGTCGGTCAGCTCGCAGGAATGTTTAGGCGCTGCACGCTGCCCGCATGGTGTGGAGTGTTTTGCGGAATTGGCCAAACGATCTGCGGCAGAGGCGGATATCGTGGTGACCAATCACGCGCTACTTGCGATCGATGCCGCGAGTGATGCCACCATTTTGCCCGAGCATGACGTCGTCATCATTGATGAGGCACATGAACTTGATGCGAGGATTACATCGGTAAGCACTGCAGAAATCACAGCCCGAGCTTTGAAGATGGCGGCGACCAGAGCGCGCCCGCTTGGCGCAGAAGGCAAGGACATCAGGCTTGCAGAGCTTGCCGATGAATTTGCGATCTTTATCGATTCCTTCGATAGCGGCCGTTGGGTGGATATGGACGAGGCCAGTAAGAACCAACTCGATGGCCTTTACACCACCTTGATTTCTTTGAAAGAAGCCATCGGTCCCGCGCCGGAGGGCGAATTAACGTCAGATCCGGAAAAGTATGCCGAGCGCCAGAACTTAAAAAACCACGTGGGCCAGCTTGCCGATGCCATCAATCGCATCCTCGAAGTCTTTGCCACAGACAATCCCGCTGAGCATGATGACGTGGTGTGGGTAGATGACAAAACTCTTGCCGTGGCACCGCTGTCGGTTGCTGATTTATTGCGCACCAACTTGTTCGGTGAGAATACCGTGGTATTGACCTCGGCCACGCTCGTTCTCGGTGGTCGCTTTGATGCTATGGCTGCGCAGTGGGGGCTGCCTGCTGGTACCTGGGATAGCCTCGATGTGGGTACACCTTTCGATCCCGCTAAGGCCGGTATCTTATATGTCGCTAGTCATCTCCCAGCTCCTGGGCGCGATGGGCTCCCAGCCGAATACATAGCCGAGATGAAGGACCTCATTATGGCTGCTGGTGGTCGAACCTTAGGGCTGTTTTCTTCCCGCCGCGCATGTGAGGAAGCAGCGGAAAAACTACGTCCGTTTTTGCCTTTCGAGCTTTTCGTCCAAGGAGAAGACACCACTGGTGCTCTCGTTGAGAAGTTTCGGAAGAATGAGAATTCCTGCCTGTTCGGCACACTTTCGCTGTGGCAAGGTGTCGATGTCCCTGGTCCTGCTTGTTCGCTAGTCATCATTGACCGGATTCCTTTTCCGCGCCCTGACCAGCCCCTATTACAAGCGCGTACTGATGCCGCCAATGCCGCTGGTCGTTCTGGATTTATGGAAGTCTCGGCTACCCACGCCGCTTTGCTCATGGCGCAGGGCGTCGGGCGGCTTCTCCGTTCAACGAGCGACCGCGGGGTCGTTGCCGTTTTGGACAATAGGCTTGAGACCAAACGATACGGCAGTTTTCTCCGTGGTTCTTTGCCAGCTTTTTGGTACACCACCAATCCTGACACTGTGCGCGGAGCGCTGAAGCGACTTATTGCGGCCAGATAGCCACAACTGTTGCTGAATCCGGTGCTACTTCCGTAAACCCAGCATCACGTATGACAACACCTCGCTTGCTGCCTGCGGCGATATCCTGCGCTAGCGCCGCAAACTCAGCGTGACGTATTTCCCGTACATCTAGGGAAAAATCATCTTGAGCCCAGTTCCAAGCCTCCGCGCAAGTAACAAAACCGGCGAGAAGCATCGACCCGTGCCCTACCTGGGCAGCAGCCTTACCCAAAGTCATCTTGAGCGAACTATCGACAAATATCGCAGGCCGCTGCAGCCTAGCGGGGTCAAGGGAAGGAAGGGCGGCGGGGGCATCGGCAGGCAAATCGGTGTGTCCAATCTGCAGTTTGGCAATCAATGGCTCCACATTTGCCACCGCTGAAGGGACGAAAGCCCGTGCAATGTCGTCCGCCGTGCGCCCAGGGAGGGTCTGCACGTCCTGCCATGCTTTGTTGCGTGCACGACGAGCAACCTTGCGAATGCGGTGTCCATACCACCGCGCTAAACCAGCCGCGAAAGCTGTATCCCCTGCTGCGCGATCATCCAAACACACTGCAACGACAGCCCGCGCCGCAGCGCTTAGTGCCACATGCCGAGCAGGCGGTGCTGCCTTGGGCAGGTTCAACACGATCTGCATGGCTTGCACGGTCTCAGGGCGAGCCGGGTCTTCTACGTCCTCGCGCCAACTGCGGCTGGAGGTAGCCACAGCCAAACGCTCCCACGCTTGGGAAAATTTCTCCGAAGGATGCGAACTCATTACGGTCATAGGTGCATTCGTTACAGCATTCGTTACAGCGACTAGGCGTCGCGAAGCCCGTGGTTGACAGTCAAGACGATAAACGGCAAACCTGCAAGGCTAGGTTGATCAATTTCTACGTCAGCGTGTTCACGCAGTGCAGGCTTCGCTTGGAATGCTATGCCCATTCCTGCTGCATTAAGCATGTCAATGTCGTTGGCACCGTCGCCGATGGCAACAGTGTGCTCCATGTCGATATTGGCCTCAGCAGCAAACTCGCGCAGCAATTCTGCCTTCCTCGCACGGTCGACGACCTCACCCACCACTTTGCCAGTGAGTTTTCCATCTTCAATCTCCAACATATTGGCACGCACAAAATCAAGATTGAGGCGCTCCGCCAAGGGAGTGATCACTTGGATAAACCCACCGGAGACAACGGCTGTACGCACACCACGGGATGATAAAAAGCGCAATGCGCCCCGTACGCCTGGGGTCAATTCGATTGCCTCTGCTACTTCAGCGATAACCGACTGATCTAACCCCGCCAGCGTTGCTACTCGTTCACGAAGCGACTGCTCAAAATCAAGCTCCCCGCGCATGGCGCGCTCAGTCACCGCAGCGACTTCGTCTTCCCGCCCTGCATGCGCCGCCAACATTTCAATGACTTCCCCAGTAATAAGCGTGGAATCACAATCCAAGCACACTAGGCCACGGGCAAAGGGCAATGTGTCATATTCCAACAGGGCAAAATCGGCATTATGCGCAGCCACGAGCTCGCTCAAAGCACGACGCGTTTGCTCCACATCATCAACTCGGACATCAAAGATCTCCCCTTGGTACTCCGCTTCCTCAGCGTAAGTACCAAACTGGGTAGTTCCAGCTTTAGCGTCCCAGTATCCGGCCCCGCGGCGCACGAGAACCGTACTCCCGTGTGCGGACAGTTCCGGTTCAATGGAACGAATAAGTGCGTCACTAATGCTGGGGCCAGTAATGATCAATGCATGTGTTGGATTCACGTGTACTAATAATACGGCAGAAGCTCCTACCGAGAAATCTCGGTAGGAGCTTCAACAAGGAGGATTGTAAATCAGCCGCTAAGTCAGCAGTCTGTATTACTTCTGCTCAGTAGCCTGCACTGTGTTGCCTGCATTGTGCTCTTCTTCACCAATGTGAGCAGTGTGTCCGTAGTGAGCCTCTGCACGCAAACGACCAACCATGTGCGGGTAGTGCAATTCAAACGCTGGGCGCTCGGAGCGAATTCGTGGCAACGAGGTGAAGTTGTGGCGTGGTGGCGGGCAGGAAGTTGCCCACTCCAAAGAGTTGCCGTAACCCCATGGGTCATCCACAGTGACAATCTCGCCGTAGCGCCAGGACTTGAAAACGTTCCAAATCAAAGGCAGAACGGAAGCGCCCAAAATGAAGGAGAACACCGTAGAGATCTGGTTGAAGGTAGTAAACCCATCAGATGCGAGGTAGTCGGCGTAGCGACGAGGCATACCCATGTTGCCTACCCAGTGCTGAATCATGAAGGTGCCGTGGAATCCAATGAACGTCAGCCAGAAGTGAATCTTGCCCAAGCGCTCATCCAACATGCGTCCGGTCATCTTAGGGAACCAGAAGTACAAGCCAGCAAAAGAAGCGAAGACAACGGTACCGAACAAGGTGTAGTGGAAATGAGCGATCAAGAAATAAGACTCAGCCAGGTGGAAGTCTAGAGCCGGAGCTGCCAGCATAACGCCAGTCATACCACCGAAGAGGAAGGTAGCCATAAAGCCCATTGCCCAAATCATTGGGGTCTCCCAAGTGATGTGCCCCTTCCACATGGTGCCAACCCAGTTAAAGAACTTAACGCCGGTAGGCACTGCAATAAGGAAAGTCATAAAGGAGAAGAATGGCAGCAAAATTGCACC